>JALTMP010000295.1:0-562 GCA_027001645.1 Candidatus Heimdallarchaeota archaeon
TTGGTGTTCTCATCGTTGTAGGTTTTGCTGGAGGAGTGAGTCGTGGGCGATGGGAGACAACATGGCGGACGCAACGATTGACCCTCCAGAAGATATAGTGCCTCAAATGATTTTTGGACAGAGAAAGCTACTGTCAGGCTATGGTGGTAATCCATTAGTGCCTCGCGAAAAATGGGATGAGGCGATGCTACCCAAGCATGTTGCAATTAGTTTATCTGGAGAGCCAACACTCTATCCTCATCTTGGTGAGCTGATTCAAGAATTTCATGATTACGGGATGACAACGTTTCTTGTAACTAATGGGTCTCGTCCAGATGTTTTGGAAAACTTGGATCCTCTTCCCACACAACTTTACGTCACTGTTCCAGCTCCTGATGAGCGAACGTTTAGAAAGATTACAAGGCCGTTTAATGCCAAGGAAGGCTGGCAGAAACTAATGGAGACACTGGATCTTCTCCCTCAGTTGGATACCCGCAAAGTAATTCGATTGACGCTTGTAAAGCATTTGAATATGCATTCTCCGAAGAATTATGCGGATTTGTTCATGCGCTCGGAAGCTCAC
>JALTMP010000295.1:572-3322 GCA_027001645.1 Candidatus Heimdallarchaeota archaeon
AAACCTAGGCCACGAGTACATGCCACATTACGAGTACATTTACGAGTTTAGCGAGAAAATCGTGGAGGGGACACCAATCAAAATCATTGATGGATCTGTTTCCGGGGCTGTAACTTTGATGGCTTACGAGGATTATCCGTGGAGAAAGCAGATACCAAAGCCAAAACCCAAGAAATTTTTCCGCAAACCTTGATTTGCTGGTTATAGGGCCTTATTCGGGGAATATTGCTTCGGGCATGTCTCCATAGAAGGGATCTTCAACGGTTGCTGTAGGCTCGTAGGGCGAGGTTACTCCCGAGAGGACAGCTGTTACTTGGATTTTATCCTTGAAGCTTGGTTCGACCGTCGTTCCCCAGATCACTTCTGCTTTGGGGTTGATTTGAGATTTGAGAAGATTGATACACTGGTAAATATCCTGCATTGAGAGGTCTTCTCCTCCCGTGATGCTAATGACAGCTCCTTTTGCTTCTGAGAGATCCACGTCTACTAGTGGGTTTTTGAGAGCCGCTTCCATTGCTTCATGGACTTTGTTTGAGCCTTCGCCCATTCCCATTCCGATGATTGCGCTTCCGCCGATTTGGAGGATTTTTCGGATGTCGGAGAAGTCCACACTTACGATTTGCTCTTTGATGACCACGTTTGTGATTCCTCTAACTGCTCGAATTAGGATTTCGTCGGCGAGTTTGAATGCTGAGTGCCATGGGAGATCAGGGGCGATTTCTATGAGTTTTTCGTTGGGGATGACGATAACGGTATCGCTTTCTTGGTAGAGCTCCTTTAATCCCATCATGGCATTCCTGATTCTGACTTCTCCTTCGACCTTGAAGGGGAGCGTGCAAACTGAAATCACAAGGGCACCGGATTCTCTTGCGGCTCTTGCGACAATGGGTGCTGCTCCGGTTCCAGTTCCTCCTCCAAGGCCGGCAGTTACGAATACGAGATTTACGTTGTTGAAGAGCTTCAGTAAGGACTCGTAGGATTCTTCTGCTGATGCTCTGCCGATCACAGGGTCGTTTCCTGCTCCAAGACCGCCGGTTAGTTCTTTTCCAATGATGAGTTTTAGCTCAGAACTGACCATGTGTAAGTGGCGTTGATCCGTATTGATGGCAACGGTTGTTGCTCCTGGGATTCCGGTGAGGGTTAGGCGGTTGATAGCGTTTGAGCCTGCTCCACCAACACCGCACGCAAATATTCTGCTTCTGCTATTCTTGATAGCTAATTCAATATCATTATCAACAACTTGCGCTTTAAATTCGGCCAATGGATCGTCTTCATCATACGGGGACTTGTAATTTCTTGATTCATCTGCGAGCTGAATGCCCCGGATTATGCTCTCCACGGAAGTCATGTGAATCTATTCGGGACTTTCCTTTCTAATAGTCAACAATACCTAGGTGTCACATGGAGATTACGATCGGAGAGAGAAATGCTTTCGTTTGTTGAAAGCAGAGGTTCAATATTGAGTAACCTGATCTTCTTTTTGGGTTATCTTTTTCAAAGATTAATCAAGGGCATTCGGAATGAGTGTTCGACGGAACATGAACAGAACAAGTATTCAGCGCGGGAAGGGGTTTTGAGGAGAGGAGAAACGTAGCTAGACCTAAGAATTCTTTGGCTCAGTGGGTTGAAGTACTGATCTTAGAAAGGAACAACGTTTATTCCTTTGCTTTTAGCTCGAGCTTCGATTTCTCTTGCTTCAGCAGGGTCGACTTTGATTGTATAAAGCCGGCTCAGGGTTCTGAACTTGACTTTTACTTTTTCTCCAGCCCTTTTCACGCGGACTTCGACAGTTCGATCAAGGAGTGCATCATCGATTTGCTCTATTGATTTGAGTTCTTGCGGCATTATTTCTCACCTTATTTTTGCATTAGCTGGAAATGCAGATCAGCGGTAGGATTTCTGTTTTCTGGCCCGGGCTTTTCTGCCACCATATCGTTTGGGCCATGTTTGTCTTGGGTCACCAGCAATCATTGTTCTCTCGTATTCGAAGAACTTAGCTCTAAGAGCACTATCTTGGGTGTATTCAACTAGTCCTCTTGCAATTGCCATTCTAATTGCTTCCGCTTGACCTGACACTCCACCGCCTTGAACTCTTACTCTGATGTCAACAGATTTTGCAATGTCTTCTCCGGCGATGATTAAGGGTTCTTGGACTCGGAGACGGAACCATCGACTGGGATATGCTTCCAGTGCTAATCCGTTGATACGGATTTTTCCGCTTCCGGGCTTGATTGTTGCTCTCGCAACAGCGGTTTTGCGTTTTCCTGAGCTTAGTACGATTTTACTCATGTTCTTTCACCTTTAAGCGTAGACGTAGTCGTGCCAGCCCAATTCTTTTGAGAGGGTTGTGAGAGTGATGTATCGAGATTTGAGGCGTGCGATGCTTGCTTCTGGGACAGTGATCTTTTCCTTGTTTTCGTATTGTTCTGGAACGCCAATATAGACTTTTAGACGGTGATAGGCGTCTCTTCCTTTTGCTTGTTTGAAGGGCAACATTCCCCTGACGGTTCGCCTTAGAATGCGATCTGGCATTCTGGGTTGGAATGGCCCTCTTCGAGGATTGGAAGCAGTTCTAATTTGGAGCTTATTCTTATACCTTTGAATGATGGCTTTTTTGTTGCCGGTAATGACGGCTTTCTCTGCATTCACAATTACTACACGATACCCACTCAACAATTTCTTGGCAGTATAGCTTGCCAGTCTTCCCATGATGAGATCGGTAGCGTCGATTACTATTAAAGGAGCCGCTT
>JALTMP010000296.1 GCA_027001645.1 Candidatus Heimdallarchaeota archaeon
GTGAGCTTCTCGTATTCCTGATCGACCACGTAATCCTTCTTTTCCAAGTTCTCGTTTTGAACAAACTTGAATTCGGGTTCAGGCATTGAAATAAGTAAGCCATAATATCAATAATAGTCTTTCCATTCCAGTATTAAGTAACAAAGATTTTACTAAGCCGCAATCAGCTAGATATTCCAAGGTTTATCTCACCAGCTAAATTTGAATACATGAGAGCCCTTATTTTTTCAATATCTCGAGCTTTCACCTTAGCAAGGGCCCACATTAGCTTGATGACTGAAACTTCAGAGATCATATCATGGCCGCTAATCGCGCCAGCTTCAAATGCTTTTTTCCCTGTTTGGTACAACAATGGCTCCGTTCTACCAAAAACGCATTGTGTCGTAATGACTACGGGAATCCCTTGATCATACAATGTTTTCACTGCGGAGGTCAAATCCTCTTTATGAATAGGGACATTACCCGCCCCATAACCTTCTATCACAATTCCTTCATACCCATGATCAGGAAGTGATGTTAGGAGAGAAGGCTTGATACCTGGAAAAACGCGGATCAAAGCAACTCTTGGTTCGAGATCACCATCCCAATATGGAATTCCATTGGTACTTCTGCTCCTTACAGAGGAATCCAAGATGTAGATCTTCCTAGCGATTTCCCCAATTGGCATAGGATCAACGGTTTCGAAAGCATTCAAATCATATTCTCGAAGCTTAATTGTTCTTACTCCTCGCAGTATTCTGGAATCGAAAACAATGACACTCTCTGCAACATTCTCTCGGGAGGCAACTCTAACCGCATCTAAGAGATTCCGTTTGGCATCTGTTCCGATTTCTCCGATCGGCACTTGGCTACCAGTGAAAACGATTGGCTTATTGATATTACGAATCATTATGGCAACAGCACTTGCGGTGTACGCCATGGTGTCTGTTCCATGGGTTACAACAATCCCATCGATTTCTGGATTCTTAAGGTCTTTCAGCACTTCCTGCGCAATTGTTTGCCAGTCATTGGGAGTCATGTTAGAAGAATCTTTTCTCATGATTTCTCTGACTGTGATGTCTGCAACCCGATTGAGATCCGGAACAAGTTTAACGAGTTTGTCTGTGGCAATATCAGGTCTGAAACCCTCGTCAGACCAAGAGGAAGAAATCGTGCCGCCAGTACCAATTATGGAAACAAGAGGAGCCACAGTATCAGTTTTTGAATACCATTCATGAAAGTTTCTCACCTCGCAAGGTCTTGAGACGTCTAAAATGCAAATCCATGTATAGGGATCTATCTCTGATTGAACCTACTGTTAGAGAAGGAAACAAGAAAAAGCGAGTGGTTTTTTTAAGCCTTTAAGAATTATGTGAAGCATGAATACATGGGATGTGAAATAGCTTGGGAAGAGACAGCCCTAAAGAAGATGTCGCTCTCCGTTCTTCAAACTTGTCAAGCAGTATAGAAGCCCTTGTTAAGCCAGGAATTAGGGACGTTATTCAAATTGGTCGCCATACAGTTATAGTAGGCACTAGTGAGATGATGCCAGAAATACCAAGCAATTCAATAGATGTTGTTGTTACGAGCCCTCCTTACAATGTTGGTAAAAAGTATGATCCAGACGGAAGATTCACGGACAAACTTCCTTTGAAGGAGTACTTGGAGTTTATGGGACGAGTGTTTTCTGAACTGAAACGCGTCCTCAACCCCAAAGGGCTGTTTTTTCTAAACATTAGTGATTCTGCTAGAGATCAGGGGAAAAGCGAAGCTGTTGCGAAACAAGCAATGAAGTCAGGATTCATTAGAATTCAGACAGTGGTCTGGGTGAAAAGCCTTTTCGGAAAGGGTCATTACACACCTAGCGGAAGAACAAAGAGACTAAACAATGTTTGGGAACATATTTTCATTTTCGCAAAAACGAAAAACTATGAAATGGATCCAAAGCGAATTGGGATTCCTTATGCAGATAAATCCAATATTGGTCGATACGCGGAAAAAGACTTAAGAGATCCAGGAGACGTTTGGTTCATTCCTTATCAGATCACCACGGGTCAGACCATAAAGAAGGGACACGAAGCGCCTTTTCCTATTGGGCTTCCATATCTTTGCATAAAATTAGTTCCTTCTGCGAAATATGTTTTGGACCCGTTCCTCGGAACGGGAAGTACATTAGCGGCAGCTAATCGATTGGGATTAACAGGAATAGGGTACGAACCATTTCCCAATATTGAGGTTATAAAAAAAAGAGTTCTAGAAACTCATTTTGAGGAGCCACAATTCCCGCTGGTTCCACAGCTGGAAAGGGTAAAAAATACGGGGATGTTATTCCTCATCAGGCTACTAGAAAAAGCTAATCCCAGGGACAAGCAGGAAATTTGGGAAACTCTACCAAGCATTCAAAGGAAACACTTTCTTTGGGCTTTGAAAGATCTTGGAATGTTGGAACTATTTGTTGAACGACTGCCTTTGTCAGAAAAGGAACAAATCCTTGCTGAAAAGTTACTCCAACTATAGGTGAGAAAAGCGGAAATTGTAGAGGAAAAGTCCTAATCAGAGATTACGCTTGGGGAACGCAGTCATCATAAGCATCGTCACACTTCTCCAGTTCAAGTTGAAAGGTGGAATGATCGAATCCATGATTCTTCGCAATTTGAAGACTTTTCTCTAAGACAAGATCTTGATCAATGTTTCTATCGACACGCATGTGGGCGGTTAGGACATCAAGGCCGTCGGTAACCCGCCATGCATGAAAATCGTGAACTGCAACAACCCCTTCAATATTTTCTAACTCTTCGAGCAACTTTTCAATTTCCTTGTCATCCGGAACGGTTTCGAGAAGAATCAGAACAGCCTTCTTCGTGATCATAAATCCGCTTTTTGCCACCATTAGAGCAACAAAAGAGCTGGCTAGCAGATCTAGCCATGTTGCATTCCAAAGAAAGATTCCCACTCCAGCGATCAATGCGGCAATTGAACCGAGCATATCAGCTACAACATGATGGTAAGCACCCGCTACATTGATACTCTCCTCGCTTGCAGCCGCCAGTAACTTCATTCCGACAATATTGATAATAAGACCAATAATTGCAGTTCCCATAACCATTGGACCCATGATTTCCAAGGAATCAATTCGTTGGAGGCGCCTTAGTGCTTCGCGAATTATGAAATATGCAATGGCTAGGAGTGAGATGCCGTTTACAAGCGCCGAGAATACTTCAACTCGTTTAAACCCAAAAGTTCTTTGAGCTGTGCTCTTTTGCCGGGCAATATGTATCCCAACAATCGCCAGTGATATAGAAAAGACATCATTGAGCATATGGCCGGCATCAGCAAGGAGCGCAAGTGAACCAGACCAATAGCCAACTATTGCTTCAACGAACATGAACGTGGTTGTGAAGACTAGCACAATCCAGAGGCGTTGTAATGGCAGATCTCTAAAGGAATCGTGCGCATGTCCTTTTGAGTTTTTGTGTGCTTCGTGAGCTTTAGCTTGTGAACTCATTGGTTTTCCCATGTATTAAGCACCTGCGAGGGTTTATTAATCTGATATTAAAAAAAACCGTTCTCTTATTAAAATTTAATAAGAATACCCACGTTCTTAATAATTAGAATGCCAATCGTTAGTTTTTCGGTTGATACAAATCTACTAAGACGCTTCGAAGCAATAATGAAAGAAGAGGGATATTCTACCAAATCCGAGGCGTTTAGATTAGCGCTTAGAGAATTCGTTTCAAATCGAGAAAGTCAGCATCTTAAAGATGATGTGCCAACAGAAACAATTCTTGTATTCTCCTATTTGGACACGCCAACTCTTAGGGACCAACTCTTAGAAATCCAACATAAGCACATGTCGAAAATCAAGGAATCTCTTCACCGACACTTGTATGGCGGACTTTGCTTTGAAGTAATCACGTTAACTGGTACTCGACGAGAATTAAAGCCAATAATAACCTCCCTCGAAACGTTAAGAGGAATGGATTTCTTCAAAGTATTAGCCTTTGAGTTACGCCCTGAGGGTTGAGAAATTCTCATAGCTCAAAATTGGTGAGATGCGTAGAATGGGAAGGGGATTAGAAAAGAAAATAGGAAAATTTACTTTCTTACCCTCTTTTGCTTCTTTTTAGACTTGGGCTTTGGCTTCGAAGCACTATCTGCGGCTTTTTTGGGTTTATCTGGTTGTTTTGGCTTTGAAACGGGCTTAGGGGAGGTCGATCCTCCACCAATTTTTCGGCCAATAATTCGGAGCCGTTGGGTTTGCAGAAACACAATTGTAAGAATAAAGGCGCTGATTACAACTCCGGAAACGAATTCAATAAGGGTGAGTTCTATGAACGAGAATTGGAGGAACTCTTCTTTCTTTTCTTGAGGCGTGAGGTGAAGGAGCCAAGCGAGCATGTTGGCAAATATTTGCTTGTGATCGGCCCGTTCAACCCACGTTTGATTTGAAAACGTGTCGACCAAATTGGAAAACATTATGGTTGAGCCCCCGACAACGTAGCGTGTTGAGTCTTTTTCCCGAGCAACGAGCCATGCCGGTTGCTTGTACATTTCAATGATTGTGTAATCGGGCCGAATAATGTATGAAGTGTAGGGAGTTTTCCCAACCAAGTATTCTTTGTATTCTTCAAATCTTTCTGCTTCTCGGGAAATAGCTACGGCTTGGGCGTACACAATGGCTTTTCCGATTTCAAAGGGTTCTTGGAAAATTGGATGTTCCAGATAGTAACTGGAGTTGGTTAGAACGTGAGTGTTGTTTCCGTCATTCTCCCAGTCATCAACAATAATGGTAGACTCATTTGCCTCCAATCCGGACGCTAACAGGTCAAACGGGCCAAAATACACGGATTTAACCAATCTTTGCAAAGGTCCAATATGGCCGGAGATATTAGCGTCAATGGAAAAAGGGTTGCCAAGCGCTACTATGCTCTTGCCAATCGCAACGAAATCCTTAATCGCTTGAATTTCAGTTTTTTCGAATTGGTAAGCAGTACCATTTTCATAGATTCCGGGATTAGTAATAAACAGCAAGTCTCCAAATTGAAGATTGGTTCTATTAAACTCATCTTGGATTGGGACGACCCGTATTATGGAATTGAATTGTTCTTGGAATGTTTTATTTGCCCAGTCGAAAGCGATGGACATGTTGTTGTATTTGAAATACTGTCCATGGGCCTCATCATACAAAATCACGAATTCATTCTGAGTTTCCTGAGCACGCACGTTTCCTTGCATGCCAACAATCGGAATCGTGAGGGAAAAGGAAATTAGGATTGCTAAGAGTAAGCTCCGAGTTTTCATACATCCACCTTGCAGTGCCTTCTACACGTTGTTCCCTTAAAGCAGACAATATAATACTTTCCTTGTGCATGTGTCTAGGAAAGAAACCCCCAGTAACCGCATAGCTTTGCGAGAATTGTCATCTCTTCCTTAGAATGTGTTTAACTAACGAAAGAGCATTGAGAGAGGCGAACTATCGCTCTTAATCCGTGTGTTAATCTTGAACTTGAGAGAATACAGAGAATGACATTTTTGCTTCTGAACCGTTGCTCTGAGGTGTCTTAACTGACTTATGCTTTTTTCTTGCCTGGCGAAAGTGATCAATGAAACGAAACTTTGAGCGAGCGACTTCGTAGTATTTAGGATACTTCCCAATTGGTTTCCCAACTATTGTAGGAATTATGTTTATCAGATAGAATAAGGCAAAAGAGAGAAAGCCTTCGGCACGAATTCTTCTATCAGAAGCATAGACTATCCCGCCATGGTGCCCCATTTTCCCAAGTCTTGAAGCTCTCAAAGAAAGCATTATGTCCTCACTAAGGCATGTATCTCCGAATCCTCCTAGCTTGATGAACTCTGTTCGTCGATAGGCAACATTGGTACCGCTGAACCACGCGAAATTCAATACAAGGAGAAACTTCTGTAAGGAAACTGTAAGAAACCAATACAATCGCCTCAGGAAGCGATTCTTTGATCCAATTATTTTAGGACCAGCAGCCCCAATAACTTCTGGATTTTCTTCAAAATATTCTTGAACATTTTTGCACCAATCAATATGTGGAATAACATCGGCATCCAGAAACCCCAGAATCTCACCTTTAGCAATATAGGCCCCGTAATTTCTTGATTTGCCCGTTCCCCAATTAGGTTTGATGACAACTTTTGCTCCTAGCTCTTTGGCAATCCTAGTAGTGTTATCAGTTGATCCACCGTCAATGACAATGATTTCAGCTGGCCTCATGGATTGTTTATGCAACTGACGAAGGCAGTTTCCGATCACCTCTTCTTCATTTAATGTTGGGATGATTACCGAAACGGTAGGTAAACGCTCCACATGAAGTGCTGACTGTAGCGGGGAAGATGAAAGCAATTTCACTGTTTGATAAGACCGATTCTACTGCTAATAACGTTGTTGCTTAAGAATTTAGGCAAGAACGATGAGGAACCAGCATTTGTCAGCAATCCAGTACATTAGGGAAATGATAGAGTAAGAAAAAGTTTAGAGTTTGAAAACCGGAAACGAATCTAATACGCTATTGCCAAACCATCTGCTCTTGGATCAGAGCCAGCCCATAATACTCCGGTGGATTGATCTCGACGAATTATTTGTCCTCTTCCAAAAATTGCCCTGCTATGACCACTTACTGGAATGACTTCATGTCCCATCCTTGCTAGTTCGCTCATTACTTTTATTGGGATACCCTCTTCAAGAGCGACCTTCCCGCCACTTGAACCATCAGTAATACAAAAGCGAGGTTTGTCAAGAGCAGTTTGCGGGTCCATGTGGTGATCAATCATGTTCACTAGCACTTGCACATGTCCTTGTGGTTGCATAAAGCCACCCATGACTCCAAAAGGAGCCCATAGATCCCCGGTGTCATGAACAATGGCCATGCCAGGAATAATCGTGTGATAGGGGCGTTTCCGAGGAGCGAGAGCATTAGGATGTTCAGGATCAAGACTAAAGTTTGCCCCCCTATTTTGCAAAGTAAAGCCAGTTCCCTTAGGGATTAATCCTGTCCCGAACCCCATGTAATTTGAATTGATAAAACTACAAGCATTTCCTTCTGCGTCTACGACACAAAAGTAAACAGTGTCTGAAAATGCGAAGGGCGATCCTTTCTTTACATCTAACGTAGCTTTGCTCGGATCAATTAACTTTCTTCTTTCTCGGGCGTATTTTTTGGAGAGAAGTCCCTCAATTGGAACCTCCACGTGTTCAGGATCGGCAACATACCATCTAGTGTCAGCGAAAGCGATTCTCATAGCTTCGATGAGGGTGTGGAGATAAGACGCAGAGTTATGCTCGAACGATTCCATCCCAAGTTCTTCTATTATATTTAGTGCAACCAGAGCGGTTATTCCTTGTCCATTAGGGGGGATCTCATAGATCTCAATCCCCTTGTAGATTGTGCTAATGGGATCGTCAAACGTGGTTGTATGATTTTTCAGATCTTCTAAGCTTAAGAGGCCACCCTTTTGCTGTACGATTTCCACTATTGCTCTTGCGATTCTCCCCTCATAAAACCCTGCCTTGCCGTGTTCTGCTAGTTCCTGGAAAGTTCTAGCTAGATTGGGATTTTTCATCACTTCGCCGGGACGAGGGGCTCTTCCGTTTAGGAGAAGCTCGTTAGCGTGCGGGCCATTTTGCAACTGACGAACTCCTCTGCTCCAAAAAAAGGCAGTTATTGGTGAAACGGGAAAGCCTTCTTCTGCAAGTCGTATTGCTGGGGCAAGAACATCTTTCAATTCCATAGAGCCAAATTGTTCAATAGTATCCACCCATCCAGCGGCAGCACCGGGCACGGTAACGGTATGAGCGCTGAAAGGAGGAAGTTCGTCAGTAATCCCCTCTTCTTTTAGCCTGTCTATCGAAAGGTCTTGGGGGGCTCTTCCACTGCCATTTAGACCAAAAATCTTCTTTTTTTTCGCATCATAATACAAAGCAAAGCAATCACCACCAATCCCCGTCGAGGTTGGTTCAGTAACGTTCAGAGCTGCGGCAATCGCGACTGCAGCATCAGCTGCGTTTCCTCCGTTCTTTAGAATTTCCATGCCAATTTCCGAAGCTAGAGGCTGACTAGTGGCAACAGCACCGTGAAGTCCTAGAACTGGAGATCTCCTTGACAAAAACTCCATGAGCTAGGAATAAAGTCAAGCTTTTGTAAACATATCGTAAACAAATAATAATTTGAAAGAATGAACCAAGGTCAAGCCAGGGTTAAGTATCTATGAAACGGGGAGATCAAATCCCATCTCAAGTGCTTTCAGGTTCTTATCTGGATTCTTCGGGAACCGATTTCGATACTCCTCCTTTAAGGTTTTGAGGGAAGGGAAACCCAAGATAGACGATAAAACTCCAAGCATTATCGGACCCGCATAAATGCCATGACCAAGCTTCATTTCGGCCAAGTCTACAAAAGGATAAACGTGGGAATTCACATGAGGGGGGAGATCCGTGGGGCTGATTCTTGAATCAAGAATCAATAAAGTATGTTTTCCGGTCGTTTTGAGATATTTTTCGAACCCAACCTGGGATAGAGCCACCAAAACGTCAGGTGTCTCGATGACAAAATCGTAAATTTCAGATTCCGAGATGATAACATCTGCCTTTGATGCACCTCCTCTTGATTGAGAACCGTAGGCTTGAGTCTGTGTGGCAAAGAAACCATCAGTTACTGCAGATTTGGCAAGGATAATGCCAGCAGTGATAATTCCTTGCCCTCCGAAACCGGTTATTCGAATTTGCTTTCTCATGAGTATCACTTCAGCGCTTCTTGTGGGCATAAACCTCTTCGGTATATTCTGGCCGAGAAGACTTGTGTAACACCCCTATTCGAATCTTATGAGGATCATTGCGCGAGGACGATAGTTTCAAGTCTTTAATCATCCTAGGAGCCTCACCAGGGGGATTTCGTCTTCCATAATAAGTAGGACAAGTGGTGAGTATTTCTAAAAAGGAAAATCCGTTATTGTCAAATGCCTCAATGATACCTCTCGTGATACTTCGTGGTTGAGATACCGTGTAACGAGCAACATAAGTTGCACCGGCGGCTTTAACCAATTCTGAGATGTCAAAGGGAGCTTCTGGGTTTCCCAACGGTGTGGTTGTGGTTATAGCTTCATGAGGAGTCGTTGGAGCGACTTGCCCGGAAGTCATCCCATAGACTCTATTATTCAATAGAATCGTTACCATGCGGATATTCCTCCTCGCAGCGTGAATCAAATGGTTACCCCCTATTGCGGCACCATCTCCATCTCCGGTAAAGACGAAAACGTTCAAGGAGGGCTTAGCCAGCTTTATACCTGTTGCAAAGGCAAGAGTTCGTCCATGAGTTGTGTGGAAAGTATCAGCATTCAAGTATGGAGAAGTAATCCATCCAGAACATCCAATGCCACTAACAGCGACAAAGTTTCTTAAGTCTAATTTTTGTTGCTCAACAAGCTTGTCTAAGGCTTTAACAAAAGCATTTAGAACAATGCCGTGTCCACACCCGGGACAAAAAGCAGTCGGTAAATGGCGAAGGTATTGTTCTCGATAGTAAATGTTATTCTTTTCTGGTTTTTGACTAAGTGATTTCTGTGCCATAATATCTTACTCCTTTTGTTGGTTGTAGACGAAGTTGACAATTTCATGGCTTGTGTGGACAACGCCTCCGATTTTCCCATAGCCGATCGTGGCAACACCTATTGCATTGCCCACTCTTTCGATTTCACGGACCAATTTGCCCGTACTCATTTCCGTAACTACAGCCAGCTTCTTGCCCTTCAGATATTGAGCAATCTTTCTTTCATGAAAAGGCCAGAGTGTCTTTAAGCGCAGGAAATCTGTTTTGATGCCTTTTTCTCTCAGCATTCGGACGGCATGATAGGTCGGCCTTGCAGTTGCCCCATAAGAAACGAGGATGATTTCAGCTTTCCCGGTGGGATCTTCTTCAAAATGAAACTCTGCAATCTCATCTATCCTTCTAAGGACCTTTTCGATTAGGCGATTTACAAGCCTTCTGTGAACCTCGGGATCAGTGTTCCGGAATCCAGTTTCGTCATGCGTAGATCCAGTAACCAACACTTTGTGTCCACCCCCTAACAGTGGCATTGGGGGAATTAAGTCGTCATCGGGCTTGAAGGGAGGATATGGAGTCCTGGATGGCAATTTTCGATAAACGGTTTCCACTCTTTCAGGAATGGTTATTTTTTCTCTCAAATGTCCTAATTCACCATCTGTCAATAGAATAACGGGTTGCCTTAGCGTTTCTGCGAGGTTAAAGGCTTTGACGGTCATTTCAAACATTTCTTGGACAGACCACGGTGACAGCACAACAGCTTCATAGTCTCCATGGGCTCCATACCGAGCTTGATAGAATTCCTGTTGAGCAGGAAGAGTCGCTTGACCCGTCGAGGGGCCGGAACGCTGGACAACGACAACAACAACAGGTGTTTCGGTCATGTAAGCAAAGGACAAGTTTTCTTGCATTAACGAAAAGCCTGGCCCACTCGTTGCAGTCATGGCTTTGGCCCCAGTCCATGCCGCCCCAATGATCGCTGCCATTGATCCTATTTCATCTTCCATTTGGATGTAGACTCGATCCGGGAATTCAACGAAACGCTTTGCAATATATTCTAAGACCTCAGAAGAGGGAGTGATCGGATAACCAGCAAAAAAGTTACACCCAGCGGCAATGGCACCTTCAGCAATCGCCTCATCTCCCAACATGAAAGTTGATTTTGAGCTATTCATTAGCAATCACCGCAATAGCAAAATCAGGACAGATCGCTTCACATTTTCGACACTTCGTGCAAGCATCAGCGTCGGTGACCTCTGGTAACACACCGCCATGTCGAGATGGCGTTGTTGATGGTACTAAGATGTGAACGGGACAAACTGAGATGCAAAGATGACATCCTGAACCTTTGCACAAGGCCGAATCAACTACTATTGAAACCATGATTCTCTACCCTCTTCCCAACCCGCCCATACTTATAATAACGCATAATGCCATGGACAACACGCACTTGAAGCCCAAGTTTGTTATGATTTTTTCGAGAAAATTGCTTCAAGCTAGAAGATACAAAGGAAACTACCAGATGCCGCGTACATAAAAAAAAACATTGAGAGACCAACTGACGTGGGAACCGTGATATTATCTATGCCACCCTCAGAGAGGACCTCAAAAATTGCACCAATAGCAACAGCAACACCGACTAGCACAACCATTTCGAAAGATTCGAGGAGACCTAACCACTCCATTGATAATATCCCCCCGGCTGTTCCCGCCAGAAAAAAAGCAATGCTACCTTCAATAGATTTCCCTCTAAACAACGAAGGTCTGATATTGCCATATTTTTTCCCGATCAACCCGCTCATTCCATCGCCAAGCGCAAGTGCACTGCCGGACACTAAACCAATCTCAGGCCGATCAAAGAGGAGGAGAATGATCACAAAAACACTTAGAGAGAAAAGCGTCGTTCCCCAAGGATGACCTTCGTGAAAAACCCGTAACCGAGTTTTTTCATATGGAAAAACGGGAGAGGTAACATATGTAAACACTAAGGCGCATCCCGTAAGTAATAGAGGAAAGAGAGGCCTTTCAACCATCGTGTAAGCTAGAAAAATAGGCAAGAAGATCGACATGTGAATAAGCTTTCTCGCAACGTAGCTAGATATGATTCCCTTTTGCATTAGAAGTTCAAACAGCAAAATATTGAGAAAAACCCATGCAAACACGTACACAATAAGTTTAATTTCTTCGGGCGTTGGCATGAGGATCATACGTGTATCTTGGGATGTGTTCTTAAAAACTAACCTTCCCCGAAACGCGTTTACAAGCAAACTATTTTTTCGAATTATTTGCAAATATGACACCATATAACGAGCGATTCATGGAAAAATCCCTTATCTTCAAAAAAATGCTAAGAAGTGGTTAAAAAAGGAAAAAAAAGGGAGTTCGAATTAGCTTTTAGTCAAACTGTGATTACGCTTTTCGTTTTCTAAAGAAAACAACGGAAGTAGCAAATCCGATTCCAAGAATGGTTGCTAAGTATTCAAAACCGGGTAATCCGGCCTTTTCGGCAGGAGTCGTTGGTTCAGGAGCCGGTTCGGGGGTAGTTGTGTTCTCTTTTGGTGTTTCATCAGTGGGTGTGGAAGTATCGGTATCCGTAGTCTGCTGGGGCTCATAATCAACCTTGTAGGTTGGGTCATGCTGGATTTGGTTGCCTCCCCAAGTAGGATAGGAAACGAGTAAGAGGTTTGCAGAGTAAATAAAGGAAATCGTTGTTGTTTCCTTGACAGCATTCACGGTTGCGGTTCCCCCTACATCGCTCGTTTCAGAAGTAATGGGTGTTGTAGTTTCTTCTTGTGCAACCCCAGCAATGGTAATTAGGTTAAGAGCAGAGAGGCGTGCTTCGTA
>JALTMP010000297.1 GCA_027001645.1 Candidatus Heimdallarchaeota archaeon
TTCCCAAAGTGTACCACACCCTCTTTTCGAATGTCATTAACGAAGAAGAAATCTTTCACATTTTGAATTCATTAAGAGATGTTAAAAGCCCTGTTAGAGGGCTTGAAAGTCATAAGATCGCGGCAAAAATGCTTATTGATAAAAGTGATACAATACGAGAGTCGTGGGAAAAAGTCGGCCCCAGCCCATATTACAAGCAAAGCATTACGACAGGCTTCATTGTTTCACTTATTTTCCTTTATCTTCTCATTAGATGGCTTTTCTTCACTAATACAATCTTGCTAGTATTTATTGGCCTGTTGTCAACTGTCATCACGTCACTGAGATTACTCATCACTCATTACCGTTCTCTAATCATCACAGATACTAGAGTGTTCTACATCGAAGAAGTTCTTCCTTCCAGAATCGCACGCTTATTCGGTGTCCTCCCCGAATGGTACATTAATGAGACCCGTCGAAAAGAGGTAGCAGACTTCAATTATCGATTGAGCATCTCTGCCGCCGGGCCCAAGGAATTTCTTTCTTCTCTTAAAGTTATGATCGCCTCTTTTGTTCTAATTTTCATTGCTTATAATTCTCATCCTGTGGTCGGGAACAGTCTGCTTCTTAACTTGTTTGTATTAATAGGAGTATCTCTTCTCCTCTCTGCTACAATCACTGCCATCCGGGGGATTTTCAAGTCCATACCAAGATACAGTCTAATCATTAACTCAAGGTTTGTTTCCTTTGTTTTGCCCCACGCCTATAATCTGAGAAAACTCCAAAAGGTGCTTTGAGTGACTGGTGCTAGGTTAACTTCGGATGGGGAACGAGCTTCTTCTGAGTTCACCGGGACTTCCTTTCGACAAAGGTTAAGACGAAAACTTTTGAAAATCGTCGCTGGAGAGTATGAGTTGGAAAAAGAAGGGGAAAAGCACCTATCGGCTCATGAAGAGCTACTTGCCAGCACAGACATTATTTACTACTCAGAGGTGGGTTACGCCCTTGGAACTCTACAATTTCTTCTTTCTCTAACGCTATTGACCTTCTTGACCTGGAAACACTGGGGATGGGCCATTGTTGGAGTATTCTTTCTAATAACATCTACCACGACTCTTTTCTTCTCAACCCAAATCGAACTGATTTTTCTGACCACGGAACGAATCCGGATCCGAAAAATAGGTTTGACAGAAAAAATGCTCGGAATCGCAAATGAACGCATAATTGCTCTGGATCAAATTGCTCTGATAGAGCACGGAAAAGCCCCCTTTCATAGAGCCGCTCTTGTGATTTCTTCTTTTCAAATTCTTGTCGCTTCGACGGGGATCGTGCTTGCCATAATGCTGCTCAGCTATCCTCTCTCTCTTTTCGCCACTTTATTTCTTTCCTTGATCCTTGCTTCGGGGATCCGACTCTTTTGGTTTGGCTTGAGGATCACTCGTCGATCTCTAAGTCTTTACGTAGTCGGAGTAAGGCAACCCATTGTTATTGGTTCCCTTAAGGGTGTTCCCTTTTGGTTCATTGAAGAAGTTCAGATTACCATGTTTGAACGAATACACCATTATCACCACTTAAGGGAACAAGTTGTTACTACTATGGAATTTCCCTTGCAATACTCAACAGGTCTTAAGGAAGCATTACTTGAAGAGAACAAAGAAATTCATAGAGACGTCTTAATGGTCTTAGATACTAGCCCGTGCTCAAAACGGGAAATCATGACAAGTCTACCTAAATACTCCCCGCAAGAAATCAGCGAAGCACTTAGACAACTAAGACGAGAAGGAAAAGCTTCCTACGATCACTCTTTGAAGAAATGGGTTGCTACATGGTTTCGGTCAAAAAAATAACTCAGACACGGTCCTAAAAACATAACCCGCTTCCTATTTCATGTTAGTGCTTCATGGAAGGGAACTAGATCTGAATAACTAGATTCTTGACAATAACGAACAAGCAAGAAAAACCTCCTCACCCGCCATATTAATAACGACTCTTCTAGCTCAAAAATGGATAGATCAAACCTATACTGCAATCTACGGTCTTGATTTCCTATTACTTTCTCTTCTGTTCTTTCTTTATCGAAAGAGATCGACTGCGAGTTAAGACGGAGACAAGAAACGCGGTTGTAAAGACTCCAAAAAGCACAGAGTCAAATGCAAAACTAATTCTGAAAAATCCTCCTCCCCCATTTTGCTGACTAGAGGATGGCAGTTCAATGATTCGAAAAATGGCACTGTCCGCTTTAATTCCAGAATCGGATGCATCGAAAATCACAAACATGTAAGGACCCGGAGAAACGCCCTCAATAGTCCAAGAATAGGCTGTTCCTTCAAAATCTTTAACAATCACTTGTTGCGGAGTAAAATAGCCTGCCTCAATCAAATGGATTGTGAACCGCTCGACCCCCGAAGCCCACCATTCTATGCGGATCTCTGACCCGATCTCAAATCGCAATCCAGGCGTTGCGGGATAAACTACATTAATAAACTTATCAGTCAATTGCCATGCCACAACATACTCTAGAACTTTGCCCTTGCCCAGATTCTGCACGGCGAGGTAATATACCCCCCTTTCTAAGGGCGTTGCTGGACTCACATAAAGAGACCGATTTCCGATAGCCTCTGTAATGAGCCTCATGTTTTTGTCAAAGAATTGAGCCCTTGCAACTCCTTGGGTTGTTGCTTTTCTGACTTCAATTTCTAACCAAATCAAAGCCTTTTCGCTTGTAATTTCAAAAGCAAACCAGTCTACATCATCACTAGGAACGAGACTGTGTTTTTGCTCTCCTGAAACAAGAGTGATTCTTGTAGCATTCTCGGGAGAGTTGTCAGGTTCGAATTCGTCCGGCTCGTAATATTTTGCAGTAAGATTTAATTCAAAATAAAGAGAGAATGGGTCCGTCTTAAAGAGAACAATTTCGTACATTTTGTTTGGATCGATTGAAAATACGGAAGTATTATACCGCCTTCCAAAGCTAGCATATTCAATATGTCCTTCGCCATCGTCGAACCTCAAATGCAAACCATATTCGTCCTCTGTGTAATTGCTACCCAAAGTAGCGGTTACTTCAAAGCTCTCCGTAAAATTAGCCAGAAAAGCCTCAAAGGGGAATTCCTGAAATCCAATGGTTCCATTAATAAACAATTGGCTGTTGTCGGGAGAAAACTCATGGGTCCTAGCTGATTTCCAGTAAACTGTAAGGTAATAGTAGTTGTACATTGCATTATTTGGTGCTGTAGAGAAGATTTGAAGGTAATAAGTTCCCGCCTCCAGTAACCTCGGTTCATAAAATGGGTCGTTAATCACATGGTTTTCCCCTTCTTTCCACCAAACATAAT
>JALTMP010000298.1 GCA_027001645.1 Candidatus Heimdallarchaeota archaeon
GCTCTCAGGAATCATTCTCAAGATTAAGAGTAAAGAAATCAATCCGGGAAGAGTAAAAATAGGGGTCACAGCAGTAGTCTACTCATTCAGAACCGCAATTAAGAGCAGAAAGAAAGGATTCCTTACCTCTTTATTGGCTGTAGCTCTTGTCATTGCTTTCGTTATACAATCAATTATGATCTCTAATGCAGTTCAAACAGAATATTTGTCACAAACAGTAAAAGAAGGCAATTTGCCGAGTCTAGTTTCACGAGCAATCATCCCAGGGCACGACCCAAATGACTTGAGCACTGAACCAATTATCGCAAACAACTCATTAGGAGTTGCAGGTAGCATAGACAGTAAGATTCGTGAGTTCTCCAACGAAATTGGATTGCCTCAAATTAATAGAGCGTTTACCATCATTAAACTTGGATCGTTTGTAACCGTTGATCAAAATAACGTTGTGTATGACAGCACAATACTCGCCGTAGATCAAGAATTATTAGGGCTACTATGGGAAATGGACAAAGCAGTGGGTGAACTTCCTAGGAACAATAATTCTGTATTCGCAGTGGTATATCCATTCGAACTCCCTGATGTCCAACCTAGCTGGAGCGTAAACAAGACAGTCGAAGTAGCACCTTATAGGGGAGGATTTGGGGGAAATGTGTTTAGAGGGCCTTCTGTCTTTTTCAATGTAAGTGGATATTATTTGGTTGATAGAATCGGAGTAGCTTCGCTTTTGCCATATGGCATAGAAGAAGTTGCTTCAATCACATATATCATATCCTTGAATTCAGCAGATCTTTATCGCTCATATTTTGGATATGAAGCAACAGAATTCCTAATTCTTTCATATTTCCATGACCTCGAAACCGATCTTGCACCGAGAGATTTTGCCCAAAAACTGCGAGCATTAGCTGACAGGCTAAATGAAGAAGGACAAGCCCTTATTGTCGAAGACACTTCATATTCCTACCAAGAATCAGAAACGCCGCTCTATGACGAGCTAATTGATATTTCTAATGTTATTACTAGAGCAAGAATCCTGCTACTATTGTTTTTTGGTCCCCTCCTAATTGTGGGAATCTTCATTGCGTCCTTTGCACTAGGTATCAATAGTGAGAAAAAGAAAATAGAGTTCTCGATGCTCAAAGCGAGAGGATTTTCTACTTCTCAGCTAACTCAAGGCCTCTATCTTGAAACTCTCATCATGGGAATCTTATCTTATCTGCTGGGCTTGTTGCTTGCTTTACTCACATCATTACTACTTGAAAAATTTACAGGACTACAATTGGTTGATTCTGTGTATGCGTCCCTTAGGGATATTTCATTCTTACAAAGTGGATTGCTGATTTCTGTAATTATAGCCCTTGATTTAGGGATTGGTCCCAATAAGCAGCTTAGCAACGTGGATGCATCGGCCCGTGACCTCGAAGAAAGAGGGGCAACTGCTCAGCCATTGTGGAAGATTTACTTTATTGATCTATTCTTGCTCTTACTTTCCATAGCTAGCTTGATTGGTCTACAATTGATATCCAGAGGACTAGATGATGAAGGGAGAAAAGAACTCGTCTTGAATTTTTCAACGCCGATCATGGTGATTCTTTTAACGGGAGCAACCCTAACTTTCTATCGAGTTTTTGAACCGGTCACCAGACTACTTGTAAAAGTCATTCCAAAGCAACTCGGCGACATTAATATTCTAGGCCTTAAGAGCCTTTTATCTGGAAAGCATATCACACTATTCTTCATATCTGTCCTAATGCTTTCTACGTCTTTTGGAATCGTATTACTTTCAGTACCCGAAGGAGCGAGCAGAAATGCTCTAAATCAAGCCTATTACGAAGTAGGGAGTGAAATTAGGATTAGTTCACTTTCTGACGATTGGAATGCAAGAGATTTCTCATTCATTTCTGATAACATTGGAGTCAAATCAATTACAGGTGGAAAATACGCAAACATTGTTGTGGAGCACGCAGGATATGAAAAATTCCATCTTACAATCCTAGGAATTGACCCGAACACATATTTTGAAACCGCGTATTTGCCCGATCGATTCTTAGGTTTGAGCAAGGAAGAAGCAAAAGCCTTACTCAAAGAATCCGATAATGCATTGTATTGGAGTCGAGACAAAGCCTTTGTCAACGAGAGCAATGTATTCCAAATCAATTTACTGGATAAGTTCTTCACATCGCGTAAGAACAGTTATATTTTCTCTCTGCAAGGAACATTCGATCTCTGGCCCTTGCTAATTGAGGAAAAAATGCCTAATCCGGGAATGAGACTAGTGGTTGCATTGTCGAAGTTTGATGAAATAATTTCAACGATTTGGAAGGCCCAGATTGCAGAAATGGATGTGTTCAGTCTTGCGGTTTCAGATTCTAACAGCACAGCAACAGAAGTTGGTTCTCGATTACGTGTTGAGTTTAGCTCAATTGGTCGTCCAATACTAGTAACCGTTGAAGATGTCGGACTCGCAAGGAACGACGAGGCTTTTCTCCTTGGCATGTCTTATTTGGGAGTATTCGGCATTTACGGAATCCTAGTGCTTATTGCCACTGCGACCATTTATTATGGCTCTTCGTTTTCAAGAGATCGTCGAAAAGAGATTTCGCTATTCAAGGCTCTTGGGATGACGAGGTCTCAAACCATACGCTTGTACTTGTCTCAAGTCACTTACTTTTCCATATTTGCGATACTTGCGGGTTATATCTTAGGAAGACAAATCGCTATTCTCTCGGCTTCACTTATAGAGGCCAGTGGATTCCTTGAAAAACTACCAGAAATCAGCTTAATCCTCTGGAATAACAGAATAGGGTCTTTCCTCGGGGGAGTATTCTTGATCTCGTTGATATCTGTTTTTCTCCCGATATTGCGGCTATTTGCTCAAAAACCAAATATTCTAATGGAGGAAAAGTAGGAATAATCGCCGATTTCTGTGGAATGTTACTTTTCGAATTGTGATGCATAAATATGGACTCCTTGAATCAATAATTCATAAGACATTTAGATTACAGATTAGAGATTAGAGTAGTTATGGCAAGGATCTTGATTTGCGACGACGCTCGATTCATGCGGCTCATGCTTAGCCGGATCATTTCAAAAATGGGCCACGAAGTAGTAGGAGAGGCATCCAACGGTGAGGAAGCGGTACAGATGTACCATGATCTTAAGCCAGATATCATAACGCTTGACGTGGTCATGCCAAAGATGGACGGACTCAATGCTTTAAGAAGGATTCTTGCAATTGATCCAGAAGCAAAGGTCCTTATGGTAACAGCTATTGGAAATCAAACAATGGTTTTGAACGCAATGCGGCTTG
>JALTMP010000299.1 GCA_027001645.1 Candidatus Heimdallarchaeota archaeon
TCTCCTAACTAAAGACTAAGCTGGTCTCTGCCATTACATCACATGGGCTACTACTCCTCTCTCCTCCCCTGTTATCTTCAATTTCATTGTGCCTTGAAATAACAGTCCGTTTGTATTTTTTCACATTTGAAAAGAGCAATTTAATTCGCTGATACTTTTATGAGAAATAGATAAAAAGTATAAAGAGCCTAAGGTTAAATTAGGAATTAAGTTCTTGAGAGGATCCAAGATGTCTAAAGACAAAGCAAAAAGTAAGCAAACAGAAGCGGGACAAGAAAGAGTAACACTGACTCCAAAGGATATTCAAGCCATTTGGAAAGAAGTGTACCGAGAAATCCAAAAGGTAATGATTGGAAAGATAACCGTTGTTGAAGACTTGATGATCGCCCTTCTCGGAGAAGGTCACATTCTACTGGAAGGTGTTCCGGGAATCGCTAAGACACATTTGAGCAATGCATTCGCAACCGCTATAGGATGCACTTTCAAAAGAGCGCAGTTCACTCCCGACCTTTTGCCTTCAGATATTCTAGGAACTAACATTTATGATCCAAAATCAGGAACCTTCAAGATGCGAAGGGGACCCATCTTCACAAACATACTTCTTGCAGACGAGATTAACAGAAGCCCGCCAAAGACGCAAGCAGCTTTGCTTGAGGCAATGGCTGAAAAGCAAGTTTCTATTGAGGGAACTACGTACAAATTGGATCCTCCCTTCATGGTCATTGCAACACAAAATCCCGTCGAACAGGAAGGAACTTATCCTCTTCCAGAAGCCCAAATGGATCGCTTCATGTTCAAGCTAATCCTAGACTTGCCCAGCCCTGAAGAAGAATTAGGAATTATCAAGCTCAAACACGAAGGAGTGTATCGACGAGTCGAAAAGAAGGTAGATCCTATCACGGTCGTTAAAATGCAACAAGTTGTCCGAGATAGTATTCACATTACTGAGGAAGTAATGTCTTACATTAGAGACATTGTTGTGCGCACCAGAACAGATGCTCGCGTACTACTTGGTGGTTCTCCAAGAGCAAGCATTGCTCTTCTCAACGCTTCAAAAGCTTGGGCTGCAATGAATGGGCGCTCCTATGTGATTCCTGATGACGTAAAACGAGTCTTGAAATGGGGAATTGGCCATAGGTTACAACTAGCCGCTGAAGCAGAGCTTGAAGGAACCACTGGATATCTCGTAATGGAAGATATCGAGGCTTCTACCCCTGTTCCCGTGTAGCATTGACGAAAAAGAAAAGATAATGCACCGGAGAGAAAAACAATGATCTTTACACGCAGAGGCGGTCTCGTCATTTACTACGGGGTTCTAATGATCGCTATAGCGATCGCAATTGCCGGATATCAATCAATCAGCATTTTCACAGAGCCCTTCCTTTCTCCATTCTTTCAAAATCAAGGAGCATCTGGCTCTGGTTTAAACATCGATTTTGGTTTCTTATACCCAAATAAGGGTCAAGGTGGTAGCTATACTACCGGAGACTTTTTCGGAGTCCTAATCGGCTGGTTTGGTGAGTTTTTCGGAAGGCTATTTCTCGGTAGTCTTGTCACCATATCGACAGACTTGATGCTCTACTTTCTCATCCTGGGATCATTGTTTGTCATGAGCGTGAGCATCGGTTTTCCCTTTTTCAAAGCTGGAGCTAGCCCCAGCAGTGTAGAAATCACTCGCAAATTACAAAAGAATCGAGCGTTTGCAGGAGACTACTTGTTAGTTGAAGTAACCGTAAAGAATCATAGCATTCAGCAAATACCAGTTATCGAGATATACGATGCCTATCCTGAAGTCTTTGAACTAGTTCTTGGCGAGAATTTCATAACAACCCAGCTTAATCCCAAACAAAGCATCACTTTCGCGTATATAGTGAGAATCCCTATTCGAGGACTCTTCTTTATTGGTCCAACGAAGGTTATTTTGCATGACCGGCAAGGATTCTACAGTGAAGAGGCCGTACTTGCCGATGTCTCTGAACTTCTCGTCTATCCTTCATACGAAGACATCCGAAAAATGGAAATAATTGGGAAGAAGCGACAACTTGGAGCATTGTTTGGTGCCCACAAAACAAAAATCAAAGGAATGGGGACCGATTTCTGGGGAATCCGAAAATATGTCCCAGAGGATTCGTTCAAATGGATCGACTGGAAAGCCTTCTCCAGGACTCAAGAACTAATGGTGAGAGAATTTGAAGCAGAACAAAATATTCGTGTTATCATAATGGTTGATACCAGCGCGAGCATGGGAGCAGGAATTCCTCGAAACACCAAGCTTGAGTACGGGATAAGGGCTGCTGTCTTGCTAGCGCATGTTGCTATGGAGAAGCGCGACATGGTGGGAATGCTCCAATTCGATGAAAAGGTTAGAGCTTGGCTCGAACCCACAAACAATCCAAAAACAATGTTTAGAATAATGGAATCTCTTGCTTATGCTATTCCTCAAGGAAGAAAGCGATATGCTCAAGCAGCGGAGTACGTAGTCAAGCGATTAAAAAGAGCATCATTGTTTGTTATTATCAGCGATTTAGAAGGAAGACCTGAAGATATTCTAGAAGCTGTAAGAAAACTTCGAAGCCACAAGCATCAAGCAATCGTTATCTCCCCATTCGGACCATGGTTTGAAATTCGACGCCATGAATTGAGCCCAACTGACCGGCTGATTGGAGAAGCGATTGTAGAAGAGCAAATCGCCAGAAGAAGAGAATTGTTCAAAAAACTTCAGAAATATGAAGTCCCAGCCATATCCGTGGGACCGGATGATTTCTTGCCAACAGTGCTTCAACAATTCAACGCTGCAAAACAGAAAGGACTTGGTGCAATATGAGCGAATCCAGAAGAAAACGACGAGAAGATCCTACTCAAGTAGCAAAAAAACTCCTCGCTAGAGCTACAACACGCGTGAACGTCGTCACATGGACGTTGAGAATAGTCGGGCTAATCATTCTATTTATCTATATTTCATACTTGCTTTCTGCCTTCAACGATCCCGGTTCAATTTTCAACGTCAGCAATGCACTTCTGGTTCTCACAGTTCTTTCACTTACGGTAATCTTATTCATGATCGAGATACTTGTCATCCCCGGGATTCTAATCGGAGTAATCTACCCTTCAACCGGTGCCGTATATGTCTACACCATTAGGTTATATCTCTTGGATTTTGTTTTCAAGGGGCTAGGCGTACCTCCTGGAGTAGTTAAGCAAGATTTGCTTGGAAATATCTCTTTTCTTGCACCTCTCGCCTATCTTTACGATAAACCGGTAAGAGACCAGTGGGTCCATGAGTTCCTCTATGGTCTTCTTACAATCTTCTTGGTCTCTGCAGTTCTTGCCGGCATTGCTTTTGCATTTCAAAATGAAGTAAAGCTAGCCGGGTACGCATTTGGCCTAGGTCAAGTCATTATCGCAATCGGATACATGAATAACTTACTCATTACGCTAACAATGGATCCAACAACCCTCGGAACCCTATTTGGTTCAAGTATGTTCACCCTCGCACTGATAAGCTACCTCTACTTCGAATATGCTTTACAAACAGGCTACGTTGGGAACTTGCTTAATCCAACGGTCGGGCGACAAAAAAGAGTAACGAAATCACTGGAACGCCTTGAACGCTTCCGGCTCGGATTGACAACCGAAAAGGGAGAAGCAAAGAAAGAAGATAAAGAAGAATTACATAAAACTCAGAAAGCTGTGGCTTCATCTGGTTCAACACTTGCCAAGAAGTTCGGAGCAACAGCCCTCGTATACATGCTAGAACAAGCCCAAGACTCATTGTTTGCAAAACCCGGCGGAGAAAGAGAAAAGCTCACGGGAAGGCTACAACGATATCACGATGGCATTCTTCGAGGAGATCCTGAACTAGACGCAAAATTAGCTGGTGCAACGCACAAAATAAACCCCGTCGCAATACTCCTATTTGCCGGAGGATCGATGCTATTGAGACTTGGTTTTGTTGTTTTCTTCACATGGTTTATTCTTAATCCCTCTACTTTCCTTGACTATGTCAAAATGTCTCCTTCGGTCTCCCGAAGCATCGAAGTAACTCAGCCAGAAGGCATACTCCTAGTTCTAACTCCAATTGTCGTAGCGGTAATCGCACTGGGAATAATAATCGGCAGAATCCAAGAAATTGGAACAAAAGGATTTGAAGAAAGAATTCTTGAAGAACAGGTAACTCAATACATCCGCGAATTACAACGACAAACTGCTGCGAAAAGAGCAGGGATTACTCTCCAAGAAAAAGAAGGTCTTCTCCAGAAACCTGAAAAGAAGAAACCCAAGAAGAAAAAACCGAAGAAACAAAAATCAAAGGCTCCTAAATCGTCCAGGAGACCTCCGCGTAGATAAGCACCTGAAAAGACTTGCAGTCTCTTCTCTTCTTGGACTGTAATTTCTTCTATTGATTTTCAAAAGAAAACCCATTCTTCCCGCAAATGTCAAAAACTATTGTACCTTACTATTTCTTAGACAAAAACGCTAAAGAGAGGGAACGTATTGAGCTGGAAAAACTATTCCCAAGACCGTGATTCACGTCCCCGTTTCGTGTCTCCACGTGCAGGTTCGACAAAGGAATTCTCTCCCCTATTTGACCCAATACCGGATCCTGAAAATATTACTTTGATCAAAAGACTTCTGGCTCAGAAATCCATTAAATCGTCTTCTTACAAAGAGAAGTATTTGATTCGAAGAATCAGAGTCCGAATGAGCCGACTTGGGCTAAAGACATACAAAGATTACTTCGAAGTTCTTAAGACAGATGCTCAAGAATTCAGGACATTTGTTGACAGCATGAGCATCAATGTAACCCGCTTTTTCAGAAACCGAGACACGTTTGAATACCTGGAATATGACATCTTACCAGCCTTTCTCAAGCAATTCGTTCACGACAATCCCAACAAGCCATTCAAAATATGGGTCGCAGGAACCTCTCTTGGCGCTGAGGCATACACGTACGCGATCTTAATGGAGCGCTTAACAAAAAGAGTAGTAAGAAGTTTGAAGTACTCCATAATCGCAACTGATGTGAACTCTATCAATATCAATTTTGCTCAAAGAGGCGTGTTTTCAGAAGAACTTCTTGAAGAGTTAGAATCTAACGAAGTAAAGGAATACTTCATCCCCACGCTTAATGGAGAATACAAAATAAAGCCGCATCTGCAAAGAAATGTTCGTTTCGAAACGCATGATTTGCTCACTAGTCCTTATTATAGGGATGTACATTTGATTTCTTGTAGGAATGTGTTGATTTACATTTCAAAAGAGGAGCAAGAACGCATCATCAGAGGCTTTATCAACAGTTTAGATGACGATGGAATTCTTGTTCTTGGGAGAACCGAGTCTGTCTTCGGTGATATTCGCTCTAACCTACACCCATTAGATCTCAGACATAGGATATATCAGAAAAAGACTGGGCGGTCAACTGCAATGTCCACCGCTCTGCAGACCGGACAGTCTAGGTTGAGAAGAAAAACTCCCGCTTATTCTAAGGACTCTAAGTCATTTCAGTTTTCAGAATCTACCAAGCCAGGGGCATCCATTAAAGAAATCATTGAGAGACTTCGAAGGGCCAATGAAGAAAGCAGAAAGAGGTATTCTCGATCCCGGTATAATCCAAGAAAATACTGAGACTCTTTCAAAGTCTCCGTTCTTTTTGAAAAAATAGACATCCAATGATTTTTTCTGGTTTGATCAAAGAAAAATCGAGAGAGGAGAAGGGAGGGGACAGGAAGGTTTAGACACTAAGAGTTCTAAAATCTTAGATGTCTTTACCCATGAGGGTCTTGCGGTTGTTGGCCTTGGCCCTCTCAATTGCCTCGTCAATGATTTTGACGAGTTTCTTTTCTAGGGCATCCAAGGCGTCTCCGCCAGTGTTTAGCCCCTTAGACTTGATGTATTCGCGGGTTTTGCTTTGTACGAGCATTTTCACCATGGTTCTTTCCTCCTTGGTATCGCCATGACCCCAGAAACGTATCTAGGGTCATTGGTCATTTTTTATTAATTACAAGCTCCCATAAAAGCATTTTGTCTCAAATGCCCATAGATACTGTATCCAAGCCCTCTAGTTGGAACGTTGTTTCGGCGATTGAGCCCTTAAAATACTGCCCCTAGAGGCGATTTTGACCCTAGAATAATCACCTATTAATTCTATTTTGGTAATACATCTAGGCGCCACTAAAATTCAACATATGCTACTTAGACAAAGTCAACAACACAGGAGTTCAAATATTTTGCATGAAAGGACTCTGAATCATTTGAATCGAATATTGTCCAAGTATTTTGCAAGTTCACGCTTACCTACGAGAAGGAGATAGCTGTAAATTCAAATTATGCTTGAAAGATCTCTCCAAGAGGTGAAAACATCATATTATTTTCACCCTCATATGGCCTTCTCATTTTTCACAAACTAATCAGCGCCGAAAACACAGATATGCTTTGCAATACCATCATGTTGCGTACTGACGCGCAAAATCCCTAATTATCTCTCCTGCTGGTTTTACTATATGTAGATTAACAATTCATTCTTTTTATTGGGAGTCTTACAATTGTTTGCATTTATTTGTCAAAAAGGATTTATGCTTAGAGAATAATCTTCATGATAGGGTATCCTTTGGTCTGGGATTCCATGATTAACTAGTAGTAGTGTTATGGAGTGATTATAAAAAGGAATTAACCTTAAAACCTAACAGAAAAAATAGAACACATTGGGGTAATCCAGTTGATAGGGCGAAGCATATTTGAAGGAATTGTGCTCTCAGTAGTTACAGATACCGGACCCGAAATACGGGCTAACCTCAGCCCTCTTGATGAGTCCACGGCTTTCTCGCTAGGCGTACAAGGCATGACGCTGATAGGGATGGGTGCGAATAAATCTCCTAAAGGAATGTTTGGGCCAATTCCAGTTCCTGGAATTCCAGAGTTCAAAGCATTAGTGTATCTCTTTACACTAAAACCGAGCAATACCCGGGATACCAGAATAGAAGAACACGGCAGACTTTGCTCTGTATTCCTAATATTTCAAGAAGATCGTACTCGAGACATAATCCGCGGATCAGGTCTAATTCAAGCCTATCTTGAATTCAATTTGAATAAAATCAAGGGGGAGGAAGAATTAGATGACGACTTTGCCCAGATGCTAAACAAGAAAATCACTGATTTGCTCACGCGACCCAGAGTGCGCACCATCATGATTGATGGTACTCAGTTCCATGAGTTTTTTGATGAATCGAGGATACCCGCTGGGAATAATCTCTTAGTAATTGATGAGGCAAAAAATGAGGGATATCTGTTATTAATTGGCGAGATTAACCCCTTTGTTGTTAGGCAAGTGAATAATCTAGCTAATCAACTCAATCTCGAGTATTATCGCAACCGAATTCGCATCAGGCAGGTTACTGAGTTCATGGAAATTGAAAAGATACTAAATAAGTACAATATCAAAATGTTTTGAGAACTTTCCTATTTTTTTAGCTTTTTCCCCATTCGCTTTTAGTAAATCAGCGAAACTTTAACATAAATCCTCTTTCGGTAGTATTATGAGTACGAATCTGGCTGACATAGGCTAGCTTTGATCATCCAAATGGTGCGTTTCATGTCCCAAAACTCGTTGTCTCCAGTAAGAGGAATTTATATTTTAGACGAAACTGGCATTCCTTTATTCGCTAGAACTTACGATAATACAGATATTGGCGATGAAACCGTCTTGTTAAGTGGTTTCTTGGCAGCTATTGAATTGTTTGCGCGAGCACATTTAGAGGGAGAAATTTCCGATATTGGAATGACCACTAGGCGCTACTTTTTCCTCAAAAAAGGGGATCTTATTTATGTCGTCTCAGTTACTATTACTCCTGAACAAAAATACTACACGGATCCAGACATCCTCGAAACCGCCATTAATCTCTTAGAAAATATTTCCCTGGCTTTTGAGATCATCTATGAATCTTCTGGGGGGAAGAATAAGGAATTTGAGGAATTGGTCGAAACCTTTGGCCCTACTGCTGACTCAATTCTCATGGAGGCAACTATTGATCTCAATAATTTTGAGACAGACATTGTTTCAAGCCAATATGAATTAGCTGAGAAATTTAAAGGAGAAAATATTAATTTGAAGGAAGAAGCAGACGAAGTGGAGCACTTGCTTGAAGAGCTGAAAAAGGCTGCGGAAGCAAAGGATGAGAAAAAGTAGGAATATCGCTATGATCCTAACATCGTTCTGTCTTTCTCCTCTTTTCTGGTACCTCTGATGAAAACTAGAGGATTGTAGCACGCATAATCTTTTTGTGATTTAGTTGATTCAAGTACTTCTTTAGAAATGGTCCACTGCTAATGTTCTTTCCTAACAACTTCTCTTAACAGGGATTGCTTACTCTTCCTTGCCAAGTTACTGTCCCGTAAATCAGATAAATGACGCTTGCAGTCAAAAGATTAGTGATCTTTATGGCCACCTCTGGGCAAGTTCTTGAATCACATGTTGGAATTGCGAGCAATAAACTCTTGAAGATGTTAAGCGTAATCTCCCTAACCGCTATAGGTTTGATTTTTTATGTTTATTTCACATTTATTGGCGATGCCTTACGACTTGGCTTACTTGGGCTAATCCTTATTGGACAGACATTAATTCTGCTTGACCTCATTCAAAACCCAAGTGACTCCTTACATGCCACCTCGATGGCTCTAAGAAACCTAAGCAACGGGAATCTAGATCCTCTTGCCCTAGAAAAAATACGATCCATAGAGATCAGCAGTGTTGTTGATTCGCTTATTGATTTGAGGAACTCCATTGAAGATTTTCAAGGAAGATTAGAAATCATTCATCATGGGCTAATTGAAAACGTCAATGCCTTGGTAGATCTTTCTCATTCGTCAGAAAGAATATCTGCTACTGCCAGGATTGATGCTGCAAGGCTTCTCGCAGAAGTTCAATCAGAGAAAGACGCAATTAATATTGCCATCTCTTCTCTTGCGTCTTTGGGATTTGGAATTGATAGAGTCCTATCAAGAATCACAGAACTTTCAGAATCGCTACACAGCATCGCTAAACAAACGAATCTTCTTGCAATTAATGCAAGCATTGAGGCCACAAGAGCAGGGAGGTATGGAAAAGGCTTCAGTGTTGTTGCAGAACAAATCCGTCGCTTGGCTGAAGAGTCAAAGAGACAAGCATCCCTCATCACTCAAACAACGAACGAATTTGAAATTGATATTACAACAGTTGTTGACGAGCTTTCAAAAATCATCAAAAGACTCTCAACTAGTTATGACGTCATTCAACGAGTCTCAACGGATGTTGCCTCGGAAACAAAATCTCTGAATGAGAATCTGGGCGAAATCAGCAGTCTAGGCATTAACCTTGAAAATATTACGAGAGCACTCGAAACACAGCTCTCCAAATACCGAAGGTAAATGTTACGAGCTCTGCTTAGAAGCAAGCAACTGACAACTATTATTAAGCGATCCTTTGCTAATTGCAACTGAATGCTTCGAGAACTCCATGACGAAAGCGAGTCGATAGAGTGGGTATCACTTCTAAAATGGAACCTGATAGAAACAGTTGCGACTATTCTCTTCTTGCTAACTTTTGCCTCTAAGACTGATCTCTCAATTGCTTATGACCCCATTCTGCAGGAACGCTTTGAAAAATCCTTGCCGATGAGCATCTTTTTCGCAGTCACTTTGTTTGGAATGACAATTTGGATCGCTAAAAGTCTTGGAAATTACTTGCTTCTTTCTTATCTGTTAAAGGACTCAATCTATTTAACTGCAGATCATACTGACTTGTTTCTGGCTCTGGTTCAATCCAGAAAGTACCCCGTTTTTGCTAAACTGATTTTGACCTTGGGTGCCTTATTGGTGCCCAAGGGAGATTACATTTCTCTCATTCAAAGAAAACCCTTAATTGCGTATATTGTTACCGGTCAGTTTTACAGCATCGCAGGAACAGTAGTAATAATTCTTTGTGTTTCTGAAATTATTGGTTATAGCTGTCTCCAATTGAGAGAAAGAAAAGCATGTCTCGTCCGTTTGGAATGGATATTTATTGTCATTGGAGAAGCCATTTTTCTCCCTGTTTGATCAGCAAGCTGCCTTTGTTTCTTAAGCAATAAATAAGCAATAAATGAGGTCTTGCTAAGATGCTTGCGAGGGGTTGTCGTCATATCTGTGTAATCCTTTAATGACATCTTTTTCCAATAGCATTATTCGGCCAAATCCTCTGAGATTTACCTGCCTTGCTAATTCATGCGCTGTGGTTGAGAAGGAAGGGCCTACAATGATTGCCCCATCAAGATTTGTTTCACTAACCAATCGCTCAGCCTGGTGTATCTTATTTGTTCCCACCTTTCTCTTCCAATTAAGATAAATCACGCCATATTTTTCATTCTTGTTTCTTAGCAACGCGTCAAGAACCAGATTTTTTCCTCTGCTATTTGGTAATCTTGCATTGGGTATGACTTCTCCATATTTTCGTAAGGCATCAAATACTTCCATTTGCTCCTCTCTCTCCTCCTCGTTAAAATTTCCAATTGGTGTTCCCGCGATATCTGTTCCCATGTGACCATCATAACATCTGGCGCTTTTTGTATTGATGTAATATCTAGGTTTTACGCTCTGGAAATGGAATACGTAAGTGATACTAAGTTCTTTAATGCCCTCCTCAAGAGATTGCCAATCATTATTTGAGGATCAGTTGCAAGAAAACAATTCGGCATTCCAGTCTGTATTTTACGACACTACCTCAATGCTATTGGTATCCTTGCTTCAAGCAATCCCTATTAGAACAACATTCCAATTCTCAGAACTAATGTCTTGACATGCGGTTGCTTCACGGCTTTGCATTGAACATAGTTGAAAAATTCTGTAATACAACCAGTTATCTCTTGAAAATTATGATCAAGTATGATCAAGCTAGTTAGAAATTAAGACTGTCGAATAGGTTTAAGCAATTCAATCTCATCCTCAATTCGCCATGATGTAACTGAAAATACTTCCTACCGAGATCAATAGTGAAAAAACCAAGAATGCTAGGAACACCATTTTGTAAGTTGCTTCAAATGCCCAAAAACTCCTAACATATTCTTCAATCTCCATATCGCTGAATCCATGTTTTTCCTTGTTTTTCATTAGGAGTTGCTTTTGTCGGTTCAGTCTCATGTCTATAAATCTAGAATACTTTACGTACAAATCAAGAAGCAGAATCGAAGGAATAACAAAAACACCTAGTTCAATGAGACGGTAATTGTTTTTGATAGAAAATATCAAGCCAGATGGGATGAAAAGGGCCGTCAGTAAGAGCAGAGAAGATTCTCCCTTGTGTTCTCTAAGAAACGAAGGGTCGTTTTTTTTCTGATATTCTCGATACCAATGGGCAATGAGATAACGAGAGGCAGTGCTTAGGTCCGGTCCCCATAACGCGACCCATACTCGCTTTTTTTTTCGAGAATAGCCCCAATTGTGTTCTAGCCCCTCTTGTTTTTGAAAATACTCAATTTTCAAGGTGAAATCATGGAGTAGATCAGAAGGTAGTAGTTGCAACTCTGTTAATATCTTGCGAAGATCTTGTTCGATTTGGATTCTTAACTTATCATCATGGTCGTGTTTCATAGAAACCTCTTCCCTCATTTGGAAGAACCCAAGAGTATCCTTTGGTAATTCTAATTGGGTTGAAAATAACCTTGAGTTAGCAAGAGGTAAAAGAAGTGTTGTATCCCGTTATAACAAGAACATTTTTGCTACTTTTCCACTAAAAGACAGACAAGAATTTTACCCAAGACCCTTCCTCGTCTACTAAAAAGCAATTATTGAATTACTTAATGAATAACAAGGTTCATTAGAAGGTAAATGTATACTATTTAAGGAGGAATATTACGCTGGGTAGTTCCTCTAAAATCGCTCTGGGAGATAAAGTGACACAAGAAAATGTTGAATCTAGTCCGCTGTGGAATAGGGTCTGTGGCCGGAATGAAATAATGGAAATAGCAGAGGATCTCATTGAAGTTTTCAAACCAATGTTTGTTGGTAATGACGGCTCGCCGGTAAGGTATGTTAGTATTCAAACCACTGACTTCTTCGTCGAACAGATCAGGAATACTTACACCTATCACGTGACTGCCATCTATCTAACCGATCAAGGCCCTTTTACAGTTAACTTTGTTGTGAGAGAGTTTGAACGATTAGAACACATGGCTAACGAAGTCAAGACTTACAAATCATTATCAAATCGCCTTAGGAAACATAAGGACATCCAATTGGCCGAAATCATTGGGATGTATGAGCAGTTCAAAGCGCTGGCATATGAAATTCCCCCAGGTG
>JALTMP010000300.1 GCA_027001645.1 Candidatus Heimdallarchaeota archaeon
GTAACATAAGAACCTTGTCGAATGTAGCTATGACTAACCAAGAATTCAACTGGGAGCCAGAGAGAAAATCCAATGGCGAAGGTTCGTGTTTTTATTAAAGTTTATTAGCTTCGTTTGAATAACTAGTCAAAGATAGTGTGAGGTAGGAATCACGCGTAGTGTGAACTCCAATATTTAATAGGATGCATGATTATGTCTGGGTCTGAGCAAGCTGAGAAGAAAAGCAGAAAATCGGAAGAAGAAATGAATCAAACGGATTATTTTTCGCTTCTAAACCAATTACATCAGATTATGGAGAAACAACATAGGCTTAGGCAAGCTTTGCTTAACAAAATGCTAAGCAAGAAAGATCAAGCCGTACCTACGGTTGTGGTCGACCAGCGACTTGATTCACTTATCCAAAATCTAAAAGAATTAGAAAAGCACGTTGATAGAATAGAAACAGCGATACGCCCCCCTCAGTCAGAAAATGAGGATTACACGTTGCAAGACCAATTAGAAACATTAGAACATGAAAAAAGAGTACTAAAGGAATACGTAGAGGAGCTCGAAGAGTGGTCTGCTAACCGAGACATGGCGATATCAGTTTTAGAGACATGGATCAAAACCTTTGAAGCAGAAAGGGAGCGATTTATTTCTGAGATTGCAGAATATCGAGAAAAAGTCGAGCAATGGCAGGCACTTTTGGAATTTGCAGAATCAATGGCTTCCTCGGATAAGAGATACCTGATCCTAAAAGTTTTAGCGTATAACCAGTCCCCAGTATCTATATCAAAACTCGAAGGAATGGTCCCTGGTTCTCTTGTAGAGTTAAGTACGGCAATTGAAGACCTAATAGAAGCAGGTCTAATTCGGAAAACAGAAAATCGTAAACTCGAACTGGTCGACCAGGAAACGACACTGTGGCTTATTTCCGAATAGTAAGACCCTCAAGGATGTTCGGTAGCTTGGTTAGGATCGGGAAGTAAGACTCAGTGGTCTGATGTCTGCCCCGGGAGGTAGCACACTGATACCCGTTCGTGGACCAATGATTTCAATACGAATATCCCAATCGAAAGTTTCCAAATTAACTGGTTGATCGATTTTGGATGCAATCGAATCAATGAGAGCAGCCCTGTCGATTGTATGGTGTCTTTTCCTAATCGATATTCGCCATGTTCCTCTTTTTTCTCCAAAAAGTTCCAAGGCAGTTTTTGAAATAATTTCAATATCTGTTTTGACCACCTCTTGAATTGGAACCACTCTTTTTGTTTCAATCAAATAGTTTTCCTCTTTTGTTCCCAGGAAATTTTTCAATTGGAGAGAAACGCTGATAGGGTCTAAGGATGCAAGTTTGAAAGTGATTAAGCCAGAAACCCCAGTAGGTTGCACAAATATCTCTTCTCCAGAAATACCTAGATGTTCAGTGAGGACATAAAATAACTCGCTCGAGCACTGGCGTTCTCTATTGCGTTCACTTGAGACAAGTAGCCCCCTGTAGAATCGTACCATGAAAATTCATTTAGTGAAATAGAATTTAGCTCTTTGGAAAGTGCTCTGGAAAGCCCGTCGAAGGACAAATTAGACTTGTTTATTGGGATGCGTTTATAGTCTCTTCTTTTATAAGATCTCGAAATCTTTCGATAAGAACCCACATCAATTCCCTTTTCTCTTGTTTTGATCCCTCATGAGGTATGTTTATCCCTGCTGCCCCAGAATGTCCACCTCCACGCCCGTGAAATTCGATTCCCAGTTTTTCAAGAATCTTTTGCATGTCGAATTTGTCAACTAGTCCATTCCGAACTCTTGCACTTCCTCGAAGCTCATTTTCCTTAATCGCAACAACAAAAGCAATATCTGCACCTGCTCCTAATAGCGCTCTCGCAGCGGAGCTTTCGAAGGAGCTAACAAAGGATGTTGCTAAGACAATATTGTCAACTGTTTCGACTTTTGCCCTTTGAATAGCCCTAAGTCGAGCAATCTTCTCAGAATAGGACATTTCCTTCTGACAGAGCAATATTGCTTCTTGATAGTCTCCCCCAGCCATGATCAATTCCTGGACAATTGTAAATGTTTTTGCTGAAGCTCGCAAAAAACGTTGAGAATCGCTGATTATTCCGGCCAAAAGTAAAGTAGCCACTTCTAATGGGATCTTGAATTCGCTAGAAATCAGAAGTTCTGAGATGATCTCCGAAGTGGAGGTTGATTCTGGATCTAAGATGTGCGTGATGTTACGATTGCGATTTTCTTCTTTCCAGGATTCATTATGATGATCAACAATTAGACATTCATGCGAAATTGATTGCAAATATGGTTCCAAGAATCCCAATTGAGAATGATCTCCAACATCTAGTAGTAAGACACCAACATGCTCACTCTGTTCCAGAATCCCCTTGAGGAGTGTTTCCTCTTCGTGAATAATAACGTGTGGCAGTCTTTTCAAGGCATTCTGGACGTTTTCATTTAAACGATCTGCAAAAATTGAAACTTCTTTTCCCAGGGTTTCGACATAGGATTTGAATCCGATTGCTGATGCGAAAGCATCCATGTCTGCGTTATGATGTAAGAAAACTATGAACGAGGAATTTGATTCGACAAATTCATGAAAGAGAAGTTGGAAGGAGAGTCTCATATTGATCCAGTTAATTGGGTTATGCTCCTAGACTTTTAGAAAGCTTTTGTTGGAGGGATTCCATTTGGCTAGTAAGTTGCGCTTCTCGTTTCTTGAGGGATTCAAGCATAGCCTTCTTGCGACTGAGGTCTTCTTCCAGTTTTTCGACGGTAGATTTGACCGGAACTCGGAATAATAGATTTCCAACGGATCGGAAAACAGGAGTATCCTCCGGAAGCTCTTTAGTTTCATCCAACGCGTTTTGGATTTCTGCAATTTCAACTTCTAACTGATTTATTTGAGTGCGGAATGCTTGAACCTGTGTATATAATTCTTGAAGTTTTCTAAGTTCTTGTTCTTGTTGTGGTGGAATTGAGGGTGGAACACTCATGTTTGAGCAATTCGAAAGGGAGTAATTAAGCATTTACTCATTTAACTGGTTTGACTAAACCCTAGAGCTTTCTTTGTGTTCTCAGCTGTGAGATCTCTTGATAGATGATTTGAGACATTGTTTCATGAAATCGTTCCAGTCTTTTTTCAACTTCGTTCATAATGCTATACCTTAACTCTTCTGCGATTCCCTCTTTGAATTCCTTTTGGAGATCTACCCAGTATTCATCTATTTCTTTCAACAATTGACGTCGCAGACTATTCCGAATATTTGTTTCAAGCGTTTTTGCAGTTTCGTCAACTAATTCGTTTTTGATTTCTTGTTTGAGAACTTCGATTCTAGTGGTGATGAGCTCGATATTAGTTAAGTCTAGTTGATCTAGGGCTTCTAGTAGGCGTTCCCCCCTTGTTTCGAGTTGCATTAGTTCGTCTCTCAGTTGGATTTTTCTTTGAAGCTCATCGCTTACTCCACTTAAGGGGCGAGCTCTCTCACCAGGAACTACTGGTTGATAAAGTCCCATGTCAAGTGCTCTTTCGGTAGCGAGATGAAGGAACTGGGTCATGCTAATGTTGTGTTCCTTACAAAACTGGTCTACTCGCTCTTTCAGATCACTACGAAGCCAGAATGTTACGGCTTTTCTGTTTTGAGGGGAATATCTCTTTTTTTGGGTAGATTGATCGGAATTAGGCATCCTAAATAATCCTTATTGCAATCTTACTTAAACCTTAAGCAACTGAAAAACGCTAAAGAAACAAGGGCGCGACTAGGAGACGCGAGCTTCTAATGCAGACAGGCGTAAAAGAACGAGCATAATATGAATCGCAAGCACGGCAAGTACACCTAGCAAAATAAAGATCAAGATCCGTACGAGCGTTGCATCGAGGGGAGGAGGATTGAGAGAGGGAATGGTTGTTTTTTCAAACAGGCGTATATCCGATATTCTCTCAGAGATCATGAAACCTAGAATAATCATTACTAAAAGAATAGAGCTTGCAACGGATGTGATAAAGGCAGGATCTCGAATCGTTGCTTCTCGTTCACTCATTCAAATACACATCCGTTCTTGTATAGATTTGCACTCTTACATGTCTTTGGTCGCCATGTGTATTGACTTTTTCGGAAGAAATGAACTGCTTGTTTCTCGTCAGTTCACATCAATAATTTACTTTATGCTTACCTGCAGAGTCATTCTTTGAGATCTTTAGAATCCCAAATCATAAGAAGGATAGGGAGTAGTTAGAATCATAGGAATCGACGAGGGATCTTCATGTCAGAAGGAGAAGAATGGGAAAAGGACAAACCAGTAACGTTCAAAATACCCAATCACATGTTTGCTGCAATTGAAGAGCTCATTTCAGAAGGGTATTATGAAAATCGTAGCCAAATAATTAGAGACGCAATCGATAGACTATTGCAAGAGGAGCTCGGAAATAACGAGTAGTAGCAAACCAAGAAGGGAAGCGAATGAACATAAAAGACTCGTCGCAAAACTCAAAGCCCCACTATGCGAGAATTGTGATCGAATTTGAGTCAGAAGAAAGTGCAAGAATGGTCTGCAATGCTGTCGCCCCTGAATTAAATGTGCTTGGCTATGACCGAACGGCAGTGTCCATTTTAGCAGAGCAAAAATCATTAGTCCTAGAAATCAAAGCCAAAGATTTGGTGGGACTACGAGCAGCGGTAGGATCTAGCCTCCGATGGCTTGCTGTTTCGGTTCAAACGCTAAGAAAGGTTACTCTTTCCTAACGAAAGGATTGTTCGAGCACGTTCTCAAAAGGTCTTTCGGCTTTTAGTTCTTATGATTCTGAATTTGTTTGTTGTGGCGGGCGATGGTTAGAAGTTCTCGTCCTAAATCCATTAAGAGGTTCATTCGCTCCTCATCCCCGAGGAGTTTTCCGGGAATCGGAACAAGCTGGCCTCCGATCAATTTGAAGTATGAGACACCTCTTTCTCGTGAAACTACAGAGTATTTGTCTGAAGTAATGGAAATAGGAGCATGTAGTGCTCGGGTTAGTTTCTTGATTGCACGTTCCAAGTTTTCGATAGACTGATGCCGCGGATTGTGCGACTGAATAGGATCTTGATTCATCAATGAATATTGGGGATTGCTTGTTATTAGAATTAAGAGAGGGGTGTGTAAAAGTGAAATACGCTATGCACGGGGTTGAAAAGTCGCGTGGTCGATAAAGTTAGCCACAAATATTCGAGGTCCGACTTCAGCGTTAGTATCAGATATTGTGAACGAGAAGTTGATCAGATTTCCCTTTCTGGAAGGGTAAGCATTAAGAACGCCTTTTACAGCATTTTCGTTTTGATTTGATGTGGAATCCGTGGAAAAGCGGACTAAAGAAACGAAGTTTTCCCAAGCTTCCCCAGCACGATGATCGGGTTTTAACCAATTTGGCTTTGGAGTATCAAGTTCGTCAAAAGCAGGCCTTTCTCTTTTACCTAATTCTCTACTAAGACTAATCCCCGATAACACCCAACTAAATCGAGGTTGTTTGAAGAGATCAATATCGTCGTTGATCTCGTGAAAGTCAATTCGGGAGGGATTACCTTGTCTTGAAAACACTACGAAGAGGCCCTTGATTCCCAATTTTCTTGATTCATGGAGAAGGGCGTCATAGCCTTTCCCTCCCCGGGAAATCTTAGTGACAAGTGGAATTGATAAGCAAAAGTCTGTTAAAAAACTTCGAGTTCTTCTTGGAGGAGCCCGGGATGTAGTAATAGCATAACGTGGCTGAAATCTCAATCCGTCAGCTCCCCCTTATTGACGGGGATTAGCTCTCTTGAGCTTGTTCAGCAAGTTGTTTTGTGATCCGACTGCTTCTTTTGCCACCTTCAGTGATTGGTTGCCAAGCTCCTCCGGCAAAAGCGTGTCCACATTTACGGCACTTCCAAATACCTAGACTTTCCTTTCGAAGGGTGTATTTTCGGCACCGTGGACATCGATGATCTGCTTTTGCTGTTTTTTCGATTGCTCGGATTCTTTTTCTGATTGTAGCGCCATAGCGCGGTCCAAATCGACCAGTAGAGCTTGCTTTTCGGGTTCTTGTTCTAACCATTTCATTCGCCTCGTTCAGATTTGAACTTATCAAGGGCTTCCTGCAGTACCATTCGAACTTTATCGGCTACTGCCGCACCGTTCCTAACAATGTCCAAAACCTCTGCGGATTTAAATACACCGATTTCGCCCTTCTGCATCGACACTATAGTGTTAGAATCTTTATACCCAATTGTGAGCCTGGCAGAGGCAATGCGCTCTTCCTTGAGATTAGGATCAACGACGTAATGGTCTCCGATTTTTGCAGTGGTTACTGAAACTGGGACGAATGAGTAATTTAGAGGGATCGTTTCTTCAGGATCTAGCTCTACGGTTCCGTCGTCTAAAACCGTGGCCTTGGGAATTCTTGTGGTAGCGAGAGCAGCGATTGCTGCGAGCGCAGCAGCATCGTAAAGATTTCCATCGTGATCCAGAGCATAGATATCTACAAAGAGCATCCAAACCTTTTCTCCTGGGACTAAGACAAGCGATGTGGGATCAATGAATTTGGATTCACGAATTACTCGGTCAGTAATTCGAGCTAGCTCGATAGTCTCAGCATCGGGGGGCCCCATTTCAAAATCAGGACTTGCAATAGGAGAACGCTCAGCGCCAACAAGAATCACGCCGTCATTGGGGGTATCGGGAAACGGAGTTCCAATGATCGCTTTGACTCCTGCAATTACTTTTGTTTGGCCAAGGGTGACGAGAGCAGACCCTTCTGCCTTAGGAACATAATTGAATTCAATTTTAATGGGTCTGAATTCATCAAAATCGCGACCATCAGCCCTACGGCCACTGTCTAACAACGACATGAGGTAAGATTTTTCTATTTCCGCGATGATTGTACGATCTGTCATTTTAAATCTCCTCCTGGTCTTCCAACTCGGTGATTTCTAGCGTGTCCGTATCTTCGAATTCTTCGTCCTCAAGTTCGTCTTCCTCTGTTTCGGGTTCAGGAATTGGTATTTCATCTGCTCCCAGATCTTCCCATTCATCGAATTTTTCTTCTTCCTCGTACTCTTCCACCGAAATGACATCATCCTCTGTGTCTTCATCTCCTTCTTGTATTTCCTCTTGAAATACGTCTTCGACTGCTTCTTCGCGGGAATGCTCGGAAATTGTTTCCCCAGTGGGTTCTGCTTCTGGTTCAGATTGGGGAATCGACTTGTACTCAAATGTTTCAGGAGTTTCAACGATCTCTGAAGATGAAGAGGTTTCCATGATTGTTTCTTTAGATTCCTCTACGGGAGAACCGGCTGGTTCTGCTGATTCTTCAGAGATTTCTTCAAGTAATTCAGTATCGGATGCTTCTACACTTACACTTTCTTCAGCTGTTTCTACTTCAGAAACTGGCTGAGCGCTCCCTTCAATTGGTTCTTCTTCAGTTTCGAGCTCTTCCAATTCTTCTTCAATTGTTCCTTCGATTTCTTGTTCTTCAACATGAACCTCGTCATGTATCTCTTCTTCAACATCAATCTTATACCGATCAATAAGTGCTTCCTTTTCCATCTCGTAAATCTTTCGAGCACCAGCAATTGCAAGATTGAGCGCTTCTTCAAATTGATCAAGAGTAAATTGACCGTCAAGTTGCAGAAGTGAAATCTCATCTGTTGAAGGCGAATAGACTATTGGGAGATCCCCCGTTCCATCCTTGTCTTCTTCGTCACATAAGTCTAAGACAACTTCGTCTTTGAAAATACCAGCAGCAACTCCAGCAAGTAGATCTCTCATGGGGATGCCAGCATCTGCTAGGGCAAGAGAAGCAGCGGTGGCACTTGCGCATCTTGTTCCTCCATCTGCCTGGATGACTTGAATAAAGATGTCAATGGCAGATCTCGGATACAAATGGGAAAGAACAACGCTTTCTAGTGCTTCAGTTAATACTTTTGAGATCTCTTTTTCTCGTCTGCTTGGTGCTGGGCTTTTTCTGTCCGGAACAGAAAATGTCGCCATCCGATAAGTACATCGAATCTTGGCCCTATCGGGCATTGCCAAGTGTTTGGGGTGTAATTCTCTTGGACCACGCACAGCAGCGAGGATAATATTCTTTCCCATGCGAATTAACGCAGATCCGTCTGCTGAATCAAGCACACCAATTTGAATATCTATGGGACGCAATTCATCTTTCTTACGTCCATCTACTCTAATGAATTCACTCATTTCTATTTCCTCCTATTTTCCTTGTTTCAAAAACTCCTCGATATGGTCAGTCAGACCAGAACGCAGTGCTTCTTTTTCCACTAAACGAATTGCTTCAATGGCTTTCATCTCATCGTCAATACTACGCCCATTTACCCAGATCCTACCATTCTGACCGACAAGAATATTTGTTCGAGTGTATTTCTTGATAATATTAATCATGCTTCCACGATGGCCAATGATACGGCTTATCTTAGTTGGCGAAACACTGATGATCTTACCACCACTCAATTTTCCAAGTCCTCGATCTAACGTTGTCAGAGAGGGGTCCTTCGTTCGATCAAAGGCAATGATCTTGGCTCGAACAACATCTCCAACATCATAGATTTTTCGAGCATCGTGCCTAACAGGATCAAATTTTCGTCTTGTGGCGTTACTCACAAATAATACACCTTCATAAGGACTTCCAATATCTAGTCGCCACATAGTTAGTCCCACGTCGATTATTTTGCCTATGACTAGGTCTCCAACGTGGGGATAATACTTGCCTGTTAAGGGACGCGTTGATATCGTGTTGCCAGATCCCGTGTAAATACCAAGAACTACCGACCGATAGTATTCACCATCTTTGATCACATTGGCTCCAACTTTATAGTGTCCTCCTTCAGCGAGGATTTGGCCTGGAACGACAAGTTCTTTCTCTTTCACTAATACAGTCATCTTTGATTTTCACCTTTAATTTTTTAAAAATAAATATAACCGGCTTTACTTTTGTTTTCTCTCCAATATCTGGCCGTTTACTTTTCCTTTTGTCTTTTCAGCTACTAGTTCCATTAGCTCAGCCATTGCTCCAGCTGGCATGGAAACGGTGACAATCCAGCTCCCTTGATTCCCCCATTCCTCATTGAGCACTTTCGCCTTACTAGTGATCAGTCCATATAACTGCCCCACTAGTGTCGGGGGCACGCGGAATTGAACGGTTGCGACTTCCATCCTCATTGGTAGAATTTGACGAATCTTGGGCAAGATTTCGAGTGCTTGTTCTTCGGCATCTCGTTTGAAATCGATGTTTACACCAGCTTGATCAATGGCTTGCTCAATTCGCTTCTTGGGATGGGGCATGCCCGTTTTAGGATTAACACAATGCATGTGAAGAAAATCAATGATTTCTTCTCGCTTTTCCTTCAAGAACTCTTTTCTTTGTTCTTGTGTTAGCAACAACTCTCCATCATCTAGGATTTTCTTTATTGCCTCTTCTTCTTCAGTTATGCCTAAAATTGATTCTAAGTCTAAAGCACCTGCTTTCTGACCCTTTGAGAAGTTCGTGAAGATAATTGGAGCTTCAATAACTTCTTCCAAAGGTATGTTTTCTCCGTGTTTATACAGCCAGGCATTTTCTGGGTTCACAATGATTTCAAGTTTTTTTCCTTTTTTGGACAGCCTTACCAAGGTTTTATCTTCCAACTGAACCTTTTTTCCTCTCTCTCGTTCTCCTGAAACATATGACATATCATTCTACCTCAGTGTTATTTCGTTGCGTTTTTGAGAGGTTGTGATACTTACTCTATCACGAGGTCATATCTGTTTTATTCCACTCGAAATGACTTCTAATCTTAATATAATTAAGGCTTATTGATCTACAAAGTGTCCACGTATCATGAGGAGAGTGAGAAAAACGGGACGGAGAACAAGAAGGTAGAAAAGGAGTTATGCCTTCTATTCTTCTCCCGTAGCATAGATATACAACGTAATGAGGATCTCCATAAGGACTAACACGCCAAATACAGTCCATCTCATTGCGCTCGTAAAATTACTAACATTAGAAGAAGAAGCGCTTCCAGCCAGCGTAAATCCCTCTTCAGCAGCAGTTAGGCCCATAATTAGAAACGCAATCAAGGGGATCACGATTCCGGGAATAATTATTTCTCCCCACGAAGGAATGCGGTCTCTGAGCTCAGTGTAGGACCCATAGGCCAGAACTGTGAAGAAAAACATGAGAGAGAAAATCAGAAGAAAGATAATGCTCAAAGTTACATTAAATCCTTTGATTATTCCGCTCGTGTAAATTAATTTTAGAAATGAAGGTAAGTTGGTACGGTCAATGAGGGATTCATTAGTAATTGCGAGAAACATCGCAATGACAACCAAGAGTATGTCCGCAAGAATACTAATAATTAGGGTTTGTCTGGTTTTGTTTACCCAGGAGCCAGATACGTTAACAGTCATTTTTTGCACCATCTTTCGGGTTTTCTGCTAATCCACGCTACACCGAACAATATAAATCTCTTTTGAAGAAGTATAAGGTGGGAGATTATTTTGAGAAGAGACACCGTTAAGCGTCCTGACCACTACGTGTGCATGAACTGCAAAAAGACATTCAATGACGCGTCGTTCACGAAAGTAAGTAAGGAAGAGACATTTACTATTCTCGCGGTTTGTCCTCATTGTGGTTCTGCAAAGATCAAGATTTCGTGGTGGTCTATTAAGAAAGCAAGAAAATAAGGATGGTATGTAAAGAAGAAGTGATTGGCCCATTGTTTTATGTTGGGTTCAGTCAGTCTAGAGGCTTAATGTATATCACTAGCTGTTTTCCTTCAACATCCCATTCTGTCTTGATGAATGATGAGGGGTCAGGTGGTGAACCAGTTTTCAAAGAAAGAGATTGGGTTTCAGATGAAATGTAGTTTGTATGTGCCTCGACACTTTGGATTAGCTCGGGATCAGCGTCGATCCATGTTTCAATATTCTGAACAAACCGTAGATTCGCTTGGCGGCGAGATTCCTGAATGCGTCTAACGATCTCTCTAGCAAAACCTTCAAGCTTTAGATCGGGGGTGATTGTTGTGTCAAGGTATACAGCCACATCATCTTGAGAGGCATATTCATAGCCTTCAATTGTGCCCACCAAAACTTCTACATCTTCGGGATCGAGAATTATTTCTTTGCTGTCGATGGTAAGAGAATACTGTTCATCTTTGTCTATTTGTTCCTTTAATTTTCTGGCTTCTTGTGGAGAGAGATCGTTGAGGGCTTCCTTGACTTTGTTTATTAAGCCCTTTACTCTTGGAGCAAGCCTCTTGAAATTGGGTCTCACAGTATAAATGACGAATTCCTCGGATTCGGAGGTGATTTCGAGTTCCTTGACGTTCAATTCCTCTGCTATTACTTGCTTGAAAGGCAGGAGTTTTTTCGCATTTTCAGCGCTAACCACCACCACAAGTTTTGGTAAAGGCTGTCGAAGTTTGATGTTTGCTTGGGCCCGAGCAGTTCTCCCTGCTTGTGCTACTTGCAATACAAGCTCCATTTTTTCTTCTAAAGCGAGGTCCCTTGCGGAAGAATCTGGATGGGGGAAGTCTTCCATGTGCACAGATTCTTTGCTGGAGGTTGGTGTCGTTTTTCGAACTATGTTTTGGTATACATGTTCTGCCATAAACGGCGTGTAAGGAGCGATTGCTTTGGATAGGAGAACCATGACTTCGTAGAGGGTACTATAAGCAGATTTCTTGGAGTCTGTAAGCTCTTCGCTCCAGAATCTGCGGCGAGATCGGCGGATCCACCAGTTGCTCAGTTCCTCTACTACGAATTGATCAATTGCTTTCGCACCTTGATGGAATGCGAGAGATTCAAACCCAGAAATTATCTCTTCAAGAACTCTATTTGCTCGGCTGATTAGCCAGCGATCTAGTTCCTCACGTTTTTCAAGAGGGATGTAAAATGAATCCAAGTCAAACTTATCAGCATTGGCATTATTGACGAAGAAGCTGTACACATTCCAGAACGTATTGACAAATCGCCGCATCGATTCATTCACTAGATTTGGCGAATATCGGGTTGGATTCCAAGCCACTGTTGAGAGCAAGAACCAACGCATGGGGTCAGCTCCTTCCTTATTAATAACAGTCCATGGATTCCCTTCCGCTTTTCCAGACTTACTCATCTTTGAGCCATCTTCATTCAGTACGTGCGCTAGACAGAGCACCGATTTGTATGCAGGCTCATCAAATAATGCGGTACTAACAGCGAGGAGAGTATAAAACCATCCTCTTGTCTGGTCAATCGCTTCTGTGATGAAGTCATATGGAAATGTCCCCTTGAACATTTCATTGTTTTCGAAGGG
>JALTMP010000301.1 GCA_027001645.1 Candidatus Heimdallarchaeota archaeon
ATTATACGGTGTCTGATCTGGAATTGCGCCACGAGGATACTGGCGAAAATAGAATGGCTCATTCATACCCCCTGATCGTATAACATAGCCCCGGTTTCTCAAATCCTTGTATACTAAATAGTTTCTCCAAAAATTAGGAACATGCCTCGCGAAGTGTCTCGCGACGGTTTTGGGTGAGAGAGCACTGCTGGCATCATCTAGAAATACTTCTAACTTGTGTCTTTCAAGAAGATGTAACGTTTCATAAGAATCAAGAGATAACAAGGTAGAAGAGATCAACCGACCATACCATCCTTGCTGAAATAACCTAGGAGCATCGTCACCAAGAACTTCGCTTCCCTTTTCCAACAGCACCGCTCGAACCGGGGAAACACGTTTCATATTCAAAAACAACACAATCAAGCTTTTTTAAAGCACTTTGCTTACAGACCTTTAGTGAAAAAATTCGCTCAGAAGCTCCAAGAGCTCCTCCCACACATTGATTCCAAAGAAATTCCTACAGGATATGCAAGAATCGGAAATTGCGCAATCATAAAACCACGTTATCAACTAAGTGATGAAAGACAAATCGGTAATGCAATGCGAAAAATATTGCCGTGGGCAGAAGCCATCATTATACAAAATAACACTCTTGACATCACAAGAAGACCAAGGGGAAAAGTAATCAGTGGAATGTTAGATCTCCCCACAGTACATAAGGAACTACATACAAAATTTGTACTCAACCCTCTCACGATCACATTTTCTCCCGGAAATCACGGCGAGCGGGAACGGCTCTTAACCGAGATAAAGACGGGAACCATAATCGACATGTTTGCTTGTATAGGTAACTTGTCCCTACCATTGGCAACCATAAACAAGACCAGAACCATTGCAATCGAGATTTCCCCGTATACATATGAATATCTCAAAGCATCAGCGAGGATCAATAAGACACACACCTTTTACCCAATCCTTGGAGATTCGAGAATTGTTGCCCCAAGGAATAAAGCAGATGTTGTTCTAATGGGGTTTTTCCAATGGGATGATTCACATCTCAAAGCCGCAAAGCGTGCATTAAAGAATAAAGGAAGAATATACCTACACTTTATTGCCCCTTATGAAAAGGACCTGAGAATCACTAAAACAGAAGAAATTCTCGAACAAGTAGATCAAATAGGACTAAGAGTAAACAATTACACAACACGAATTGTAAAACCATACTCCAAAGGGCACCATCATTGTGTTGTCATTATGAATGTTAAAAAATAGGTTCTTTATTATTCATTGGTCGCGAGTGCGATCTTCGTCTGTTTATCCTACTCTATGGAGGTAGTACCATCAAATATTATAACAAACCAAAAAAATATTGACTCCATTTGAAAAAAGCCAATAGGAACAACACGAGGGATGAACAATGACGGAAGACGACTTTGAGCTAATGAGGATCAGGCAACGCAAAATCCAGGAACTGCAAAAACAATTAGAGATAAAGGAAAAATACCCTCTTGGGCAAGTTCACACCCTTAATGAAACAAATTTCACCGAATTCATCAAAGTAGCACCGGTAGCAATCATCGACATGTGGGCAGATTGGTGCAGACCTTGTCATGCAATGGCTCCTGTCATGGAACAGCTAGCAAGAGAGTGGGCCGAGAGATCGGTGCTTATCGGAAAAGTCAACATAGATCACAATCGAAATATTGCCGCGCAATACGGCGTCCAGTCTATCCCCACATTCCTCATCTTCAAAAAAGGAAGGCTAGTGCAGAGGGTCGTTGGAGCTGTCGGTAAAGCCCCGTTTGATAAGCTTTTGCACGCGCTAGCGAGTGATCTATAAAAGCCCAATAATAGAAAACAAGTCCAAAAGATTAAGAAAAACGGGAAAAAACTAAGAATTAGAATGAAACTCTTGGTTACTATCCACACTGAAGATCAAAACAAAGAAGTAAATCTTCAAATTGAAAACGACAACGCATCATTCCTTTACATTTATCAAGAACTTGTATCAAAAGAAGGTCAAATTGAAACCAGAGAAGATCCTATCGTTGCTGTAAAAACCGGGGACTTACTAAGGGACTGGGAAGAAACAATTGAAAGCGACAGTGAGGCAATACACTTCTACACTTTTTCTCATGACGTTGGGAAACAAGTTTTCTGGCACTCGTCAGCACATCTTCTCGCACAAGCAGTGCTTGATGTCATCCCCGAGGCAAAACCAACAATTGGACCACCAATCGAAGAAGGCTTCTACTACGACTTTTATATGGGAAGCCACAGCATAACCGACAAAGACATCAAGCAGATCAACGCACGCCTAAAACGAATTCAAAAGGGAAGAATCACTTCTGAAAGGGTTTGGATACCAAGAAAAGAGGCAATCGACCATTACAAAAAACTCCAAAATAAATTCAAAATTGAAATCATAGAGGAAGATATCCCCGAAGATCCCATATCATTTTATAAGCATAAGACGGCAATCGGGGAATTCTTGGATTTATGCAGAGGCCCACATATGAGGCCAGGACTAAAAGTAGGTGCAATAAAGGCACTAACCTCATCAAGTGCTTTCTGGAGAGGAAACCAAGAAAGAGAAAGTTTGCAAAGAATTTACGGCATTAGTTTCCCGACAAAGCAACAACTAGACGAATATTTTCACTACTTGGAAGAAGCGAAGGCAAGAGATCACCGAAAGTTAGGTATTGAACTTGATTTGTTCTTCATGCACGAATGGGGTCCTGGCACAGGATTTTTCACGCCAAAAGGAGCAAAAGTTTACAACCTCATTTCACAATATCTTCAAGAATTGTACGAGGAAAATGGCTATTTCTTTGTTAGAACACCACAGATATTCAAATCGGACCTCTGGAAATGTTCTGGACATTATCAAAAATACAAAGAGAACATGTTTTGGATTGACCAAGAAAAAAGCGGATGGAGCGAAGAATTGGGAATAAAACCAATGAACTGCCCCGGCCACGCTTTACTCTTCAAAAGACGGATTCCTTCCTATCAAGAACTCCCATTAAGATATGCCGAATACGGGTTTTTGCATCGAAATGAAGCCTCGGGAACGCTTCATGGCCTACTAAGACTCATTGGATTTGTACAAGATGACTCCCATATTTTCTGTAGGGAAGACCAATTAGAAGAAGAGCTCCAACGTCTCATCCAATTGGTGAAAGAGATTTACAAAACATTCGGGCTTGACGATTACGAGGCTGTAGTAAGCACCAAACCAGAAGAATATATCGGATCTGATGAAATATGGGAAAAAGCAGAGAAAATTCTATTCGAAGTAACACAGAATTTAGGAATGAACGTCAAGGAAAATCCTGGAGACGGCGCATTCTACGGACCAAAAATAGATTTTATTTTTAGAGATTCACTTAAGAGGAAATGGCAATTAGGAACGATTCAGCTAGACTTCAATCTTGGTCCAAACTTCGAACTCAAGTATATGGCCAAAGACGGATCATTTGCAACACCTGTTGTGATCCATAGAGCAATTCTAGGATCCATTGATAGATTCTTGGGGGTCTACATTGAACACACAAAAGGAGCATTTCCCCTATGGCTATCGCCTACTCAAGTTACCATCATCCCTGTGAAAACTGATTCTCCCGAAATCGCAGAAAAATGCGAGAAAATCAAACAAAAACTTCTCAACAACAAAATTAGGGCTGAAACCGATTTCAGCGATAACACTCTTCAAAAGAAAATAAGACGAGCACAAGTACAAAAGATCCCATATATGCTAGTCATCGGACAAAAGGAAGTGGAAACAGAAACGATTAGTGTTAGAAAAAGAGACGAAACCGTTAGACACGGAATGACATTGGAGGAATTACTGGAAGAAATACATACAAGAATAGAAAGCAAAGACCCAGGGCTTTGAAAAGACAAAAGAAAAACGACTGCAGTCATTCCATGGCGAATTCATTCACATCATCATCAAGCTGGATAAGAGGGGCCCCCTCTTCGATTGAATCGAGAGTGGGGATATTGGGCGTTTTAAGGAGATAGCGATCAATGAATGCTTCAGCAATTTTAATCATTTTAGGATCGACCAGACGGATAGGGGACTCTGGTGGATGGGGATAATTTAGTTGTTGCCGATATTCGCCCAAGAGAGAACCTAAGTGTAAAGCAAGTGTTCGATTTTCATTGAAATGTTCGTTAAGCTTGAGAACAATTGGCGCATAATATGCCTTAAGAGGGCTGACTTCCAAAGCCAGATTTCGTAGCTCATTAACAAGAGTTTCTTGCTCCTTTAATAATACATCAATTGACATGGTTTCAAAACTAACATCCAGGCCAAGTTTGCGAACAACGGGATACCCTAACTGAATATACTTGTGAATGAGTTTGGGGCTGAGCAAGTCTTCTCCCAACTGAGAACGAGAAATCTCAATCGTACAAAGCCTAGTGGGCTTTCCGCCGAATCTTGACCAAAACCAATCTAATATCCCCACAATCTCCACCACAACTAAGTCAATTGATCGCGCAATAAGCGCTCCAAATGATCATGAATCTGTTTGGCGATCAAGTATTCATCTTCTGCCCTTTGAAGAGATTCCTTGAGCTGAGGAATAACTCGTGAAAGATAAGCAATTTCCTGCTTTAGCACCTTTACTCTCTTACGATAATGGATGACGGAAAGGTACAAACGCAACCACTCATCCCAATGGGGATGCTCATTTTGAACACGTTCCACTTCTTTGCCAACACGAATCAATGAGAATAGGGATTCAGACAGACTAAGGCCGTAACGCTCAGCAATGCGTCGCACAAGAAAATAGTCTTCTCGGGATAGACACAAATCTATCGTCTCATCACTCAAACCAATCAACACAAGATATTACTAAGTAGATAATGAATTTATCCAAATTAGAAAGAAAAGTCAATTAAGAATGAATCGTGAAGGGAGAAAACGCAAAGCAGAAGAATCGTAGTTCAACGGAATATTCAAATAGGGTGGACTGTGCCGTCAAAGTAGAGAAGGTGCAACTCATGAAACTCCCCAACAAAGGAATACTTGTCATCAGCCTCTTCTTATTAATAATTGCTACACCAAACGCATACATACCTGAAAACAAGGTAATAACACTTCTTCTCGTAAATGAGGGTCCTTTCGGTCTACGCGAGGAAGCAAACGAGACAATTCTCGTTAAGAATTATGCTAACTACACGATGACAAATGTTACCATTGAGCAGAGAATCCACAAAGATGCCTTAAAGATAACCGACACACCCTTCGGGCCCCTTAACGCGTCTTCAATGCAGATACGCAACAGAACAGGAATACCAAATACAATCACCCCTTCCGACATCGTGGTATACGCGTTTTATGTAAACACGACATACTTCAACATTACTGTTTCAGAATTGAAAATCGGGGAAACTCTGGAATTTGGCGTCTCTTTCAAATATATTCTCAAAGATTCTGAGATTCTCACAATTTCCGCGGCAAATGTAACGTGGTATGACAACTGGGGAGACCCACAATCCCAATTAACAAACACCGCGGAAATCAACTTCAGAACAACAAAAGGAGAGGATCCGAGAGCATCATACATACAACCTCCCGAATTGGACACTTCATTAGAAAAACGATTCATTTATGCGATGCTGGGTCTTGTCATTCTATTACCAATCCTTAACTTTGTATACATCCGAAGAAAACCCTAGTTGCGCCTTGATGCCCGAACTCTTTTCTTTTTATAAGATCAACAAAAGTCAGAAGGTAAAGAACATGACGAACAAAGCAACACGAACCCTCACATCGGTTCAACAGGGCTCTGTAGATGTCCACATCGGCAAAAACGGGCTGACCTCCAGCATCATTGATGAAATCAAAACACGCCTTGACAAACACAAAATCATCAAAATCAAAATCCTCCCCAAAATGATCAAGGAAGAGGTAAATCAAATTGCGGAGCAAGTAGCAACACAAGCTAACGCACAAGTTAGAGAAACAAGAGGCAGGACATTTATTCTCGAACGGAAAGAGAAATAATCAAGGGATCGTTGCACGCCTTCACAATTTTACAAGAATTCCGTTATTACTGGCATCGGTTGTTAGTATTACTGGGGAGAAACCCGCGAAGATCCCCGTGCAGACAACTTCTGGACGGGTTAGCCTCAATTCTTGATTAAGCAAGACTGGATCTTTGGGGGGAACTGAAAAATATAGATCAACGATTAAGTTTCCATGTTCAGTGAGAAACGGATTATTGCGATCGGATTCAATTCGTATTTCAGCTTTTGCTTGAGATGTAAAGTTCTGATCAATGAAAGAAATGAATGAAAAAACCCCAAAGGGAGATACTTCAATAGGTATCGGTGTATGATTCGCTCCCAAATGATCAACAAGCTTGTTGTGTCCGGCCAAAATCAAGTAGCGTCGAGCATTTGTTGCGAGGATTTTTTCTTTGAACAAAGCTCCGCCACCCCCTTTCAAGAGAATTTTGTCAGATGTAAACTGATCAGCACCGTCAATCACTAGTTCTAGCTCAGGGGACTCTCTCAGAGATACAACACGAAGGCCGGCTTTGAGTAAATTGAACTCTGTTTGAAGAGATCCGGGAACAAAAAAGAGATCAAATTGATCCTTAATGGTTGAAAAGACTGAAATGAACTCATTCACCGTTGAACCACTACCAAGCCCAACTACCCCTGACTCTGGTAAGTAATCAATGGCAGCCTCTGCAAGAAACCTCTTTTCATCAATGGAATGAGATGATGAAGACATACAAGGATGGCTTGAGAGAATCAAGACTAAAACCTTGTCTTAGCAAAGATTAGGGAAACACCTCTCATTAGATACTGCCACACACGAGAAACACATTAGGTGTACCATACGACCAAAGATCGGGGGTTTAAGTAGGAAATCTAAGAGAAAGTCTCGTGGAATACGACGAACCATTCGAGAACGAATCTTCTGAAGAATTTGTCCCTGGAGTTCATTCATATTGGCTGTATGAAGTCCTAAGGGGTTTGGGATTCAATGAACTTTTGAGAGAGCAAACAATTGAAACACTTCAAGAATTAGGGCTCTCAGAAGGAAAAGTTGATGCAATTCTTGAAGAAATAAGTTTTAAAACGCGGGATCTGGGAGAAATCGAAATTGCCCATACTGCAGAATCATTGAGAGTCTTATTTAGAGCAATGCTTGGGAGAGAAGTTTATCCATGGGATCCAGAACCACAACTTATAGTTAGAAGAATCTACCATTTCCTTCTAAATAATCAACAGAATCAAGGCTTTTGAAAGGCTACTTTTTTGATCTCAAGAGCATGACAGCTGCCGCAAGATCGCCTCTTGTTTTAATCAAGGCATCTTTCGCCTCGTCCAGAGTTGTCTTGGCATTCTTAGCTACTAGTTTAATGTCTGATTCCTTTAGAGAGGAAATATCAAAGGGAGGTTCCGAGGATTCACCAGTACTCCCTTTTGGCCGTTTAATGTAGGAACCGACGATTTGAAAAACATCTACACCTTGCATATTGGTCAGATTTACGGTTGGATTAGAAATAACAATTTCTTCGGTACGAGTCCGAATAATCACTTCTTCTGCATCTATCTCTTCAACTTTCAAGTTTTTCATCATGCGCCGCATGTTGCGGGGCGAAACTCGACGACCACTCATACAAATCTACTAAAAAATGTCTAATTCATAAGGATTTTTTATCTTCAAATGAAGGATAAGTTAGGTTAAAAAAATGATGTTAGAATGGGTAAACAGAGTCTTAGAACAAGACACCATGAGCCTCCATCTCCGATCAGGAGCACCCCCTGTAGCAAAAAGAGGAAGGCCGGGTAGCTGGCAATTGGTCAAGATTGATGATACTCCTCTCCATGAAGAAGAGCTCCTTCAACTAGCTGACGACCTTATTCGGCTAGCGGATGAGGAGAGAGATTCATTTATTGAACAAGACACAGAAACGGCTCAAGTACTTCAAGTAAGAAATATGAGGATTGTTATAGCATACCCTCCTTTTAGCGATGCACTAGAAATAACAATTGTCAAACCAATTACCACAAAGTCACTCGATGACTACGAATTACAAGAAAAAATCCTCGATCGCTTACAGAACAAAGCAGAGGGAGTGGTTATTGCGGGGGCACCCGGGGCAGGAAAATCCACATTTGCTGCAGCAATTGCTAAATTTTATGCGGATCAGAATAAAGTGGTTAAGACTATAGAAAAACCACGAGATCTTGTTGTGGATGAAAGAATAACGCAATACACAATTGTTGACAACGATCCAGAACACACGGGAGACATAATCTTGCTACTCAGACCTGATTATGTTATTTTTGATGAAATGAGGAAGACTCGAGACTTCGTAGTGTTTGCTGATATGCGATTGGCAGGAATCGGTATGGTTGGTGTTGTTCACGCAACGAGGCCAGTTGATGCAATTCAAAGATTCATTGGAAGAGTTGATGCGGGGTTAATTCCAAGCGTGGTTGACACTATCATTTTTATTGAAGATGGGGCTGTTTCAACCGTGCTAGCGCTTCACATGGTCGTAAAAGTTCCAACAGGCTTCGCAGATGAAAGCCTAGCAAGACCGGTCGTTGAAGTGAAAGATTTTATGACTGGGCGTTTGTTATATGAGATTTATTCATTCGGAGAACAAATTGTCATGATCCCAGTGCAAGCAACTGAAGAAAAGCAAACAAAAGAACAAAGGCAAATTGCCAAGCGAGTCAAAAAGGAAATTGCCAGAATTGTGAGCGGACCCATTGAAGCGACTCCACTCAGACCTGGAAGAATTGAGGTGAGGATACCCGAGAACCAAATCCCTCGCCTTATTGGAAAGGGTGGAAAAGTAATCTCAAAGCTAGAGAATAGATTAAACATCTCGATTGACGTTTCGCCAATCAACGGGAACAACCACTTGGGCTTCGAAAGAGAATATGAAGACGTAGCAGGTAGACATCCAGCAAACATCGAGAGGAGAAAAAAACATGTTGTCATTATTCTTCCCTCACATCTTGCAGGAAAAACGGTGAACATATATGTCGGGGACAAACACTATGGTGTTTTCACGGTTAATGAAATTGGAGAAATAAGATTGTCAAAATCATCCAAGATTGCTAAACACATTGCACAAGCGAGTGAATATAGCATACCGATTACGTATCAAGAAATCAGCTAAGAAGATACGCGATGAATTGTTTTTTCTCATCTACCCCTCATTTATTTTTCTTGACTAATGTTACGAGTTCTCTTGCAAGTTCTGAGAGAAGTTCCATTCTAGTGTTTTGAGGAACTTCTTTCCATTGGACGGGACTACTCTCTGTCTTTTTGTGTTTGAAATACTCAATTCCATGCGGAGAAACGGCTATTGTGAAGTTGTAATTCGATATTGAAACGTTAACCGCGATAAGCTTGACAATGGCTTGGAGTGCTATTTGGATTTGTTGGAGGATAACGTTGCTTTTTTCCTTATTTGAAAGATAGGGCGTACTCACAAGTAATTATTGTCCTTTTTGGTTATTAGTGGGAGGAGAGGGAATGTTGAAAGTGAATATTGCTAGTGAAGCGTTTTTGTTTCCGCTTAGCCTCTCACGTGTCGAAGAAAATTTATTGTATTTGTGTTGAATGTAAGTGGTATTGAATGCGTGATAGTCATACTTCTTTAGATGTAGATGTCCAAAATGTATTAGAGTTGCTCTCTTCTTCCTCTCTTGATGAAGTTGCCCGAGGGCTTCGTTTGATTGGGGAACGGGGGTATTCTGAGTTAAGTTCCCACATTTTTCCGTTTCTTCAAGATTCCCGATATTATGAGTTGCGAGTGATGAGTGTTCGTTCTTGCGGCTTACTGCGTCTTTCAGACGCACTTCCTGATCTTCACCTTCTGGCCATAGATGACGATTATGAAGAAGTTCGACGAGAGGCAGTTTTGGCTCTGGGTTTAATTCAAACCTCGTCAAGTCTGCCTTTTCTTTATCAATGTTTAACTGACGAGGATGAAGGTGTTCGTGAGAATGCCTTGATTGTTCTTAAGGACTGGGCCGACCGAGGCGAAGTGCTCCGTGGTTTGAGCACGATTGCTAAAGATCCTACAAAGCCTATTGTTTTTCGACGAGAAGCATTATCTGCCCTTATTCAGCTTGCTGATTCCTCACTTTTTCAGCTATTTCTTTCCTTCCTTGATCATGAAGATAAGGAACTTTCCCGACTAGCCGTTGATGGTTTGGGAGTATTGGGTGATCCTCGTGGAGTTCCTTATCTTCGTGATTTTCTCGACGATGATGACGATGATTTTCGTCTCTCGGTTTATTCCGCTTTGGGGCGAATTGTTTCTTCAGAAAGTGTTTCTTTGTTGAAAAAGGGGATGTTAGATCCTTATGACTACATTCGTCAGGAAATTGCTCGGTGCATGAGCCAATTCTCTTCAGATGATGCATTACCCATTCTGGCAACTCTAATTAAAGATGAGGTTGCCTTTGTTCGTTCAGATGCTGTTCGCTCACTTTCTTCTTTTTCTGGTTCTGAAGTCATTGAACTTTTGTCGAAGGCGATTGCTGATCCTAATGCTTCGGTTCGCAAAGAAGTTGCCTATTCTCTTGGTTTTCAAGGACTTGCTTCCATTGAACTTGTTAATGAGCTCCTACGAGACGATGACGATCTTGTGCGGATAGCCGCTGAAAATGCTCTGAGGAGGATTGATACGGGGGGATAGCCATATACGTTGAGAACTGGGATGATGACGATAAGGAGGAGTCTATGCTCGATCGCATTGCACGCCGTATTAACGAAGTTTTTACTCGTCGTGATTTGCAGAAGCCCAAAACAGTTCCTGAGGATCAAAAGTATCGTTTTTTGATTTTTGAGATCTCTTTTTCTCATGCTGTGAAACGTCGTTTTGATGCCTTGGCTCGTTTTTCGAATGATCCTGTTTGGAAGCAACTGTCCATCCGTAATATTCGTCTTCCCGAGGAGCAATACGAACTAACTTTGCTGTACAACAAAATTTTTCTCGCTTCTCCAGATCCGACTCGGCCGATTTCTGTTGAAGAAGCGGCGACTTTTCCCGCAGACCGGACGTTTGTAGCTGAGCTCTGGGGTACTTTGTGCGGCTTCATTTACTTGTCCGTTGATCGGCATCCTTTGAAGCAAGAGTTGAAGACAGGGATTGTATCGGGGATTGGTGTCTTGCCCCGTTTTAGGGGAAAGAGAATAGGCGTTGCCCTACTTTGTAAAGCTGTGGAGTTTTTTGAGAAATTTGAACCAGACACGATCATTGCTGAGATTTATGAGAAGAACTTTGCTTCTCAGCAACTCTTCTCTTCGTTTGGATTTCGGCAGGTTGGAGAATCTTATTTTTAATCGGTACTTTCTCTTTCTAGTGTTTCTGGACTAGGAACATCTTTTGTAACTGTTGATCCGTGGGGGATGATTGCATTTCTCCCGATTTTGACTCCAGGGTAAATGGTCGAGTGTACTCCGATTCTTGCTTTTGCTCCGATGACGGAGCCGAGTTTTGTTAGGCCGCTGTCGAGTGGTTCTCCTTTGATGTTCATAGTTATTGTTTTTCCCGTGGGATCGGTGTTTACTGTGATTGACCCTGCTGACATGGTTGCTCCTTGGTCAAGAATGCTGTCTCCCACATATGAAAGCCGGTGCACAGTTGCGTGGGGCATGATGATGGATGCTTTAATTTCAACTCCCATGCCTATTCGTGCGTTTTGTTCGAGCACCGCGTAATCCCTGATTAAGGCATTGTTTCCCACGTAGGTGTTTGAGCCGAGGTAGACGGGCCCTCTGATGGTTGCTCCTTCTTTTATGATAACACCTTTCTCGATGATAACGGGTCCCTTAATGGTTGCACCACTTATATCGACTTCAGTATCTATGATTTGTTTTTCAAGTGATCCTAGGATGAATCTTGTTGCCTGAAGGAGGTCCCATGGCCTTCCAATGTCTATCCACGTGTAGGGCCAGACTGCGGCTGTTACTTGTAGGTCGTTTTGGATCATTTTGTTGATTGCTGAAATGAATGTTTCTCCATCTTCCAAGTACTTGAAAATCTCAGGGGTTGTGAGTGAGAGCCCAGCAATGACATAGTTTCCAATGCCTTTGCCTCCAGTGATTATTTTTTTGATGTAACCTTGTGATGTTAGGTCTGCGACTCCGAATTCTTTTACTTCTCCCTGAAGCGCCACTCCTGCAACCATGTCACTACTCATGTTTTCATAGGTATCGAGAATTTTGCTAATAAATGGGGGGTCGAAAATGATATCTCCGTGGGAAAGAATGAAGGTGGCCTC
>JALTMP010000302.1 GCA_027001645.1 Candidatus Heimdallarchaeota archaeon
CGTTTTCTTTGGGAAGAAATGCGATCGAATCTTTTTGAAAAGGCCCATAAATTTGCAGATCTACCCCAACGAATTGTTTTTCAAATGGAGCGGTAATCAACACAGCTTCATATTCTACGTTTTCGTCTCCAACTTCGGAAAGATCAGTGTCGGAAGTGTTTTCCACCATTGGGGGAGCAGATTCCTCCTCCAATGAGCTGTCTTTTTTCTTTTTTTCCTCTTCCTTATCCAACAAGTCAAGGCTAGCTTCATAACGTGAGGATGCGTCTTCAACAGACGCCTCGGAAACAATTGAGGGGGAAGTAACGCCAAAAGCTGCTGAGAGAAATTCTTGATAGATAGATCCTAGAGACTTAACCAACTTGTTTTCTTCTATGGTTAAAGTGTCCATTGGTATTTCTTTCTCAGCTAGTAGGTATGTGATGATTTTCTGATAACGTATCCTTATGCAATCTTTCAAAAGAAAGATAACTCTCTTTTTTCTCACTTCGAAGAGTCTTGATAAGATTGGATCTGCTTCAGTTTCAGCCATGGTTTCGAGGTGAGAAATGTAGTCAGAGATTTTCATGTAGAAATCAGGGGGCAACGGGATTAGCTCGCTTGTTGAACGTTCTTCTTTCCAAACAGCGAGCAAGTCATGATACACCGAACCACCTGAAAAACGGGAATCAAAATACTTTTTCTTCAATACTCAAGTCGAGGGGCAACCGCATATGCAATATGTCCCCCTCCGGGAATGGGAAATGTTAGTTTCATTGGTTTATCGGTACTAAATTCAAAGGACACAACATCTGAGAGTTTCGTTGCTTTTTGAAAGTCTCGCAAGTATTTTAGAGAGTAACTAGCTTTAATTTCGTTCGAATCACCTTCAATCTTGAACTCCATTACATCAGGAGAATCCTTTGGAATTTCAAATTTGATTTCTCTTGAAGGAGTAGAGGAGGTTATAGTGATCTTGTCAGAATCTGCAATAATGATTACTTGTTCTCCCCCGGCCTCGGCAGTACGAACCATGTCGGTATAAAGGTGGGTTGAGATTTCCATTTTAAACTCGAAGGGGATTTTGAGCCTACGACCTCCCTCGCCACCTAAATCAAGAAGAGACATTTTGAATTCTCTCCGTGAAGAACTACCTTGTAGCTCAATGGACAAACGACCACTATCTGGCTCAATCTTCATTCGAAGAGAATCGTCCCCTCCCGCAAGTTTCAAAATGTCCATAAGCTCTCTGAGATTGATTCCGAAACTCATGTCGCCTTCATTCTTGAACTCATCAAAAGCATCCCTTGGCATTGCAAAATCTACCATTGCGGATCGCGAGGGATCCATGGCTAGGACTTCCCACCCGAAATCTCCCGCATGAAACTTAGCTTCATCGACAATGGCGGTTAGTGCTTCAATCACATTGCGGAGTAGTTTAGCATCATTGAGATAGACATCCAAATACATCAGTTCATTCACCAACTACTTTGTTTCAACTGTTTTCTACACACTAAGAATATAATAAATAGTTATCTAACATCGGCCAAAGCATCCATAATTGGAAATGACCTTTTGAAGGGAAAGAAGCGAGGAGACCAGAAAGAGGAAAGAATCACATCTGAGAAACAGCGGGTATCCCCATTATTTCTAGCAAGAGTGTAAGAACTCTCTGTACGGCCAATACAAGAGCCAACCGGGCGAGCATTTCATCACGAGAAGTCCCTTTTAGAATAGGAGTGGTTTCATAGTATTTCATGAATTCCTGAGCCAAGTCAAAAGCAAATTTTGGGATGTGAGAGACATTCATTTCCTCGTAGCAACGAAGCAAAACGTCATGAATTGAATTTAACATTTCAAACAGTTTAGCATCTCTATCAGTTGTAAGAACCGATGTTTCAATCTTCTCGGAGCGAATAGAATCCGCAGAAATATTGAATTGTTCTTTTGCCCTTCTAAAAATTCCATGAGTTCTAGCAAGAGCATACTGTACAAATGGCCCACTGCTTTGCCGTAAATCAAGTGCTTGATCAATGTCGAGTACAATCCTTCTCTTCGGGTCAGATTCAAGAAGTGAAAAACGGATAACAGAAAGAGCGATGGCTTCAACGATGGAGTTAAAGAGATCAAGATCTTCTTTTGCGAGATCGACGCCTCGTTCTCGATCACTTTCTCTCTTTGCGATTCTTGCCCTAACAAGTGTTTCCTTGTAGAAGTCATCAGCGGTCACGTACTGAGCAAGGCGACCGCTCATTATTCTGTTCTTCAAAGAAACGATTTCATAGACATAGTGATGCAAATTTGAAGCATAATCCTTGTACCCCAATTCCCAAAGAGGAAGCAATAGCTGAAATTGGGGCAGAACTTGCTCAGCTCCCACAACATTGTAAACCTTATCGGCCTTGACCTTCTGAAACTTGTAAACGGAATAAGCGATGTCCTTGGCAGGATATAACGCAGTACCGTCAGCCCGAGTCAATTGTAAATCGGGAATATTGTCCCGATGAGGAACGGTTTTCTTATCTCTTCCAATTTCCTTCAACAGGGCCGAGATCTTATCATTAGGATAAGTATATCTAATCCCCTGCAAGCCTTTGCTTGTGTCGATACCACGCAACTCCGCTAAGCGAGCAATGATTTTCTTCGGCATACCGCTCCAAGTGATGTCGGATTCAAAGTCAAAGGCGTCAAAAGCCACTCCAAACTTGCTTAGGGTCTTCTGAAATCCAGCAAGACACCAATTTGCCATTTCTCTAAACAAATTTGCAGTAGAAGAATCAGGCGTTGATTCATACGTTGAAAGATACTCTCTTGTTCGGTTTTTCAAGCTAATTTCGTTTTCAATTAAGTAAGAATGAAGAGAGGAAAAAATAGCCGGAAATCTAGCTTTTAGCGAGCGCTGGACATCAAAATATTTCTTTAAGTCAGCTTTTTTATCAAATAGCTCTTTTAAGCGAATTTCCTCTGGAGTTTTGCTCTGACGTTTTTGGCTCTTAGATTGATTAGTCCTTGAACGATTACCCCCAATCTTAGATTCCAGATGATTAATTGAACGGTCAATTTGTGAGATGATCTCAGAAAGCTCTTCGTGGGAGATACTGTAAAGATCAGATGATAGTTTGATGTCTGGAAATTCTTCTTTTGCCCATTCTTTTAAATCCTGAATTGTGTAAAAACAATTCATAGTAGCATAGATTTGTCCAAGCCAAAGATCGATCTTTTCGTCTGGGCGCAAATCCAATTGGTGAAAAAGGATCTCGTACCCCACCACTGTAAATGCAATTTGAA
>JALTMP010000303.1 GCA_027001645.1 Candidatus Heimdallarchaeota archaeon
CTCGGCACATATTTTAGTATTTCAGAAGTTGTTAGTAGCAGAAAATGAAGCCCAAGCCATTTCAGATATGTGTTTTGAATAGATCCGATATGTGTTGCATTCATATATCCATTGGGAAGCCATTTTTGAGACCTATGGGCAGCAAAGTTTTCAAGGATTTTAGGAAATATCTGTTTGATGATTGTAATTTGAATTTTGGAGAAAATCCTCTTGAAGATGGACTGGTCTTTTTTTACTTCAAAAGTGCTTAATAGAGTCTTGATAGCATAATCCGAATAGATAACTTTTGCATTACTGATATCTCCATTGGGAATGATTGCGTAGTCAGGCACAGGATTGAGTTGAAGGTCAGAAACCAGTACAACAGAGTTTTCCATTGCTAGGAATTTTTCAAAAAACTCCAATAGTTGAATCAATGCACCAAAGAAAGATCGAGTGTATTCTGCGTACGTCTTAGGTTTTGAAAAGATCTCTTTCCATCCGGGAAAAACACCATTGTTATTGAACGTTTCTTTCCCCACGATTTTAAGAGTAGTAAATACAAAGGCATCAAGTAAGCGAAGTAAGAATCCAGTATAGTCCCCAATAATGTCATTTAGCTTAGATTGGATGATACCCTTTGCTGTGATTTGCCCGGTATCATCATTTTCATCTTCCCAATCTTGAATTAACTTCTTGAAAAGAGATCTCATTGTTGACGCAACCTGACCAAGTAGTAGAAAGAAGACCGCTTCCCCGCTAAAGTCTGTTGTTGATGTCGAGAGAATGTTCATTGGGATGCCCCCCCTCATTGCGAGCGTCGCTAGCGTCCCCGCTTCTATCGAAATTCCAAAGAGGTCTGCAAGTCCATAAGCGGGGGCAAGGAAGGGGACAAGGAGATTAGAAAGCCACGAGGTGGAAGATAGTTGTGTCATTATTTGCTCAAATGATGTTGTTATACGAGCAAGGATAGTTGCTAGTTTGGTCTTGTCTTTGACGAATCCGGATAATCCGGATGAAAGCAGACCCATTGCTCCTAAAACGCCATCCGTATTTTTGAGATCTCCGTTTACAATGCTTTCTGTATCGGCATTGGCAACGTTGGGGGGTTGATTAGGCCCAGGCAATAGGAGATCAAAGAGATCAACAAAAGCAACTACCATGTCAGATTGAAGAATTTCAGCAAGTTCTTCAAGGGCAGTGCCGAAATAGGTGTCCATGATTTGATTTACAAAATCATTGATGATTCTCGTTATGATCTCCACGAAAATACCTGATATGCCCCCAAGACCAAGTTGAAGAATTTGGCTGAGTGGGCCGAAAGCGTCCAAAATGTTGGTAATCGGTTCAAAAAAGGTACCAAGTGAATCGACAAGATCTAAGGGAATGCTTTCAAGAATAGAGTTCGCAAGAGACCCAATATCAGGCATAGCGTTCATTGTCAAAATTGAATAGGTCATATCAGTCGCTTTTTCAAAGCTACTAAGGATATCATCAAGAGGTAGCTTAGAAAAGAAGTCACCGAGAGATATTGCAAGTTGTTCTGCTTCGGGTCTATAACGCTCCAGAAGACCGATTAATGCATTCTTGAGGGGTTCAAAAATTACATCAAAGAGAAGATCGTCGATGAAAGAGCTAATTCGGTCTAAGAATACGTTAAATAATTGGAAGATGTAGGCAGGAACATTCATGGTGGCTCCTTCGTTAGGCCCTACTCCAACCATTTTGCCGTCGGGATAAACTAGCCATAAGGGGGTCTCACGTACAGCCAAGTAAGGGATTTTGAGGTTTAATTTGTCCCCGTCAGGATTGGCGAAGAGATCAATAATGTTTACGAAGGTCTCGTTCGACGGATAGCCTCCACCATATTCAACGGTGAATTCAGGATCTATTTGCTGAATAAGCCCAACAAACAGGTTAGGATTCGGGATCTGGATATCTATTTGGCCGTTTAGCTCATAGTCAAAAGGCAACAAAAGCTCTAGGGGATCGGGTATTCGGAGTCGGGCGATAACTCCCGGACCAGCGATGCTCAAAGGACTGTCTACTTGTATTTTTGTTTTGACGCACCACTCATTCCCAAACCAGTCTGTCCAGCATTCTTTGATTTCAAGAGAAATCTTGCCATCCCGTTTATTGTCAAATAAGGTATCCAGAGGATCTGCCAATTCTAAGTCAAACCAGCCATCGTCAGTTAAGCTTTTCAGATTCTTCAGAGTCGTGATTGCTTTGTAGATGGGGTTTTCAAACCTCGACGTGAAAATCCTCCCATCGCGATAAATGATCCGTGCCGGATTCCCGTTTTCATCTGTCAAGAAGGGGATCGGAATTGAAAAACTGGGGATTTTTCCCTGAAGCTTTATTCCAAGAATATCAATGTTAATGTTCCCATATGCGTCGACAATATTGTTTAAGATAGGAATTTGATCCCACGGAACAGCAATTCCTTCATCGTATGTGACTTGGATATAGCGATCTTCTAGAATATGGAATGCATTTAGGAAGCCCAGCCCTAACTTATCGAGAACCTCAATTAGATCGAGACTACTTAATTCGAGTGAAATCTGAGAAATTCGGTCAGGTTGTTTCCCAAATCCAGGAATGAACCACCTAGAGAGATGACCCGTGAAGAGGTGTATTGGCTGAATAAGAGAAAGAGAAGCTTGGTTAATAGCGGTACCGATTAGGCTATTTAAGGCTTGAGCAACCTCGTTGGGAACGGATAGCCCGGTCAATTCTTCAAACGCGCTTGCAATAGTTTCTCCAGAACTCGAAAGAATTTCTGCAAACGCGTTAACCAACTTGTCTTCGACTGTGAAGGATGTTTCTACGCTATTGGGATAGAATTCTTTTACTCTCGTAATGATGATTCCAGTGAATTCTGCCGCATAGGGTGGTTTCCAGAAAAGAGTTGCGATTCCCATCGAGTTGGTGACTCCATCGAGTCGCGTAGACATAATAAACGCAGAAACATCAAGACCTGTAATAGGGCGTCCCAGAACATCCGTTGCTCGGACACTGATTTGGTGTGAATCGCCATTGGTTGAAGTGTCGACATTCAGCAGGATCTCTGATTTGATGACAAGGGAAATATGCTTGCGAATAATTATTTGATTACCGGTATTGGGAATTTCGTAAACATAGACGAACATGAACTCGAATGATCCGGCACCCAGATTATGCACGTTCAGTGTATAAGTGAAGTTTGATGCGGGATCAGAGATTGGTGCATACTCAGCAGACTGTAAGCTTAAACGAGCTTGTGAAGAAGCGAGGTAAGAGTTTATGAGATTTAGATTTTCAGAGAACGCGGAGGAGCTTGAGAGAATCTGAGTCGCGGGCTCGAGGATTTGATTCTTTATGTTTGATTCGTAGGAAACCCCGCTTTCCAAATCAACACTGATGCTACTGTCAACTTCCTGAACAAAGTCATCAACAATCGAATAATAGGGATTATTTCTTCGAGCGTCCTTATAGATAAAGAATCCGCCTTTTGGTTTCTTAGTATCACCAGTTGAGGGCGGAGTGGCAGAAATAAACACGACTTCGTCGCTGGGTGCCTCACTAGTGTCCTTCTCAGTTCCTCCCGTGAAAACATCAGAGAGAAGAAGGTATGATCCTCCGATTTTTTGGTAAATGCTGATTTTTTCTCCGATATTGTTGTTTGCCAGGAGAAAACCGTTGAGAGTATATTCTGCGGCACTGGGTGATAGCCAGATTTCTTGTTTTTCAGGAATGACAATCTTGAAGTCTTGAATGGCCTCTCTGGGAACTCTTAAGAAGAAGTCTTGAGACACATCCCAGACGTCTTCTTCAGGATTCAGATAATATGGATTAATATATAGCCTTGCGATTTTCCCACTAATCTTGAAGGTCTCATAGCCGTACTTTTCGTCGACGTAACCGCCATAGTTTGTGGTCCGGTTCAGATTAAAGTAAAACGCAAAATCACCAAACGACTTAAACCAGCTCGTAACATTTTCGATTAGATCCCGTATTGGAGTGTCGTATTGAGAATCTACATAGTTGAAAAACCCAATTACGGCTCGAAGCTCGGGGTATCGGTCCAAATTGGTAGGATCAGAGATAAATGAGATCAATTGGTCGTAAACATAGTCCTTCATTGAAACCGTGATCTGCCCCGTGCTGTTTGTCAGATAGGAGTATTCCTTGGCAGTAATTCCAAGGCTCAGAAATGTTTTGAAACCTTCCTGGATATGTTCAAAGATCTTGTCTTGGATATTCTTGATAAGCTCTGCTTTTTTGATAAGGAGAGCCGTTTCCAAGAGTTGCCTCGCAAGAGATTGAATCTGTTGAAGAAGGGATTCGAGGTTATTGGAAAGAGTCTGATCGCTTAGCAAGGGTCTAAATCGAGAATAGTAATCAATAATTCCCATCATCCACCGGTGTGAAAAGTAAAAATCGTACAAGGTCTTCTCTCTTTCCAAATCAATTGTTGAAAGACCACCGTAGTACACGCTATACGAGCCACTCGCAATCTCATTGTCTCTCCATTCAAGGTATTGGTCAAAGGCCCTATAGCGTTCATCTGCAGAACCTTGATAACTATACGGATCTGAGAAACGATCCGGATCAAACCACTTCTTTGCGAAAATGTCGGGATCATAAGCACCTTGTCTTTGAAGAACATAGTTGTTGAAAAGCCCACGCCACGTGTTGCTTGAAAAATCGTAGTTAATAATGTAATATAGACCGTTTATTGTCCCAAGGTCTTGTAACAACTCGCTGATTAGCCATTCCCTCTGATCCCTTAATTGAGAGAAGGGGTTAGAGTTTAGAGAAAGAGCTTGTTCGACTGAAATGACCAGACCGCCGGGTTCTTCTATGTCAAATAAGATTTCAGAGCGAATCGTGTTGAGAAGGGATACGCGGAGGACATTTTCAAGATTCGAGATCTTGAGGAGCGGCTCGATTCTTTGAGCGTCAACGTCAATAATGCTAGACAATGAGCTCCCAAAGACTTGTTGAAACAGTTGCGAGTGGGACTCATCTAGGGTTAAGAAATACGAAACGGTAGGAAGAATAATTCCTTTAGAGGGAGGCGGGGTAGGAGGTAGTGAAACCGCAGTTGAAGCAGTGGGAGGTTGCACGAGTTGAATTCCGAAATTCTGTGCTACGGAAAGACCTTCTCCCGCGATCTCTTCTGAAAACGCGGGAACATACTGTGCGAGCTCTTGTGCGTTCAAGAACGTAATCCAAGACTGAAGCTGTACCGAGAAATCAACGGGATAATTGGGAATGACTTCGCCATCATCGTTCTTTAGGGTAAATACCACATTATCCCCTTCAATATCGAGCGTGTACCTGAGATCAACTAAATCAGGCTTGATCTCGAACCAAGTATCAAGAGTACTTGCCGAGTATTTCCCAGGTTCTCCGTCAAAACGGATGGAAAGAGAGTAATTCCCTGCGCTTAAGTGTTCATTGTTACCGTTGTAGAGAGTGAGGTCAATTACAGCTATGCCATCTGAAGAAGTATTTCCAATGCCATAGATATTGACATCGTCTAGTGTTACAATGACGATTTTTCCAAAAAGGGGCCTCTCAAATTGGTCCTTTAGCTGGATCCTTAGCTTTGCATTTCCGTCGTTGTAGCGAGGCGGAAGATAATCAAGGGAAAGCGTAGTTATTAAGCTTTGAATAGACAATAGCCCCGTTACTTCGCTTCCTGTATGCGTGGGTGTCTCGTACGAGCGAACAAGGATTTCATAATCACCACTGGGGAAAAACCCACCAGTAATAGGATCTATGCCCTTGAATTTATACTGACTAAGACCAAACTCATTGGTTCGAGAATCTCCGATTTTGATCCAAGTAGCACTGGCCTTGGGGCGAATGAAATATTCAATAAGAGAACCATTTATGGCTGAAAAGGGAGAGAGATCTTCCCTTACTGTTGCATTCAGCGTAACTGGCTGGCCCCAAGGGATTGTGATGGTGGAAGGACTTTCTAGGTGAGTTGGAATTTTCTTGACTTCAAGAATGATGCTTTGTAAATACGGTTCGGAAAAATTCGGATGACTAGCAATAAAGGTTATGGAATAACCACCGGGCTGAAAAATGGACTGATTAAGGTTGAGTTCTAGGTCTCCCGTTCCATTAACAGAAATAGCCCTGCCCAGGACGATGGTAGTTTTGGTCTGGTTATTATCAATTGTATATTGAGAAACGATGGACACATTGGACTGAGTGGTGCCAAACAAATCGGTAGTTGCAAAACTAATTGATGCATTTTCACCCCAGAAAACTGAGAGCTTAGATGTGTTTGAGTGAAGTCGAAGAACATTAGTTATGTGCACAAACACGGTCGCGGGGTCCGGGGATTCGTAAGAAGCACCCGGTGACAAGGCAAGTGAGAGTTCATATGAGCTGGAATTACTGGGCAATAGAGTTTGAGGAGAAACCGTAAGGAGGAAACCTCCCGTTGCATTGGAAGAACCTTTTCCAACAAGAAATGTTCCAGAGTTGTTAGTATACCAAGCGTTCACAGTCAAAACGGGAGGGATGGGGCCATCATCTTCCCGAATGGTCCCAGAGATGACTAAGGCATCATCGTATGAAACTACAAAATAAGATGAGCTCGATTCAAGCAAGACATACTCGGGTGTTACGGGAGCATCGATTAAGAATTCCTTCCCGAGCCAATAAGCCGATTCTGGAATGGTTATGTTAAGTACGAAACTCCCAAGCACTTCGATGGGCGCATTACCTTGAACATTCAAGCTCCCATTGAACACCAAGGGGATTTGTTCAAAAGGAAGAAGGGAAGCAGGAGAGCTTGTGTTTCTCCAATAGAGGGACGCAAAGGCAGCCATGTTGTTAAAGGTGTAGCCTTGCTTGTTTGCGACAACTCCAAGATATTCGAGAGGATCAGTGAATTGAACTTTCAAGAATTGAGTTTCAAGATAAAGATCTGCCTTATTGATTTGTAAAGCTCTTCTGAAAACGCGAGAGATGAAATACGATTCGTTGTTATGGTCAACTTTCAAACTGTAGTTCCCAGGCAGGAAAAGGAGTTGTTTTTCGAAAATGGCAAAACCATCAGATGAGGTGTTAAGTCCGACGTTCCATATCGTGCTATTTAGAGAATCTAAAATAGAGACATTAAGAAACTGGTTAGCTAGGCCATAACCCTCGTCATCTGTGAGTCGGAGAAGAAAGGTTTCATTAAGCCCATATTCGCTAACAATCGGGTTGTATGCAATTTTGCCCGTAGGAACAAACCGAGTGTCTTCAGGGTGGATAGTTAGCCCTAGAACTTGTTTGCTTGAAGTGATATTTTGGGTACCAGCATAGAAAACACTTAATGCGTAAAAACCAGCAGGAAGCGCAACAGTATAGTTAATTGAGGCGCGCCCATACGAAACGGGAACGTATTCTTCCCAGAAGATAGTCGAGCCTTGAGAGATTTGAAAGCGAACAATCCCTGATTCAACATTTCGATTGAACTCATCCAAGATGGTCGCTTGGATGGGGAGGATATCTGTAAAATTCACATCTGAAAGAGTTTGCACGTTAGTAGTGGATTTAACAGGCTTTACTATGAGGCCGCGATGGTTTACGTGGCTCCATGATGACTTGTAGTCTAGCGTGCCTCTAAAGAGAGCACGCGTGAAGTAGCGCTGGGCGGGCAAGTCAGCGTAGAAATCGAGCACTGCCCAGCCAGTAGTGTTTGTTCGAGAAGTACCAATCAAGATCCAAGCAGGCCGTTCATCATCATCCTCATCATCGTCGTCTTCGCTATCGGCAAATGATGAAACAACATTGTCGTGGCTATCATCATCCTCATCGTCATCATCATCTTTTGGGGGGAAGTGAAGATAGAACTCAATTGTTTCGTTGGCAACGGGACAGTGATCGTCATCATCCTCGTGATCATCATCACCCGATGCATGATCCGTTTCGGCACAATCAGTGTCGTGGTTATCACCATGACCGTCATCATGATCATGGCGTTCAGCAGTTAGCCTTGCGTATAGCTTAACATTAGTTCTCCACTTGGTGGTTGCACCCAGAATTTCTAATTCCGTATCTATTCTTTTGTCCTCATCATCCTCAGCATAATCGCTATTAGATTGCAAAGACAGGGGAGAGTTAATAGAGGCATTGACTTGCTTTTTTTTCTCATCTAGTTTCCCAAGCAATTGATTTAATGAATCAAATTGATCAACAATTGGTTTACTGACAGGAATTTTCTGATCTGGACTCTGGGCCACATACATATTCCCCAAAGTCATGCCTTGGCTAATTCCTTCAAATACAATGATGAAAAGAATAAACAAGGTTGCCAATATTCGCTTAGAGATTAGCCTTCTAAGAAAGACGTTATGAAAATTCTTAGAATGCTGGAAATCTGATGACCCATAAGTAGAACTCATAGAACAACTAAGACGATCCACAATGATTATAAAAACATTACACCTTTCTATAAAGCCTTTTTTCAAGAAACACTTATAATTAGGACAGTGTCGAATTAAGGAGAAGCGAACGAGAACACCAATAGTTGGAGATGAAGGCATGCGGCGCGCTTGCGGTGGAAAAACAATACTGACAATTGTTTTGGTGGTTTTACCAATAATTCTTGCGATACCGATTAATTCACAGATGAATCCTCTGAAAGAACGAAGAGAAAGCACGAGTAGTAGCACGGAGGGCTCATTACAGCTAAGAGCTGGCAATTCACAGAATCACAAACCACTGGAAAGATCGCTAGAAAGATCTGTAGAGAAGCCTCGCGTCACGACATCCTCAAAACAGAGATCTACACCTCCAGTAAAAGTTCTTGCAAGCGCAGATCCAAACAATCCCTCATTTGTTTCATACACTCAAAGTTATTTCAATGAAACCCTTGGTTTTAATTCTACCAACAGCACCTATTATTACTTGATAGACAGCGTCCTCAGCATTGATGACTATCATACCTATTTGGGATTCTATTTGAAGATGACGAGTTCATTGGATGTGGATCTTACGCTCCGCGTTGAAAACCAGTATGGGGAGATCATTGGTAAGAGCTGGAATCAAGGGGCAGGCAAAGACGAGTTACTTGTAATCGCTCCTACACTATACACGCAGTTACGCACAAAACCGATTTTTGTTTCTCTGACAAGAATCAATGGAGAGGGATTAGCGGAGTTCTATTATCGGAAAATTGATGAGACCGAGGTCGTGGGTAAGAATGCCTCGTATTACGAAGGCAAGGCGAGGCTCCAAGCATTTGATATGCTTGCGTTCAATTACTCAGCGGGAGAAAATCTAACCCTGCTTCTTTATAATACGAATCAAGTGTCTGATACGGGGAGAAATGTCTACGACGTATACGTCTTTGCCTTAAATGGCAATGCTTCTAGCGCGTTCAAAACGTGGACCAACGTTACGGTGAATTTTCTGGATGTTTGGCCGTTCGGTAGCGTTGTAGAATATGATGTAGGAATAATTCCTCGCATTGAGTTTGACGGAGCCCTAGTCGTCATTATTGGAAAGGAGTTCCCTCAAAACACATCCTACATTTCTGGGGGAAGCAAGGTTGAAATCCCCACAATAAATGGGGCTGTACCAACAAGAATCCCGAGAAACACAGATTTCCAAGTTCAAGTCAATGCCTTAGAGCCTTCTGTTTTCTACTTTGAAGTAGGGCTGGATCCGGAGGTTTACACGATTAGCATATATTCTCCCGACGGGGAGTTTGAACATGCTCTAAGTCAAGACCCATTCTTCACTCAAGAATATACTTACACGTACTCTTCTAATGGCGAAAACCTTGCGTACTACGTGATTCGAAAGATGAACAAGGATTACCATTACCCACCAGGACAGTCAGTCTATTTCTTAAAGATTAAGGGCTCGTTAATGAATCAAAACATCATAGTCCGAGTGCAAGTAGGAAACAATTATTGGAACGTGAACGATGGATCCTACACGTTTACAGATACGGTTACACAGGGGCAAGTATTGACGAAGATCTTCTACGTTGACGGCGTGTCCAGTGAGAAGGTTGTCTGGGTTGAACCCGCAAATGAGGTGAATGTCGAAATCGCTTGGTTCAACTCGACAGGAGGGAAGACCGACGCGCGTTGGGCGGACAACAATGGAAAAGGAGGAATTGAAACTCTTGGCAAGTTCAAAGTAAACCTAGAAAAAACCCATGTGCTGGTCATCATTGGAAAAGAGGGATCAGGAACCGTGAAACTCTCATTCGAAGGAAGCGATGACGTGATCCCTCCCCTAATTAATTCAGTGACTTTTGCTTCCCTCAACATAAGCAACCTAGACACGCTTTCTTATTCAGTCGACGCGACGGATAATCTTGCAGTTTACAACTCGACCATCGAGTATAGGGCTATTGGGTCACAAGGAGAATGGAAACGGTTTACGAGCGTCGGCCCGTCTGAAGCGCTACCAGTTTATGGAACGTGGAGTCTTAGAGTACTCGTTTTTGACGTTTCGGGAAATGTTGCGATTGATGATAATAATTCTAACTACTATACGCTTGTTGTCAGGGATGAAAAGCCACCTGACATCGGGCAAATAACTCTTTCCTTGAACCCGAGAACAGACATTTCCCTCAGTGTGGAAGTGAGCGACCCCGATAGTGGCGTCAAGACCGTCATTATCGAGTATTCATACCTCATAAAAGAGCTGACGGGCAATATTACTGCCAGTTTGATAAATGGCAAGTACCGAGTAACCCTTCCCCCCGCAGACTACGGGGAAACAATAACAATAACAGTGTTTGCTGTAGATTTGGATGGAAACTGGAACGTGGAGCAACAAACATACGCTGTTGAAGAGAAAACGGTAAACTTTGCCGTTAACTCCCCTTCAAAAGTTGAACCGAAAAGCAGTATTTCCATAGAAGTGAGCATCTATTCCAACGTTGAAGTAGAGATTGTATGGATGCAATATGTTTACGGAGACGAAACGAGGAATCTTACTGCTGTAGAAGCAAATGACACCACATATGTCTTCGTAATGACGCTAAACGATACGGGAGTGCTGGAGTATTGGTTCCTTGCAAGAACAACCGAAGGAGACATCTTTAGATCCCAGAACTATACAATCACCATTGAGAACGCGATCGGGACAGGAACCAATACCGATTCGAGCCCAGCGGACGAAGGAGGTAGTTCGCCAAATAACCAAACGATTCCTGAGACCCCAAAATCAAGGCCGCTTGATAAAATGGGCGTAGTAGCATTAGTCATTGGAACAACTGCCTTGATCTCAGCAACTACAATCTACTTCTTCCGAGACAATTTACAGGACGTTATTAAGAAAATTAAAAGGCAAGGGTAATCCAAAGAACAAGGGCACAACATGGTTTCCAGACCTCCAGGGTTCTTCTAAGACCGAGTGCAAGAGAGTATCTCCGCTCGAGCGGTTCATGGTTTCCAGACCGCTAGGGTTCTTCTAAAGCAGAACCACTATTGGGCGTGTTTTGTTCAGAATTCATAGGATCACCAAATCCTCAGGGTTCATGGCTTCTGCTCCAACGAAGCCGATTTCTTCGACGTAATAGTTTTTTGCTTGGGAACGAGGGAGTCTGGGTAGCCATTTAACACCGAAGTCAATGTCATCCGAAATGCACGCTAGGCTTTTCTTAGAAACGTTGATGACGTACTCATACAGTGAGTTCTTGATTGCCAAAAACCTATTTCGACGTTCCTCCCAATTCTTACAATTGCTGAGATCAATAAATTCTTCCCAGATTTCTTGGGCATGGGTATCAAGCTCGATGAATATGGGCATTCGGAAAGCTTCTTCCTCGATGAGCCGAAACGAGCTCATTGTCTTGTAATCTCCACGGCAAACGCTTACGATTAGCTCTCTCGCTAATTCTTGACTTTTGCGTTTCTTGACGGATTGAAAATATTGCTTCATGAGGGCTTGATATTCTGATTCATGAGTTGAGGGATGGCTTGATAAGATCTCTTTTGTTGCATTGGTTAGAATCAAATCGTAAATGTATGAATGCAATTCTCTTCCTGTTTCGGGTTGTTTTAAGGGTTGGACTAGCATTGTTGCGTGCTTTACTTTCTCGTTTGTCCGAACATTCACGCCGTAGCGGTTTATTCTTCCTAGTGTTTGAATGATTGAATCAAGGGGTGCTAGGTCTCTAAAACCCTGCATGAATGAGAGGTCAACCCCGGCTTCGATGAGTTGTGTTGTGCTGAGGGCAAT
>JALTMP010000304.1 GCA_027001645.1 Candidatus Heimdallarchaeota archaeon
TCCAAGAGTAGGAGTAAGAGTAACATAACTAGCATTAGAAAAGTTGCAAAAGCCGTAAACTCCGTAAGGAGATTGAAATCATTTTACCCCACAGATGGAAGTACTGGGGGTTTTGTTTATAGTTGCAAAAGTTAAAAACTACGCAGAAAGATCGAAGTTAAAACTTATAGGGTCTCCTTGTGTTGAGGTACCAAGAAATGTTCTCCTTCGTGTTCGCAGAGAATTCCAACGATTCTTCCTCGGAGAATTCTACCCTCCCACAATGACCACCCCACCTTTGAACGTATCCAGGCTTCATTTATTTTCGAGTTGTCGTTAGGATTGACCAACAGTTTGTGGGGAAGGTTTTTGACTTGTCTGAGCACCCTAAGAGGGTTTTCCCGTACCATTCTGATCATTTCACTCCAAGACAAGATTCCTCGAAGCGTATAATCAAGAAGAAAAGGGTACAATTCTTGAACTCCGGGAGCCCCGGGCGGGCAATCAGCGGATATTTTCTCTTCAATGGTGTGGGGAGCATGATCGCTAGCTAGAGCAAACAGCTCTCCTTTCAGAAAGAGCTTTCTCAATCGCTCCATGATGGGTTTTTGACGGATCGGTGGGTTGCGCTTGAGCTTCCACGATTCTTGAATAAACGAATCTTTGTGAAATTCCAGATGAGCAGGGGTTACATCATAGGAAACACTGCTATGACCTTCGGCGTTATTCTTTCGGATGAGTTCGACAGAATTTGCTGACGAGAGATGAGTCAAGTGTATTCTTACACGCGGGAATTCCTTTGCGATTTTCAAGACCTTTTTCACTGCAACGATTTCTGATTTCTCTGGTCTCGTTTTCCAGTGGTCTTCTGGAAACGCATCCAAGTTAAACAGGCTAGGATCCTCTGCATGTATGAATACAACACCATTCCATTGCTCCTTTTCCAAAACGGACAATGCTTTTGAAAAACCTTCAAAAGTTAGGTGAAGCTTGCCAAAAGAGTTTCCCAAGAATGCTTTCAGAACTGATGTCTCCTTGGCTAGAAGAGGTAGGTCGTCTGTATTCTCCTCTACGATGGCACCGGCAATGATCACCGGAATTCTGGAACTACGGTCTCTTAACTGTTTCTTTTCGAGGAGCCGTTCTACGCTTGTAACAGGAGGGTTCGTATTAGGCATATCTACTGCTAATGTAATCCCTCCAGCCAGAGCTGCGACAGACCCAGACTTGAAATCTTCTTTCCACGTGTATCCTGGTTCCCTAAAATGGACGTGAAGATCAACGCCTGATGGAAGTACCAGCAGACCTTTCTTTGGCAGAAACACGTCTTCGCTAATTCCTACTCTTAGCTTGATTTCGCGTTGTTTTAGAGGGTCTGTAACGTTGATTTCTGTGAACTCAGCAGATTCTTGTTCGTGAAGCAGACAAGAATAGTGTAGATCCATGGTTCTACCTTCCGTAAAGAAGTTGTGAGACATATTCTTCTCCTAAGAATCGCTCACAGTACTCGCACTTTAGAATAAGGGGTTCCTCGCTCACAAGGGAGAATTCAGTGATGATTGGTTCTCGGAAGTTAGTGACACAATTCGGATTTTGGCATTTGAGGATTCCTTGCACGCGTGAGGGAAGCTTGAGCTCTTCTTTTTTTACGACCTTGTAATCTTGAATGATGTTATATGCCGCACCTGGAATAATGAGGCCCAGCTTATCTAATTCTTCCTGATTCAGACCTTTATTTGCGATTTTTAGAACATCCTTTAGACCCTCAGGACGCTTTTGTGAAGGAACTTTGATCGCGAGCGATACTTGGGCGGGATAATTCTCATCAATGCCTAGCACGGTGAGCACTTTGAGTGATCTTCCAGGAGGAATCCTATCGATAACGACACCGTCCTTGATCTTGGCAACGATTAGTTCTTTTGACTGCTTTTCCGTCATTTTTCACGCCTCCCAAGGATAGTTGAGGAAATAATCAAGAATTGCCATTCTAACATAGACTCCGTTCTTCGCTTGTTCGAAATATTTCGCCAGTGGTAAACTATCCACTTCATAGGAAATTTCACCAACTCGAGGCAGTGGGTGTAGCAAGATGAAAGATTCTTTCACGTCTTTCAAGATCTTGGGAGTGATAACATAAGAATCCCTAACTTTCAGGTAGTCTTGGGGGTCGGGGAAACGCTCCTTCTGAACTCGCGTGATGTAGGCAACGTCCACTTCTGGAAGTATGTCTTCAAGATCCTCTAATTCCTCGTATTCGAGTTTACCTTCAATTTCGTTTAGAACCTCTCTACGAACCCTAAGCTGCCTTGGCGAACAATAGAAAACTTTGTTGTTTGGGAACAAGGAGAGTATGTATGAAAGTGAGGGAACAGTCCTACCATATCTAAGATCACCCACGATTGCAACCTTTAGATTTGAAAACCGTTCATGATGCTTCCAGATCGTGTAAAGATCTAAGAGAGCTTGTGTTGGATGTTCTTGAGAACCCGTGCCCCCGGAGATAACAGGAACGTCAGAGATTTCTGCCGCAACGCGACCAGCCCCCTCAATGTAGTGTCTGAGGACGATTATGTCAGCGTAGGAATGTGCCATACGAATAGTATCAGCAAGACTTTCCCCTTTTTCGACAGACGTTCCCTTTGGACTAGAGAATCCTAGCATGTTACCTCCAAGTCGAAGCATGGCAGATTCGAAGGAAAGACGTGTTCTAGTGCTTGGTTCAAAGAATAAGTCAGCGAGTATTTTTCCTTTCGCTCTGCTGGAAAAGGCTTCTGGATTCGCTTCCATTTTGCGCGCGGATTGTAAGAGTTTTTCAACAAAATTACTCGATAAGTGTTTGATCGAGATAAGGTGCTTAATCTGCATTGCTCTCGATAGGTCTAAAGAAGCGAGGATATAACTTTAGTGGCAATGCGAACGGAGTCAAAGCCAGCAAAAATTGTTGGCGTACTCTAGAGGATATTTTCAGCAAATTTGAAAACAATAGGCCTTCTAGGAACGAATTTCATTCTCTATTAGCTTTTTGACGGCTTCCCTTACTAGTTCTGCTCTAGAACGATATAATCTCATTGCAATAAGCTCTCCCATCGCTTCTTTCATACGCGGGGTTACTTTAAAGGTGACGATCTTACTTTTTTCATTCATGCGCGATCCATCCTAAGATCTATTTACCACTAACCCAAATCGTGAATTTCTAAGCAAGCAGAGACCCAGACGGCTGGTAGTGTCCGAACTGAACTTTCGATTTGAAGCTTAAGAAATTTATGC
>JALTMP010000305.1 GCA_027001645.1 Candidatus Heimdallarchaeota archaeon
ACTAGTTGGTTGGCTCATGGTCTTCATTACTTACGGTTGGGGAATTATCCTTTCATTCATCGGAGCACAGTGATCTTGTTTCCTTCTCGCAAGAGAGGTATTTACGCTCTAACAAATGCACGTGCACAACCTGATAATGAACTGTTATTTCTAATCGGAAGCCATCTTGTTGATACGCAGATAATCATTTTCCGATTTCTCTGTTGTATTCAATGGCTTTTTTCAGCTATTTCATATGTAAAGTCCCAGAAATGGCAAAAGTATTAACAAGTCGAACAAACTCAAGTTAATTTGGATCAAAATGATGGATCAGCCCTACTTGGACTTGCTCTCACGACTGCTGAGAAGTAACGAGCCGGAAGAGGAAATCTTGCTTAAGTTTATCCAGCACCTTTCAACCATTTCACGCGTAAAGAGCGTTGGTTTCTTGAGGGTTATGAGGGATAATGATGCATTGCTGTTTGACAAGCAAACCATGAAATGGAACACAATTACTTTAGAGGAAAAAATTGGAAAAGATTCTGCTCAACGGCTAATCGAAATCGCCCAAGGGGCTTGGGAAGGAAAACCTAATGCCGACGCAACATACTTGGATGAACCAGACCCTATCCACTCTCACCTGGGAGTTATTTTTCCTCTCCTGAAAGAAAAGGACAACTCCTTCTTCTTTGTTTTCGTTGAGCCTTTTGGGGAGAAAAACCCGAAGGTGATCGATTTCCCCGTCAAAGCAATTCTGAATGCAAGCTTTATCCTGTTGGACTCGCTTGTTGAAAAAGGCGAATCTCGGAAGCTATTAGTAGAGTTAGAAAAAATCGCCAAGGAACTCCAGGAAGCCTACACTGCTTTGCCTGAAGTTAGAAGAGAACCGATTACTGATACTTTGGAGCAATCTACCATTGATGACGCAATACCCGTCGCTTTTTGGGCATACATGGACGAGACGCTGGGACCAACTTTCTTAGTGTCAGACCCGCCTGATTTCGCCAAATCAGAAAATTTGATGAACGTGGTTGGACCTTACTCCGTGATCGACTTTGACTTGACTGCAAGCATTGGCCATGTCTTTTCCTCTTCAAAATTTTCCACGCCCACTGAAGGAACGATGTTAAGCTTGTTTTTTGTTGTCCCAAATCCTATGGCTAGAGGCGAAATGGAGATGCATTCCCTCCATGTTTTCATCTCTCATATTTATGAAAATGCCATGATTTTCGCATCACTTGAAATACGAGCGCTAATGTTTCAGTATCGTGAGGAATATTTGAAAGCTCTAGAGTCCTTTGGATCATCTCTAGTAACTGATGAAATCGGCGAAAGAGAGCTTGAATACTTCAGATCCTATGTGCGAGATCTTCTGTCGCGTCTCCGAGAAGATACTGCAAGGTATTTGCTGGGAATACTTGGATACCAATCACATTCCTAGGAGAAACCAGCCCTTCTATGAAACGAGAAACGTTCTTATTTTCTCCATTGTTTCTGGTTTCTTAATAGTGGTCTCTAGAATCATCATCTCGCTAAACAGTGGAGTACGTTGGGCATTAACTTGTGAAATTACTCTTTCAAGTTGTTTTTTCTTAATCTTCTTTTTGCGGTCTACCTTGTTGAGCACTATCAGACAGGGTTTTCCAGTCGCATCAACTTCTCGAATCTCTCTCAGAATCTGTTGGAAGAAGTATAGGTCTTCATCGACGGAAGCGTCAAGAATAATCATTAATTTGTCTGCTGATTTGTAAAAGCCTTTTCGGGCAACCTCGTTTTGCTTTCCGGAGTCAAGCTCAATAAGAAATACTTTGACTTTGCCATTTCCCTTCGACTTGTCGCGGGGCAGTTTGGCAACTGATATGGTTGCACCAAACCCCTTGTGGTGACGGTGTGTTCGTTTTTTCCCCTCGACAACTGCTCGAATTGTTGTTTTTCCAGACCCTGATGATCCTGCAATCGCTACTTTCAGCTCGTTTGTTGAGCTCATCTCTTGAATGCTCTTTTGGATTCTGCTCTTCACCTTGTCTGGAACAACGAACTTTTTCTTTGTTGCTGGCATTATTTCTTCCAATTCTTCTAATTCTGCCCTGGCAGTTTCCGTGATCACTTTTGCCGCAATGCCTTTACTTGTGTCCCCATTTTCGTTCTCTGAACGAGATTGCTGAAATCTTAACTCGATTAATGTATTTGGTGAGTTTAACCACTCCTCTGTTTCCAGAAGCTCTTTCAATTCTTTCACTTCGTCCAATTGAAGAAGTAACGAATCTCCACTTGTAATCACAGAAACCACTTGAATTTCTGCTTCATAGAACTGCAAGCAAGCATAGTATTCATCCTCAGAAAGCTCCCCATCCATTAGCGATGAGTACTTCTGATTAATCCAGTCATAGAGCTTTTGAGAATAGGTTGTCCAAATATCTGAGTGGGCCATGGCAGAATCCTTCCGGGGAAAAGGCTTTCCAATTGTGTTTTAGTGGTGGGGATTTTATGTTTTGTCAAAAGAGAATCCGTTAATTTCTTTTCTTGGCATTCGATAAGATGAAAATAGTCGATTTTGGCATTCTATAATCATGTCTGCTAAAGCTCTAGGATTTCTTCGTCCTCTTCTTCCTTAGCTTTTTCCGTAGCTTCTGCATTGACTTGATCAATCATTGCGAAGAGCGTTTCTGTCTTGGGGTTTTCGAAAAGATTTAGAAACGCCTCATAGTCTGAGGTTGATAAAAGATAGAGTGACTTTCGCTTCAGTGGCTTTTTAGTTTCTGGATCGAGTGGGTTTAAGGCAATAGCAAGCCGTCCTATGGATCCCCTTCTGCCTGGCAGTTTGACTACGACAACGCCTGGGACTGGCGTTTTTAATTCAGCCCAGTCTTTCCCCGTCTCGAGTAATTTCTTTAACTTGTTAATTGTTTCTGAACTCATGAATTGAGTGTTGGATACAAACTTTATGTGTTTGCTGGTAACTAATCAAGAAATGTTTGCTTTAATGCTTATAGAGGGTTGTTTGCTACTAATGGGATTGTTTTCTCTTTCTTCATTTTTTTTCTCTCCCAAGTACACAAAATCTTCCAAATAAGAGATATCCATACATGAGAGATTAAATAAGGGCGAAAAATAACACAGCACAAGGTGTAGCTAATGGAAGTTAAAATCGACCCAAGCAAGATCAAGATCGAATCTTCAAAACCACCCATGGTAAGTCAAGACATGGCGATCAAATCCACACTCTCAAAAATCAAAAAGAAAATCGCAGTAATGTCTGGAAAAGG
>JALTMP010000306.1 GCA_027001645.1 Candidatus Heimdallarchaeota archaeon
AATGGTTCAATGCTTCTCGAGAGGGTTCTCATTCGGTGATTGTCATAGAACGTGGAGTGGATCTGCCATTTGCCGTGTGGAGTTGCAAAATTAAGCACGAGGGCTTTTCCTTCTTCAACGCTCTTTCTTAACTCACCTAACGCCTCCATGTCTAGCTTGGGCTTATAGGTGGGCAGTTGCTCTCCGAATTCCTTGTAATAAGGATGGTCGATGTAAAGGGACTGTCTTCCCGTAAGAGTTCTCCAAGGAACATACCTTTCCACGTTGATAGTATAGGCAGCATAAGGGCGGCCTTTGTTGATAATGCCACTCCAAGCAGGTGACGTAATGATTCGTCTTGGCTGGGTAGTGATGTCTTCAAAAGTTACGCGATAAGATCGATTCTCTTCTGCCAAGTCGGCTAGCGGGAGCCCGACTTTCTTTTCTTCTTCCTTGAAAGCGGCATAAGCAATATCTCCGTTGGTCTCAGGGGCGAAGTAAAGAATCGTATTCGCGGCGTCAAGTGCGTCTTCAAGGCTGGGATACTTTTGTCCGTCCCATTCAACACATCGCATATGCTTGGGATCAGGGGAACCTCCGGTTGGATTCTCAAGCAAAGCGTCATAGAACTCTTTGATCGGAATTTTAATTCCATGCACACCCATGCCGAGATCTCTGGCAGCTCTCCCAAAGGAGATGAATTTGTTATAGAGTTTTGTGTAGTCTCGCTGAACAATTGCGAGGTTAGGCATGGTTTTTCCGGGAATCGGTTCACATTCTCCTTCAAACCAGTCCTTCACGTCTTTTTGTGCTAATTCAGCAGGAGTGTCATGAAGTAGTGGGGCTGCGATAACATCATCCATAGGTTCGGGGAAGTACTGGGGAGCCAATTCACTAATTTTCTTGGCAAGTGTTTTGAATATGTCCCAGTCAGATTTGGCTTCCCATGCAGGAGGAACAGCTTTACCTAATGGATGAATGAAAGTATGAAGATCTGTCGTATTCATGTCGTTCTTCTCATACCACATAGCAGCCGGAAGAACGATGTCAGAGTAGAGAGCAGAGGTATCCATTCTAAAGTTTAGATCTACGACTAGATCCATTTTACCTCGAGGAGCTGGCTCTCGGAATTCTACGTGTTCGACAACGCCCTTGGCTCTTTCCTCACTGATTAGGTTGTCCTTTGCTCCCAAATAGTGTCTCAAGAAGTACTCATGACCTTTTGCACTGGACATTAGAGCGTTGGCACGCCAAATCACAAACACACGAGGCCAGTTTTCTTCAGCATCAACATCTTCCACGGCAAATCGCAGTTCTTTGTTCTTCAAGCGTTCTACGAGCCATTTCTGGATCTCTTCCTTCGTCTTGGCACCAGATTCTTTGGCTTCCTTCAATAAATCGAGAGTGTTTCGGTTAAATTGGGGATAAAACGGCATCCAGCCGCGTTTAACTGCTTTTGCGATAAGATCTGCAACATGTTTTCCTTGGTATTTGGAATCCTTGGGAAGGCTAGCATAGTCAGTGAAAGCTCCTTCATATCTCCATTGATCGCTATGCATGTAATGCCAGATAGGAGTTTGTTGTAGACGTGGAGGTCGTTGCCAGTCGAAGGCCATGGCAACGGTTACCCAAGGAGCTAAGAGGCTGACTTTTTCTTGACCTACGTAATGGTTGAGCCCACCTCCGTTCTTTCCAACACTTCCAGTCATAATCAATGCGGTAATTGGTGCTCTGTATCCCAAGTTGTTGTAATACCAATGGTTGATTCCTGTTCCGATCAAGATCATGGACTTGCCTTCGGTTACCTCTGCATTATGAGCAAATTCTCGAGCAAATCGGATGACAGTGTCTCGGCCAATCCCCGTAAATTCTTCTTGCCATGCAGGAGTGTAAGGAACAGGGTCATCATATGATTCAGGGTAATCGCCGGGGAGGCCTCGAGGAACAGCAAACTGGGCTAGTAACAAATCATAAACCGTTGCAACTTGGATAGTTCCTTCACTGGTCTCAACAGTTTTTACAGGAACTCCTCGCAGAAACGTCTTTCCAGAGGCGTAGTCTACAAATTCAACCATTGCAACGTCATCTTTAGATTCGATGAATGTCAAGACGGGGTCAATTTCTCTTCCTTCTTTGGCTTCTTTCAGTTCTAAGTTCCATTTTCCTTTTTCTTCGCTCCAGCGGTGGCCAATCGTTCCTTGAGGCAAGACGATTTCATTCTTAATACCATCGAATACAACAGGCTTCCAATACGCGTTTTCTTCATCCTTAAAGGATTCGAGATCCTCACATCGCAAGAACTGGCCAGTCTTGAAACCGCTTTCTCCTTTTTCCAATTTGACGAGGAACGGGGCGTCACTATATCTCTTGATATAATTCATGAAATAGGGAACTTGCTTGTCCACATGGAACTCCTTGAGAATAACATGGTTTGCAGCCATCCAAAGAGCGGTGTCTTGACCCGCCCTAACCGGGATCCACCAGTCAGAATTCTTAGCAACCGCACTGAAATCAGGTGAAATAACTACGAATTTTGTTCCATTGTGACGGGCCTCGTGGATAAAGTGAGCATCAGGGGCGCGAGTTACGCTTAGGTTTGAGCCCATAGAAACAATGTACTTTGCGTTGAACCAGTCTGCACTTTCTGCAACATCTGTCTGTTCTCCCCAAACTTCGGGAGACGCGGGAGGAAGATCTGAGTACCAGTCATAAAAGCTCATTACAACTCCGCCAAACAGTTGCATGAGACGAGAGCCACCCGCATAGGAGAGATAAGACATTGCAGGGATTGGTGAAAAACCAAAAACACGATCAGGTCCATATTTCTTAGCAGTATAAATCATTGACGCGGCAATGATTTCGATTGATTCTTCCCAAGTGGTTCGCCTGAAACCACCAAGCCCCCTTCGTTTTTGGTAAGAGCTTCTTTTTTCCTTATCACTGACAATTGATTCCCAAGCCTTAACCGGATCTGAATACTGTTTCTTAGCCTCTCTCCACAATTCAAGGAGCTTTCCTCGAATATAGGGATACTTTATTCGCAGTGGGCTATATACATACCACGATGCGGAAATGCCCCTCTGACACCCTCTTGGCTCGTATGGAGGTACGGAGGTGTCAAGCAAGGGATAATCTGTTGCTTGCATTTCCCATGTGATAATGCCATCCTTGACATAGATATTCCAAGAACACCCACCGGTGCAATTTACACCGTGTGTGCTCCGGATAACCTTGTCATGTTGCCATCGCCGACGGTAAAATTCTTCCCATTGGCGAGATTTCGGGTCAATAACATCTTTTATCCAAGTCATGTTGTTCCACCTATCATTGACTAGGTGAGAGAATACTGAGAGAAATACTAAGAATATATTAAATACGGTTTCCTAAACACGCTGTCAGTGGGTTTATTGAAGGATATTAAGTATTAGCATAGAAACTCAGAGATAAAAATAAACAATTGGCTAGACAATTGTTCTCCCGATAAATCTGGAAATGTGTTCAAACAATGTGCAAAAAAGAGAGTGAAAAAGGTATCAGCCAGTTTCAGTGCGAAGAGGGACAAATGTTTCGCGAAGCTCGGAAAGATCCAAGGGAGAAAGGAAATTGTGAACACAGGTATTTGCTTTACATTGTTTCTGCAGAGCTCCTCCCCACTTTACACCCCATGCTTTTAGAGCGCCAAAGATGATATCAAAGTCATCACCTTTTTCGGTAAGATAGTACTCAACCCTTGTGGGTCGAATGTTGTCAATTACTCTTCGCGCAATAATGCCCTCTGCTTCCAGTATTTTCAAAACATTCGATAGCGTTCGGGCAGAGATGTTTTCGCCGTATTCCCCAGAGAGTCGGGCCTGAATTTCTGAAAAAGAAAGAACGGAATTAGACATGAGCTCGGCAATGACAAAAACGAACCATTTTCGACCAAGGATTTCAAGCACTTTGAGGATAGAACATCGCTGTGACACGGGAAGGACTTCGTTGGAATTAACGTTGGTTTCATGCTCCATAACAATCACCTAGCAACTATAAGCTAAGAAAAAAGAGCTGGTTAATAATACCAGAGATTCAAGAAAAACGTCGCTGACATTATTCTCCCGTTTTTTCTAAGATATCATCAGCCCATGAGAGAGCAGCCATCATATTTGGAAAACCAATGGTTGTAGTGGAAAGGAAGACAGCGTGTCTAATTTCTTCAGGGCTTGCTCCCGCCTTCAATGCTTTCCTAACAGCTGAGTGAGTGGCACCCTCAGCCCGAGCACCAATGGAAATTCCTAACTTGATTAAAGCAACAGTTTTTTCATCAAGCGGGCCGGCTTTCTTAGTCGCGCTTGAAAGTTTTTCATAAGCATCCAAAATATCGGGATATTTTGCTTTAATGTCTTGATATCTTTTTGGAGGACCCAAGTCTGTCATCAGTATTACTAATTATAGCAGTCATATAAATTCTGCCAAAGATAAGATGAACAAAAGCCAAAAGCGAAGAATTTGAGTAGCCTTACTCCAAAGCAAGCTTGAAGCTCAAGAAGGCGAAGATATCATGACTAGAAAGATAACAGCGGTCATCCTAGCAGGAGGAAAATCATCCCGCTTCAAGCAAAGCACAAAGCAACCAATGCACAAGGCATTTGCTCTCTTACATGGAAAGTCCCTCCTTCAAAAAATCATTGAATCCATCTCAGATTCTCCAATAGAGGAGATCATCATCAGCATTGACTCGGAACAAACTCACGATTTATTCAGAAGCAAGTTAGAACAGCTATTCCCAACCATGGGTGAGACACCACCTATACAATTCGTGACTGACAAACGCGATCTTCCAGCAAAAGGGCCCCTTCTTGGAATAGTTTCTGCAGCAAAGGAGATTAAGGAAGGAACAATCTTTATTCTGCCCTGTGATCTCGTCATTACAGCGAGTGAAGTTCAAACGGTCGTGGAAGCCGCTCAAAAAGCCCGTTTCGACGAAATCATTACAGTCAAGGGGCGGAACGGAACGATCAATCCAACCATTCTAATTACTCCATCTTCTCTAATTCAGAGACTCTTGTCATTAATACCCGCAGGATTCACCAGAGGGAGACCCACCGATTTAATACGGATTGCTAGTCAAATTCAATTGCTTGACTTCGGATATGAGCTCCCAAATGTTAACACGAAAGACCAGCTACATGAATTGAACAAAAAGGTTCAGACCGCACAAACTCAAGAAAGCCAAGCCTCGAAACAATTACTAGAGTCTTGCAAAGTGCTCGAAGATGTTTTTTCGGCCATCAATGAGGAGAATTTCGGCCAAGCACTCAAATTGCTGAATGAAGAATATCGTTGCTGGCAGGATAAACAACAACTACTTCTAGCTAGGCACGCACTTAAAGATCTCGAAAACCTCTCAAGAGTTGCCTAATAACCATCAGAGTAAAATGGTAAGGGGGAAAACTAAAGAGATCAAACATCATAATCCTTTAGCATTGTGGGACCCTCATCTTTTTCCCCCAAGTGCTTACCTCCATGGGATTTTGTCCACCGCTTAAAAAGAAAGCGCAGAAAGAGCCCACTGAAATACGGGGGTATCCCAAATAGAAGCGAAAACCCAAGAAAAACCACAGTTATTATCAGAATTCTTCCCACTATTAGAACCCACGAAATACCGTTTCCCATTCCAGCAAATAACAATACAATCATTACGGAAAGGAATATGGAACCCACGTACGAAAGAATAAGCCTAAGAGCCAGAACAAGATCAATGACTCTTCTCCGCTCTTGAAAAATGCCCAGAAACAACCACAACAAGAAAGTCAGCACCAAGAAGCTAACCCGCAAGCCTCCCACTATGATTAAGCAAAACAAATCTGCAAGAGCAACTAGGACACCGAGAAGAAACTCCACAACAAATTGGTTGCTGATGTATTGCTGTTGCTTTGTCGTTAGCAATCTGTCAGAAAAAAAGCGGAAAAAGAAAGGAGTAGTGTTAGTGTTAGGATTAGTAAAAGAGATACGCTCCCCAATGATCCAACCAAGGGGAAGAAAAACAAAAACGCCGGTGATAATGACAACAATTGAGGCTGGCCAGAGAGAAAAAATGAACCCAAGAGCAGAGCTGCGGTAGGGATTCCGTTGGATAAAGTAAATATTTCCTGCAACCAGAGACGCCATTTGAGTGGCGGTTAGGAAAGACAGCCAAAAGAGAGCGACAGCAATAACAAATCGTAGGATGTGCATAATGTTGAAATCACGCAACAGCCCATGGATGAAGGCAAGCAATAAGGTGTTAAGCACACACAAAAGAAGAATCTGCATGTATGTATAGCTTCCAAAAAAGAGTTCCCCACCATTTTTTGCATAGTTAAGAAAAGCGAGGGGAATGAGCAAAAACCCCAAGAAAACAAGTGAAAGGGCAAAATATCTCAGCTCAATATCAGCGTCAAATTCTGCAGAAGAGGTGATTGGGCTACCACGCAAATATTTGCTGACAACCCATGAAAGCACACCTTGCCCAACGGGGATTATGAGAAGAGGTGTCATTTCCAAGAAATACACGGGAAGAATCGCAGAAACATCCGAATACAAGAAAGAAAGCAAAAACACAAGGAACAGGAAGGGAAGACCAAATAGAACTAGAGAGGTCCACGAAGCGACAAGAGCAATGCTTTCTTTTCCATCTTCTTCCTGCAGTCCAATTATTACGCCAACCAAAGTCCCCAAGAAAATGGCAAGAATGTTTGTAAGAACACTTCCTCTTCCTATCAGAATGAGCACTACAAAGATCAGTCCCATCCCGGTGCCAACTAACATACCTTTGAAGAAATGAGAATGAGAGGCTGTTCTTTGAAATCCATATGTAGAATTCTTTTCTTCCGAGGATCGGAAATTTGAAACAGAAACGTTCTGCATGGGAAGAGAAACGCCAAGAAACAATCCTATTGGCAAATATAAGAACCAAGTCCCTAAACTAGGGACGGCATTCTGAGCAACTTGGGACCCCAACACATTTGTTGCACTAGGATCCCATTCATTCTGAAAGATTTTTGCAGAAAGTGAGATGAGCATTGCAAGAAAGAAGTAAAGCCCAGCACGAACTGAATTTTTAACAAGAACCAATTGCGGCTCTTCTCTTTCAAAATAAGTTATTATTGCAGACGAAATCAGCGAAAAGAAAATGATCCCCTCCATTACTCTTACTCCCCGATACGGTTCAATGATTAGCTCTCCACGAATGAACGAATTAGGCTCTAGAAGAAAGACCAAGGAAAAGAAAAGAGGCGGTGCTAAGTAAGAAAGAAAAGCTCTCGACGCCATTGCCAACTAATTGTGCTTAAACAAAGATAAACGTTGATACAATACTATACTTGCTAGTCAAGCCATTGCATTTGTTATTCATTTCGCAAACACAACAGACACGGTTACTTGCAACAACCAAGCAATTTCACAAGAATGTCCAGTGCACAACTCTAGGAAGAATGCTAGGTTTGCAACTAGTAGTGATAACAAGCATCGCTTGAGGACAAGGATGTATGCAGGATGGAATTGCAGTTATGCTACAATCCTTTGGTCAAATCGATTCAACCATTGTTGATTCCCTAGTTTGTCAAGAGATCCAATTGCAAACAATGTCTAAATCTTCCTCTTGGGAGGAAAGGTTGTAATCGTGTTTTTTTAGGTTGGATTATCCATAGTTTTTTGTTTAAGTAATGCCGTATGGCCAAACCCCCACAGAAGAATGATTAGGAAGAAGCAAATATTTTTCTATAACTCGAAAATTGGAAGAATGATCCAACATCATTACAAAATGGAATGACCTTAGCAATAACAGCAGTATTTATCATTAACTCCTAATGTAGATCTAAAGATTCTTTAACGTGTGCTTCAAATGAATAATATGGCCAAACTTATCTTTCTCAAATCGGCACGTCCAAATCTTGCAAATTTGGATGACGATACCCAAGTTTGGCTGTGGATACCAGATGGCAAACCTCACTTTTTCCATGAACACCTATCGAATTTGCAGCAACAAGGGATGATGCTTCGAAATTTGATCTATGTCGCTAAAAGAGCAAACAAAGGATTGTCTTACGATGTGTTGGTTTTCATGACAAAAACCATGGACTACTCATTCTTCAAGGACAAAATCCGAGTCAAATCAAGATGGAAAAAACACGAGTTCGGAAAAGGAAAGCCTAGGAAAAATGGGAAAAAGCCATACAACGATAAGGGCAAAGACCCCTCGAATGTTTGGATAAAGGAAATCACGAAAAATGGATCGCCTCATGTCATCAAGTTAGACGCCCTCGATGTAAAGGAAACGTTTCGTCGAATCTTGGATGTCGCTACAGTGAAAAATGACATGGTTTTTTCAAATAATGATGATTTTCTTCAATTCGCAAAATTGCATGGAAGACAAACAAGGCGAATTAATGGAATCCCGTTCACTGCCATAAATTACCGCCCAAATATTGACAATGGCTTGAAACGGGAAAAATCGTCCCCACCACTCTATAATCGGTATTACATCCATGATTCACGGCTTCCAAAGGACGGGTTGTATGAACAGGTTGACTTTATTCTCACATCTCCCCCCTATTATCGCCAGAGAGACTACGGGTATGATGATCAAATTGGTCAGGAAGCAAACTATGAGGAATATTTAGAGAATCTTCGGAAAGTATGGATTAATTGCTATCACTACCTAAAAGAGGAACACTACTTCGTTTTGAACATAAACAACTTCATGAAAAAAGGAAATCTTAGGCTTACGCATTGGAATATGATCAAAATACTCGAAGGCATTGGCTTCAAATACCATGATAGCTTGATTTGGTATCAACCAAACAGCAGAAGAGGGCTGACTCCCAAAAATGTTTGCGATGCAAAAGAATACCTTATTATTGTTTCAAAAGGTGGAAAAAAGGATGAATTTGGAGATAGGTTACTCCGTTTTAAACAGCTCAGGGGATCATTACTACCTAATGAAGTTATTCTTCACCCAGCCAGGTTTCCTGAAGAACTCGTAGAATACTTTCTTAAACTGTTCACTAAAGAAAATGATCTTGTTTTGGATCCGTTCTTGGGTTCTGGAACAGTTGCTAGAGTTTCAGAAAGAATGAATAGGAAATGGATCGGTTTCGAGTTAAATGAGCAGTATGTAACTAATTTAACCCAATTACTCCTTCAAAATCAGGACATCCTTTGACCCACTCAAGCAGCTCCTTTACAAATGTTTGTCTAATCAGAAGAGTACGCCATTTTGCATCAATTTTATCATTGTGTTGAGACGCAAATCCTATGATTAGTTCGATGCCCTTCATAAATACCATATGACCATTTTCATTTTCAACCATATCCCTAAGCTCACCAATGGTCATCTTTCTGCAGTGTGTAAAAAAGAGATATAGAACGGTTTGCACAATTAAATTGGAGTTTGCAATAATATCTCGGACTTCAATATTCGGATATGTCTTTACCAAGAGATTATATTCTTTTTCCCAAGTTACACTACTTGGGGATCTCTTAAGACGTCGATTTTCATCAATAAAGCTCGATATGGTTTTGGAAAAGATAGAAAGATCAATTAAAGCTTGGGGCTCCATTTCACGTATATTTAATAGAAGATTATTTAGAATCTCCTCTTCCATAAATTGGCTGTACTCCCTTTTTACAGATACAATCTTTTCTTCATCCAATATTGCTAAGTACTGTAGGAGTTCTTTGAATTTGATAACCCTATCACTAAGATCATCAATGTCCACTCCAAATTGTTCCGCCAACTCCTCTTTCTTTGCCTCGGGTAATGTTTCAAACTCATTTGTTCTTCTCTCCAAATAATAACCTTTTATTCTTAATATTAAATCAAGAATAAGAATCACTTCTAGGAAAGAAATTATTTCTTGTCCTTCAATGTTTGTTTGTGTATTTAATTTTGCAGATATTTGGGATGCAAAATCTGGCTCATCTCCAATCACCATAATACGAACCTGAACTAACAAATCATTGTTTAATTCTCTAGTTGTAAATGCACGATGGATTGTCCGTATTGTTTGTCCTCCATTTACAATCTGTGGGTTTTTTAAAACAGGATGCCTATCCACCCGATACTCTTCTGTAACAATGGTAATTCCATTATTGTAAAATAAAAAGGGGTTATCTTCTCCTTCCATTATTGCTGTTTTGTAAATCTCCTCATTTACTGGAGAGTTAGATTTGTAAATCCTTACATTTTTTTGAAGCAACTTTTCTCCGTATTTTTCATATAATTTTGCAAGTTCTTTTCCAGAAATCACTCCAACAAATAATTTCCCTTTATTTTCCTCAATATTGGGTGGTAATTTTATATGTTCTGGAGCATATTCTGTAATTAGTGTAATTTCTCCAAGTTCTACTTTATGAATTGCTTTCAAAAAATCCTCAAATAGATCATTCGAGGTTTTAATTGATTTTGATATTCGAAAGCCCTTTTTCCTTTTCAATTCAATATACTCTTCAATTTCACGCTTTATTGCACTATTGAAAGAATCATGATTTGTGATAATATTAATTTGAAATCCAGAAAAAGTGTCATTTTTAGATGCCTCATTTGCTTGGCTTATTACTGTTTCAAATGCAAAAAATAATCTATCACTGATTCTGCTCTTTATCTCATCTAATTTCTTCTCTCCAAAAAATACATCCATGAAAAGCTCAATACCCTCTTTGAAAACGGACCAATCCGTTCCTCCAAATCCTCTTTTCTGACTGGATTTAAATTGATAGAATTGAATTAGCCCCTCACGATTATCAAACATAAGGGCATCAATGCCTTTGTCATTTTTACCATCAGTTATTATTTTTGTTAACAAATTTTTATCATAACCTTCGATAATACTAAAATACCATTCTGCAAAGAATTTGCCATCATTATTGTCGTCCGATTCCTTACTTCTAAAATTGATATATTCTTGCTGAGATTTTAAATAAAATTCCTTTAAGAGATGGTTACTCTGCTGCTCCCTCATACATATCCATTTGAATATTGTTACTTAAAATTTCAGTTTCAATATGTTTTTTCGCGTAAGTGCGCAAACATATTGCACAGAGGAGAGGATTCATATGCAGAGGATACTTCTGCTTCTCCTATTGTTCCAATAAAACATTCAACCTTATTGTTGCCGCATTAAAATCATTTGCCAGATTTCTCCAGAAATCTTACCTTAGACATAAATTAATTGAGATTTTGGAATCGGCTTAGCTGGTAAGAGCCCCTAATTTGCGACCCCATAATCCCAATACTGATTTGGAAGGGAAAAAATACCGAAAGAAGCAAGAGGCTAGAAGAGGGTTGCGATTTCATTTCCCTATATGCGATCCTAGGCAGAGTAAAATCTGCCTACTCAATCTTGAAGACATTGCCTTGTCTCGAGATTTGATTATTGTAAGACAGGCCGAGGACAACAAGTTAAGACAGTCCACCATTTCCAAACCACTTGAAGATATCTTTCAAATCGGTATCCAATTCATATCTACCATTGACTTCGAGGATAAGCTTGACCATCCATTGTTACTTACACGAAAAGGACACGGCTCATCTCTTTTCGACTGGTATTTTGAAATCGCTTTCCCAAAAATAGGTATTCATCTTTCATAGGATTTTTCAGTTTCACAGATACAGCATCCGTATGTATTAAAACCAAATGTCAAATTGGTGGAACACCAATTGGGGGATGTAGGTCCATCGACTGATGACCAATGTATTCAATGGCCTCGCAAGGGTACAGGAAAAGATAGAAGATTTTTATGATTGAGCGTACGAAGAATGCCATAACAAATCTGCGCATAGCTCGTCCTAAACGCATAACATGAGAGTGAGTTACAGGACTCACTTGAATGTCTCACAGAGAGCGCGGGCGGCAACGAAAACTTGGACAAGAAATATCAGTCGAATCAGAGCACCCGTATGCGGTTCTAGAGCGGATTTCATGAACTTGCGAGAATTGCCCTCGATTTTTTTGGTTTTCACGGCTTGTTCTCGCGTTCCCGACAATGTTTATAAAGGTCGACGCAAAGTGGATATTGTACCCAAAACCGATTCGCAAACACCAACAACACGCCCCGAAACGGGCATCCGGGACCCAGTTGCAAATGCCGAAAACTCCGTTAGGAGATTGAAATGTCATTACGCCGACGATCTTGTCGTGGACGTCAGTAGAGTTCGT
>JALTMP010000307.1 GCA_027001645.1 Candidatus Heimdallarchaeota archaeon
CTGTCGGAGTTCCACGAGAATAGCTAAGGAACAACCTTTGACGGTCTTCTTCAGGAAGATCGGACTCTTCAATCTTTATTCCTTCGTACCCACGACTAATGGCAAGAATTGCATACTTCGAGAGTGTTTCTTCCTGCATTATTTTTTCCTCAGCTCATCTATTTCTCTGCTACATATTCATTGATTTATTGACTGCCTCAATAAACCACTTGAAGGCTTCTTCAACTCCCACTCCATATTTTGCAGATGTCGGCATGAATGCACATGTCGTTCCCTTCAAAAGGTCAAGCGGATAATATTGCGAAAAAGTTTCAGGGACAATGGGGTCATATTCGACAAGATCTTGCTTGTTAAGTAGAATCATTAGTGGCGTGTCATTTCCAGCTATTTCAAGTACGTATCTAAATTGAGCTAAGTGGTGGGCAAACACTTCTGGAGAAGTTTCTGGCTTGATAGTTGCATCAATTACGTAAATGATGCCGTCGGATTGTTCGACTGCAAAGTCCCAAAACGCGTCTTGATACGCTTTTTGACCCCCGACATCAATCAATTTCAGTTTCCACTTTCCAATGGCTATCGGTTTTTTCCGGAAATCGATTCCAAGAGTAGAAAGAGGCTCCTCATTTGGGGGCACACCAGTTTCAAGGAATTGTATGAGTGTGGTTTTCCCTGCCTTGGATGGGCCCAAAATCGAAACCGTAGCCTCCTTAACAGATGGAGACAATCTTAAAAGTCTTTGAAGTAAACTCATATGCTCACCAATACTGCTGTTACGGATAAGTTTTGATATTCTAGCAGCTGTAGTATGTTCTAAAACAAGTAATCCTCTTCATTGCTTATATCTTTTCTAGTCAATAATGCAACAATTCCTAAACTTACTACGTGTATTAATGAAATCTGCTCCCTTTTTAATAGTTAATAGAAGGCAACAAGATGGTCATCCTTCGATATCTCGCTATAAATTAATTCAGGGCTTTAAAAATAATGCATGCGTATATTGTCGTTTTTGTAAAAAATGTATGAGCTATTTCCTCAAAAAGTGATAGGAGTGGTATTTATCCAAACTCCCCCATTATGCCTGAATCGATTTCTTTCTTCTCATTCGGACTTAAGGGATCTTTTGAATTGAACACACACCTCAATGTTTTTGCTATTGAAACAAGTGGCTTTCCAGATTAAAGATCCAAAAAAAAGCTCCGATAAATGTCGAATGATAAACACCAGAAGCCTCCAGGTAAGGCATGTTACATTTGAAAGGTTTCTCTTTTTCTTAGCTCTTTACTTTTTCTTCTACTCCTCTGGAGCAAATATTAATTTCAAAAACTAGTATTTCTTGTGAACAGTTCCAGTCGATCATCCCCCGCGATGAAAACAAATGTCGCAATAATCAGCCACGGCGATGCAGATGGCATTTGCAGTGCGGCGATTATAAAATCTATTTACCCTGGGGCTCGAGTGGTTTTTTCCAAGCCATCGCTTTTACACAAAGCCATGAGATCCGTTGAGCGCTCTATGAAAACTATTGGGAAATTATTCATCGTAGATCTAGCAATAAACCCTCAAGTCAGAGATTTCGTTCTTGCCAGATTCAAAGCAGCTAGCGAAAAGTATCCCATTTACTATTTTGATAACCACTCTCTCCCTCCAGATCTATCACACGAAGAAATCAAAAGTTTAACACACGAATATCGACAAAGCATTAGCTGTTCCACCTCTTCAATAACATTCGAAGCACTATGCGGTTTTGATTCCGAAAATCCCATTAAAAATAGGAAGCAAATGTTTCTTGCGGCCTATGGAGCCATTGCCGACTACGCAAAGAATTGCAAATTACTAAAATTAATCCTTGACTTATGGGACGAAGCAAGCATATACTATCAAGCGTTCCTTCTCAAACAAGCATGCAGAATCATCGAGTCTGATTCATTGAAGCGAACAATCACTGACAAACTTTCAGTAGGGATTCTTCCTTCAGAAATCTTTGAAGTGGTTGAAGCTGCTAGAGAAGCCAGTAGAGAAGTAGATGTTGCTATAGATTTTATCGCTGAGCACGCAATCCGCTATGGTCAATTAGGGGTAATAATTGAGTGTCCGATTGCTTCGATGGGGCACAATGCATTCATCGCCGCTACGAGCACAAACTCTAACGTAGGAGTGGCTATTCGCAGAGTGGGAGGGAATGCCCGGTTTGTTTTGAGAAAAAAACACAATTTCCCCATTCATTTGGGCAAAATCGCCTCTAAAATAGCATCTTCTCTGAGTTGTGACGGGGGCGGAGAAGAAAGCGCTGCAGGAATAACAGCTCCTGAAGAATTGATCCCACAAGTCCTCGACGCGCTGAACGCTATAATTGACAAGCAAGTAGAGTAGCAAGAGAACTAGTTGCCCTAAAGTTTTGGCAGTATGTCTAGCTCTTTCCAAATCCTTCTAAAAGTATGAACGCTTTATCACATGTGTTTGATTCGTTGTTAACTTTCCTTCTTGAACTGGTCGGGAAGTACGGCTTTTTCGGACTTTTCTTTGCAATGATTCTTCAATCAATAATTTCCCCGTTGCCGTCAGAAATCGTAATGGCTGTGGGTGCTGCTGGTCTGGTCGAAAAATATGGCTATTTCTGGGGATCAACTCTAGCTTTCTTTTCGATTCTGCTTGGTGCAATGGTCGGCGCATTAATTGCCTTTTGGATTGGCTGGAAAGGAGAAGAATTGATCACAAAAAAAGTGGAGCCTCAGCTACTCCTTGCAATAGAGCACTACCTTGAAAAACACGGTTTCGTAACAATTGTTCTCGCTAGACTTATCCCATTTTTATCATTTGACGCCATTTCTTATGCTGCTGGTTTCTTCAAGATTCCACGCAAAAGTTTTCTTCTTGCAACTTTGATCGGTCTTATTCCAAGAACACTGTTTTATGTTTTGCTCGGCTCTGGTTTCATCAAGCTGGCAGAAAAGAGCTTAAACCTCGCATTGCTTGTCGCTTTTGTCATTGCAGTAATTCTTCTGGCTCTGGCTTACGCGTTCCAACTCTGGATTCGCAAGAAGAACTTTTCCATTAGTGCCGAAGCAACAGAAGCTACAAAAAAATCTGCTTCTGACTTACAGTGATTAAGGCATAAGTTTGCTCTCAAAATAAAAAATGCTGGTAGATGCCCAACCCCTTGGAACTTTCGTTCCACGCCTCTTCCTTTCTCCTTTTGGAGAATCCCTCAGGATGGACCCCTTGGGAATCGGAGTTTAATCCGATAGGATCGGCAGGGTTTTGGGTAACCAAGTATTGAGCATTACTCGGTTTTTGGTCTTTCGACCACCCTTGCATCTACCAGCGCTATATATTTGTTCCATCTAGATATTAAAGATTTCGAATAATTGTGTTCTACTACTGAAGAAATTACAAAATATTATTCGCCTTTCCGATACTTGAAATGTTTTTTTCTCCTACAAAAGGCTTGAAAATAAGGCAGACAAAACAGACCATGTGAATGGCTGCCCTTTCTGCAACCAAACAGTAAGAGAAAAGGAATCCTTTATGGAATCGGAGAAAGCTTTTGTCATCTACAACATAAAGCCAGTTCTACCTGGGCATTCACTCGTCATTCCTAAAAGACACGTAGAGACTTGGGAGGAATTAACTACCAGCGAGATTACAGAAATTGGCCTCCTCAGTCAGGCCTTGTATCGTGTACTGAGAGAAGCGTTTGGATCTGAAGGCTATAATTTGGTCGTACAGGATGGCGAAGGAACTGGACAAACCGTTGACCACGTCCATATGCACGTTATTCCTCGGAAAAACAGAGACATGTCCAACTTCAAACTTTATGCAACTATTTTTTATGGACTCTTCAAAAGAAAGATCCTCAAGCCAAAAGAGCTTATCTCAAATGTTTCTAAGCTTAAGATCATTTCATCCCGCCTTTACCCTGAATATGTAGTTGCTTCAATAAAAAATACCATTAAATAGCTGAGTTCAAAAGAATTAGCCATGCAAGTTATATGCAGGAAGTGCAACTACAAAGCCAATTACAAAGAATTCAAAGCGATTCAGAACCCAGACGGGGCATGCGATGTTGAGTGTCCAAATTGTGGGCAGATTAGCTCATGTTTTGAGGCAGGGGCGATCATGAAAAAGGGCTTTGATGTTGCTCCTGGTTTTGGTATTGTTGAATGCCCATCCTGTCACTATCGTGGAATGTCTGCAATCATCGCTCTCCAACAACAAATGAAATATGGAAAAGTATCATGTGATCAGTGTGGCTCGTCTTCTGAAATTGAACAGTGGGCATCCACTGCAATCGATATAGGGTCAACCTAGTATGAGTATTCTTTAGAACTGTTCCCAAACGCAATGTGGGATTGATTCGAACACTGTCTTTTTAATCAGCTAGCTCTGCGCTTCACTAGGCGAAAATGAATCTGAAAACATTCCTATACGGTGTGTTCGTTGTCCTTTTGTGGGCTTCAACAACAGTCATTGGAAGATTCCTCGTTGCAATAGACGAGAGCATTCATCCTATGCAAATTGCTTTCCTAAGATATTTTTTCGGAGGAGTGGGCCTATACCTAATCTCAGCTCTAAACGGAAAGCACAAACTTGAAACGGTTAGAGACTATCCCCAAAAAGAGCGTCTGATTATAATTGGGCTTGTAGCGTCTCTATTTCCCGTACTTCTTTTTTACGGAGTAATGTATACTTCAGCAATTGCTTCGGGTGTGCTTCTCAATGGGAACACAGTATTTATTGTCGCCTTTTCTTTCCTTTTTCTAGGAGAAAGACTCACTAAAATGGGCTGGGCAGGCGTGATTACTGCAACAAGCGGAATGGTTTTGGTTATTATTTGGAGCTCGGGAACTGTTTCTCTCAGCGTTTTTGGTCAAGAATACTTTCTCGGCAACACTCTTAGCCTTCTTGCGGGGTTAGACTGGGCTGTATTTACAGTTCTTCTAAAAGCATGGTTTTCGAATACTGACCCTTTGGAAACGATGACGTTCTCTATTGTTTTTGGATTTCTGGTTCTACTTCCGATAACCGTTATGATTGCTGGGTTTTCAATCAAGTGGACATTTGATTTGATTGTTTTGCTGGTCATAATCGGATTTGGTGCTACGTCATTGGGTTTCTTTTTTTACCTGTTAATTCTTAGCGAAGAAACCGCGATTGTTACGGGCGCTATTCAACTTGCGGTCCCTGTCGTTGCTACGATTCTAAGCATCATCTTTCTTGGCGAAGGAATGAATGTTTTCCTCTTCTTGGGACTAGTGATGGTCCTTGTGGGTCTTTACTGGACTAACAACGGAGTTATTGAGAAAGAAATGGATATTGTGTAAATGATAGTTGACGGTTTGTGCTTCATTATCTCAGTTCTTGGGGTGAGAGATGTATCCTTAATTCGATTAGTGTTTCGCGTTTCTTTTCATTCAATGATCTAACTTCTTTGGTTTCTTTTTTTTTGACATAGGGCAAACTATTTATTACCATTTGTGATATATCACTTCAGACACATAGGGGTAATTTGGTCGGGACTAGATAACAAAAAAGTGCCTATCAAAACCCCCTTAACTTACCACGGAGGTAAAAATATTATGGCTGAACAAGCAGAAAAAGCAAAATTACGAGTGTCAGGAATGACTTGTGCTTCCTGTGTAGCATCGATAGAGAATGCAGTGAAAAAGCTACCAGGAGTTAAGGAAATTTCTGTAAACTTGATGACAGAAACTGCAGTTGTGGAATACGATCCCAACGCAGTCGATGTGGAAAAAGTCGCCAAACAGATTGAGGAGATCGGTTATGATGCTGAACCCATTAAGGAAAGTAGCGGAAACCTTCTTGATTTGGAAATCGACGGAATGACTTGTGCTTCATGCGTAGCATCAATTGAGGGGCAATTACAGAAATTACCGGGCGTACTAAGCGTTTCCGTAAATCTAACTACGGAGCGAGCAAAAGTAGAATTTGTTGATGACAAAGTTAATCCAAGAGACATAATTAAGGCCGTTGAAGAAATCGGCTACGGTGCAAGACTTGCGACAGATGACGTAGACCTCGAAAGATTGGAGCGCATTGAAGAGATTAACAAGTGGAAGCGCTTGCTGTGGATAAGCCTTGCATTTACTATTCCGGTGTTTGTGTTATCCATGGCAGTAATCGAGCCCTTCAGATCATGGTTTCCAAACTTCGTTGAAATAATTGAGAAACCAAAAATTGCTGGCGAAGTCTTGTGGCTCTATGTGTTTCTTTTGATTTTAACGACTCCTGTTCAACTTGGCGTTGGTAAAACATTCTATGTCAGCAGTTACAAAGCCGTGAGACATGGATCCGCAAACATGGAAACCCTAATTGCCTTGGGTACTTCTGCGGCTTATTTCTACAGTATCTTTTCGACATTCTATCCTTTGATCCAGCCCGAATTTGAGGGTGAAGTCTTTTATGAGACTGCTGCTCTTTTGATTTCATTCATTGTGCTTGGAAAATACCTGGAGGCAGTAGCCAAGGGAAAAACTTCTGACGCTATTAAGAAGCTCATGAATCTTCAACCCAAAATGGCTACGCTAATCAAGGAAGATGGCACAGAGGAACTGATTCCCGCAGAACTGATCAACAAAGGAGATCTGCTCCTTGTAAGACCCGGCGAAGCCATCCCAACCGATGGCGTCATCGAATATGGTTCAACCTCTGTAGATGAATCCATGCTTACTGGAGAAAGCATGCCCGTAAACAAAGAAGTAGGCGATGAGGTTGTTGGGGGCACGGTAAACAACGAAGGAATGATTAAAGTTCGTGCTACACGCGTTGGAAAGGATACAGCTTTGGCTCAAATCATTAAACTTATCCAAGATGCCCAGTCTTCTAAGGCGCCTATTCAGAACTTTGCAGATCGAGTGTCAGCGTATTTTGTTCCTGCAGTGGTTCTTATCTCAATCGTTACTTTTGTTACTTGGTTTAGCTTACTGAAATTTGGAATTTACTCCACAAGTAACTTGCCCCCGGGAACAACACCGTTCTTGTTTGCCTTCCTTCTCTCAGTTTCCGTTCTTGTCATCGCTTGTCCATGTGCTCTTGGCCTCGCAACTCCCACTGCTGTAATGGTTGGAACCGGAGTTGGAGCTACCCAGGGTATTCTCATCAAAGGGGGAGAACCCCTAGAAACTGCACACAAGGTAGATGCAATTATCTTCGACAAAACTGGAACTCTCACCTACGGAAAACCAACCATTACTGACCTAGTTGTTATTGATCAACAGGTCTCAGAAAAGGACCTTCTATTCTATGTGGGCTCTGCTGAAAAAGGATCTGAACATCCCCTTGGAAAGGCAATTGCTTCGTATGCTCTCGAGAAAGTGGGGTCTCTTGAAGATCCTACCAACTTTGAGGCAGTAAAGGGTAAAGGTGTTCAAGCTACGATTTCTGGAAAACAAGTCCTTGTAGGTAATCGTCTTTTCATGAAAGAAAACGGTATTGAGGTTACTGACAAAGTCAATGAAGAAATGGCCACCCTAGAAGACCAAGGAAAGACCGCAATGATCATAGCCGTTGAGAACAAAGTTGCCGGTATTGTTGCAGTGGCAGACACTGTGAAACCAGAAGCGAAAGAAGTGATCAGCCACTTGAATGAACTCGGCATTAAGACTTGGATGGTAACAGGAGACAATGAACGAACCGCTCGAGCAATAGCTAAACAGGTAGGCATTACCGACGTATTTGCTGAAGTACTTCCGGCTCAAAAGGTAGAAAAGGTCAAAGAGCTACAAGAACAAGGATATACTGTTGCAATGGTTGGGGACGGTGTTAACGACTCCCCTGCACTTGCTCAAGCTGATGTTGGCATTGCTATTGGCTCCGGAACAGACGTTGCTATTGAAAGCGCAGGCATCATACTCATGAGAGACGATCTCAAGGACGTTTACAATGCTATTCATCTAAGCAAAGTAACAATGAGAAGAATTCGTCTCAACATGTTTTGGGCTCTTGGGTACAATTCAGCTGGCATCCCAGTGGCAGCGGGAGTATTCTATCCACTCACTCATTTGACCCTTCCTCCGGAACTAGCAGGACTTGCGATGGCTCTTAGTTCAGTATCTGTAGTAACAAGCAGTCTCCTACTCAGGAGATACAGAAAACCACTTCAGTAAATAATTTCCATCGACTGAATGGAAACCTCTCCTCCTCCCTATTTTCTAACATATAATTCTCATTCCGAGGAAATGCTATCTCGCTCTGTTTGTCGTTTCCACTAATCTGCAATAGGAACACAATTCTTTTGCCGATGGCATTCCGCATTGAATACATTCTTGGAAAGCGTTTCTCACGTTCTCTTGCTTAGCATTGTTAGTAAGTTTGGGAAAGGCGTGCTTATAGAATTCTGTCAAAAAGCGATATTTGAATCCTGGTTGCCTTTCTTCCATTGAGTTAAGCATTTCTTTCTCAGTTATTGACCAAGCTCCTTGAGCTAAGGGGCACTCTTCCAAATGTACTGGTAGTTGATTACTTAGGACGTAAACCATGGTTTCTTTCTCTGTTAAGTAAACTAGGGGTTTTGCCCTCTTGACAAGGCTTCCCCTGCCTTCCCTTACAGGATAAGTTGATAGCATGGAAGGGATGTTCCATGATTTCACAGCATGAAACAGTTGACTTGCCAGATCGTCACCATTATGTCCTGTCACAATAACATCATGCTTGTTTTTCAATGCGTATCTATTATACCAGTATCGTTTTGCAGTTCCACAAGCTCCACAAATCCGAATAGACGTCTTTTCCTTGATGAGGGGAATTGTAATGCTGGATTCCTTTTCCAGAAAAACAACATCGAGCGGAACATCGAATTTTTCAGCAAACCGCCTACACTCGCGTAGACTATTTTCGGAATACTTGGAGATCCCCAATTGCAGGTGTAAAGCATGCGGTGTATAACCCAATGAAATGAGCGCATGCCACAATGCAACAGAGTCCTTTCCTCCTGACACAGGGAGTAGCAGGCTATCAGCGTAGTCAAACATAGAAAACTTGGAGATTGCTTTTTCGATTTGTTTCAAGAAATACTCGTTAAAGCATTGTTTGCAAAATGATGATTTATGCCTACGAATGTGAATGATTGCTGGTGATCCACATTTTCTACATTTCATGTTTATTTCCTCTCTAAGGTCGTCGTCCCCCCGATATCACACTAATTAACTCGATTTCATCACCTGCTTTCAAGATCGTATCTTCTGGGATAGGATGCCCGTCTTTAAGGGCAACGATGGAATCTCTGGGAACTCCTATCTCTTTCAAGATTTTCTTCAAAGGAATTCCTGGTTCCGCAGTTATTTTGTCACCACCTGGAATTCGACGAATAATCGCTTTTGTTTTCTTGCCAGACACATGTTTGTTTTGTGGACTCTCTTCAAGAAACTAACGTTTCTTTAAATGGCATCTCACATACAATTTGTTCCTTAGGTCATATTCATATGATAAATTCGATCTTTCCACGTAAACGCCTTGTTGGTTGCCCCGATATATGTGCTCCACGCAAGTATCCCAAAGAAGACTACAACACTAATGGGAAATAGAAATGCATAGTAAAACGGAACGTCGTTTTCCAAAAGAGCGGGAAGGATCAGACCCATAAGTGCAAGCATTCCAAAGATGAACCATCTCGTTACTTGACTTTTCCATCCAAACGTGGATACGATAGTTGGAAATACTACAAATGGCAATACGAGCCAGATGAAAAGAGCAATCCCTGCTCCAATTGAGAACATGATTCTTCTCCCGAGTCCGTCATAAACATTCTTCCCGATCCCGAAAAAAATTTCCTTGAATGAAGTATACATTCGAACGGAGTAAATGTTGTTTCCCGAGAACACCATGTATTTTCCCATTTTTTTGCTTTTTCGAGCAAGCCGCAAGTCTTCAGAAATCTGATCTCTAACCGCTTTATGGCCTCCGAGTCTCTCGTAAAACTCTCGTTTGAAAAGAAGGTACTGTCCAATACCCAGTGTTAGAGGCCATTTCTTGTGATTCATTAATCTTCCCCCCATGACAGCAAACATTAACATGTGAATGAAGGGTAAAAGGACCTTCTCCCAAAATGATACAAGTTCGAATTTTCCAATCACACTCAGTGCATCTATGTCGTTTCTGTTTAGAGCCTCAACCGAGCTCATTAGTGACCACTCTGAATGAATGGTATCCGCGTCAATAAAAAGCAAGAGATCCCCCTCAGCAAGCTTATAACCATTCCAGCATGCCCATGCTTTACCAAACCAGCCATCCGGCAGCGGAGGCTCCCTAAGAACTTTGAACTTGACCCTCTTTTGATTATATTTTTCTTCAGCTTGTTTTGCCAGCTCGACGGTTTGAGGCGAGGTACTGGCATCAACCATTATGATTTCGTATTCCGGATAGTTTAGAGAAAAAAGGGATTTGAGATTTTTCTCAATGTTCTTTTCTTCATTTCTTGTTGGCAAAATAATGGAAACCTTTTGAAAACGCGAAGCCGACGGATTTGTTTCCATTATGAGAGGTAATCTTGGATACACAAAACTGTCCAATATGATAATAAGGGGTATGATCACGTACGCAATGAGTAAGACAGTTTCCTGCCTGCTAACACCATCACTGGGGTCGAACTTGTATGCCCCTTGAACCAATAGTGCAGGATTGTCCGGTTTGAAAAATCTCCACCAAACCACTATGAACAATAGGGCACCAATGACGGGCTTGCGAGAAATATCAATGCCATCCAATGCTTCAAAAGTCGCCTCGGGGTTTTGCAGAGCAAAGAGAACATCATGGGGTAGCTCCGGTTTTTTTCTTCCTAACCGTTCGTGAATCCAATATGCAACTAGCCCCGAGACATAAATGTCAAACTGTTCAGTGAAATGATAACGATCTGTAGGAATTTGTCGTTTCTCAATCTTTGAAAACAATGTTTTGGCCTCTGAATAAGCCATTTCGGGCACTAGAATATCTCTTGGCAAATGAACAAATACTGCGGGTACATCTACGGGATTTGTTTGAGGAAGCCCAAGTACCTTTCTAAACGTCTGATTATATGTTGCGTGAATGTATCTGACGCCTAGTCTCCTTGCCAACGATATAGCCTCTAGGCGCTCCATCATCCCCTTCCATCCCTTAAGTAAGAATAGGAAAGGACTTGCCAGTGCAAGACCAATTAGGAAAAGAACTGTAAAAATCCACGGCAAACTCATTAAGAATCCAAGGCCTTTAGGCGGATAAAATCGGGGGCCTCCACCGATTAACACAACGCCTTTGAGGTTGTTTGGCCTCTTTCTAGCCAGATAGTGGCTGATAATCGCAGTTCCAAAGGAATGTCCTGCAAGAACAAAGTCTTCTTCTTTTGGGATTTTATTAATCTCCTCCTCGATTCTGGCAAAGTGCTGATCCAAAGTGATGCAGTTTGAGAAATCTACTCTAACGAAGTTGTCTCCAAAAACGCTCTCATAATACGGAAATGTTCTTTTGGAAGCGCCGAAACCAGGAGCAAAGATCAGTTTCATTTTTTTCCCGCTTTAGGAATAAAACAGCAATTAATGAATTTGTCGTAATCTCTCATCCTATGTAATTGGAAACGATTCGAAAAGACACGGGGTGTTGCATGAGATCCTCCCGCAAAAGACAAATAATCTAACTATTTGGATAAATTGTTTGAATTCTTTTTCTTCAAAACTGCTTCTCTTGATTCTTTTGAAACCCCTGCGTTTTTCCCAATAGGTGAGTAGTGAACAATTGACTTGCCACCTTGTACGGAATCCAATTGCTTAGTCAGCTTAACCAGTGGGAC
>JALTMP010000308.1 GCA_027001645.1 Candidatus Heimdallarchaeota archaeon
CCTTCTTTGATGAAATGGTCAGCGGGGATGATGTGACCAGAGGAAAACCGTATCCCGAGCCCTTTTTGAAAGGATTAGAAAAATCCGGCGTAAGCCACAAAGAAGCCATTGCCATCGGAGATAGCACTCACGACATCGCTTCTGCTGTCGCTGCAGGGTTAAATGCCATTGGAGTAATTACGGGGAAAACTAGTGCGGAGAGCTTAATACGCGAAGGGGCAAAATGTATCATTGAATCATTTCACGCACTAAAAGTCGTTGATATGGTATAATTCTAGGTTTTCAAATGTCCACAATCGCTACTACCGGGAAATGATCTGATGCCTTCGAATTAATAACAAAAGAATCTAACACAGAGACATTGTTCTTGAGGAAGATATAGTCGATTCGCTGAAAAGGCCTTTCAGACGAGTAAGTATAGCCCGTCGCACTCACGCCATTTGCCTTAGCAAAAGCATCATGATATCCTGCAAGCTGAATGGTGAAAATTTCATTCCAATTTGGCTCTGCATTGAAGTCTCCTAAAAGAATCAGGGGACCCGTAATAGACTCTAGCAAAGTAAGCACATATTTGATCTGCTCTACTCTCTCAGGGTTCGAACGCTCCTCGATCACATGTGTCACATGCGTCACAGCAACTGTCACATTGACTCCATCAACGTTGAGAACCGCAATTATCAAAGTTCTCTGATACGTGACTGTGGGCTGAATTGGAACCGTCTCCGCCGTTATAATGGGATATCGAGAAAAGATTGCATTATGAAGTGCTTGCCTCCCTCCATTTCCTACGTAGGAGTACTCGTATCCCTGTTTTTTCATCTCTCGAGACAAATCGCTGGCGAAATCTGCAAACCCGTTTAGTGCCGTTGCTCTTGTAATTTCTTGAAAACCAACAATATCAACCCTCGCTTTGGCTACAGTCTTTGCAATTCTCTCCGGGTTGTAATTTCCATCAATCCCTACACCAAAGTGGGTGTTGTACGTCATTACGATAAGGCTATTGTCTTGAGGGATAAACGAGTTAGGGGAAGAATCAAAAACAATCGCACCACTAAGACTTGTGAGAATAACGATTGAGAGAAAAATAGCATTCATCTGATATCGGGCAGATTTTTCATCTTCGGACACCTTACTCTTCGCCTCCTATTACAGACCAAATAGATGCTCCAAGGAGAATCAATGCTGGCATCGTTTCTATCACAAGATTATCAAAGAGGAGAAACGTCATCGTGAAAATGAGAAGGAAAAAGAATCCCAGCATCAACCCTGCAGTGAACCTTGCATAATCCATGTGTTGTATAGAAAGGAATCCTCGCGAATAAAACAACCAGAACGCAAGTATTGCTAAGAATGGTAAAGGATATGTGATCCATAGTCTCCATGGTCTAAGGATTATGCTCTCTAATAACACCACTCCACTGAAGAACAAGAGTGCTACTATGAACCACCGCCATTGTTTTTCAGTGAATATTTCCAAAACATACATGGCAATCATGAGCATGAATACATGCGAGAACAGAAGAACTAGGTGAACGAGGAACGGCCGGACTGAAAACATCAATGTCATTTCGCCAGCATTGCCTGCCTCGAACAGAAAGACCGTAACCAGCATTGAGAACATGATTCCTTGTAATAGCCCCCCATGTCCCGATTCTACTTGCTCGGGTTCTTTTTCCTCCGTAACCGTAAGAATGTATGAGCCTAGAACAAACAGCCCTGAGAAAACTAATACCATCGCTAACACGAACAAATTTGTTGTTAACCCAGAATCTACTCCCAAAATCGGAGCACGCAACGATAGGTCAATGATTACGCTTGATCCCAACGCAAGCAAAAGATCTCTCTTTTCCACCATCTGAAACATGTAATACAAGTAATAAGTGACCCATGCACTTGTTAGAATCAGTAGCGCAGTATTAAATCCCATGCGGAAAGCAAAAAACGGTAATGCTTGTCCCAGCTTTGCAATGCTTATCGCCGTGGGAATGATTAGTGGCATCGTATGAATCCTTTTCATAAACAACGAAAGCAAAGGGCCTATGAAGAGAAGAGACCCTATTAACATGAGAGCCGGGATTGGAAATACATCCGTTAGCTTGCCCGTAACTTGCGTAATAAACACGCGAATCGCCGAATAGTAAAATGCTAACCCAACGCCCAGAGACCAGATCTCAGCATTTTCAGTAATGAATAGTCTGAAATTTTCAGGAAGCGATTCAATTGTCGCTAATATGATTCCCTTTTGCTCTGTCATGGGTTGCTTTTCCGTTACCATTCTGGTGTCATATCATGATCAAACATTATCTGTTTTTTCTATATTATGTGGTGGTATTGCCCGTCTTTGTTGCACATAGCAATAATCAAAAACATTCCTTCGAGAAAGCACATGATTTATATGGACATTCTTGTTTCCAACGATGACGGCGTCGGCTCTCCTGGCATCGATGCTCTAGCCCGCCACGCAAAAGCCTTGGGACACCCCGTAATCATTGCGCCCGGATCCCAGCGATCTGCCGGCGGAAAAAGCCTCACCTTTCATAAACCCCTAAGAATGAACAATGCTCAAACTCTCAGCGGTCTCCGCGCCTTCAGCATGAACGGAAATCCGGCAGACAGCATTCTTCTTTACAACCACGTTTATGGGAAAGACCCTGATTTGGTACTTAGCGGAATTAATTCCGGTGAGAATTCCTCACTTCACAGTATTCTTACTTCAGGTACTTGTGCCGTCTCTCTAGAGGCTGGATTAAGGAATGTCCCGAGTTTCGCTCTTTCAATTGACGTACCCGAAAATATGTTCTTCAAACCAGGAGAAGAAACAGAGTACGATGCCGCCGCAAAAATCGGCATCATGATTGTGAAAGCTTTGCTTGAGCTTCCAGACTCGTATTGGGACCAAGTGCTTTTTGTAAACCTAAATTTCCCCCGGCAAACCACAGAGGACACTCCGATCAAAATCGTTCCCCCTGCTAAATACAAGTACGTCAACTATCTCATCGAAAGAGAAGACCCAAGAGGAGAAAAATACTACTGGCTCTGGGGAGAACTCAGAAAAGACCTAAAACCCGATACCGATTCATTTCAGGTATTACGAAATCAAAGCATTGCCGTAACACCAATATCGTTCTATAGTAGCCCTGAACTCATGCAAATCACTCAAGAGCTTCTCTCGAAGAACTTTGAAATCGCATAACTCGGGTTTTGGAAACGAATCTAGCCCCAAAAAAGCTTTTATCTTTACTTCCTCGCTCCAAACCGTATGACAACCAGTGAATTAGCCCTTCGCGGGAAATACGCGTATTCTTTTCCCGAGCTTGGAAAAGTGGAAGTAACCAAAGATCCGCTGATTATTATTGAAAACAGTGAAATCGTAGCGATGGGCTCCTATAAAGAAACAAAATCCGAGTTAGCCGGGCACGATCTCATAGGGAACAAAGAAACAGATGTTCTCATTCCAGGGTTGATCAATACCCATACACACGCCGCAATGACCTTATTTCGAGGAATAGCCGATGATCTTCCTCTTATGGAATGGCTAGAAAAATACATCTGGCCAATGGAATCTCATCTCACTCCTGAGGACGTCTTCTACGGGGCTCGTCTAGCCGCTCTAGAAATGCTCCGCTCGGGAACTACAACCGCGAACAGCATGTACTGGCATCCAGAAAAAGAAGCTCAAGCATTTGTAGAACTAGGGATGCGAGGTGTTGTGGGATACCCTGTTTTACATCCTATCGCTGAATACAAAAGAGACGACGCATTTGTGGCAAAATGGCACCAATCTCACAATGGCCTAATCCGAGTAGCACTCCAGCCCCATGCCCCATATACTGTCACTAATGAGGCATATCAAACCTTGTACGATCTTCTCTTAGAATATAACGAAAAATACGAAACCCCCGTACTCTTTCACACGCACGTTGCGGAAACAAAACAAGAAATGGAAGCAATTAAGAAATTCGCAAAAGAAATGGGATTCAGCATCCCTGAAGAAATCAACACTCCAACCCAGTACCTTGATTCACTAGGTGTTTTGGATCAATACACTGTTGCTGCTCATTGTGTACATACTAACGAGAAAGATATTGAAATCTTGAAATCAAAAAAGGTCGGGATATCCATTAACCTTGTCAGCAATCTAAAATTAGCCTCTGGGATTCCACCCTTACCCCGATATCTTTCCAATGCTGTTAAAACAAGTCTGGGAACCGATGGTGCTAGTAGCAATAACCGATTAGATCTATTTGAAACAACCCGGCTAATCGCCCTTCTTTACAAGGGCTTGCACTATTCTCCCACTTTGCTACCAATAAGTGAAGCAATGTACCTCGCCACAGCCGGTGGTGCAGAAGTCATGCACATGGAAAAAATTGGACAACTCAAACAAGGCTATAAAGCAGACGTTGTTTCTCTATCACTCGACACAGTTGAAATGCAACCCATCTATCACGAAAGAAGTGCTCTAAGCCATCTCGTCTATATCGGAGAGCGCAATCACGTAAAAAACGTCGTCGTGAATGGAACCCTCGTGATCGAAAACAAACAACCCACAAAGGTGGCAATGAACGACATCACTAGATCGTTCATCAAGGCTAGCACCTCCCTCTATGAACGAATTTAACCAAGAAACCATGACGGGCTCCCTATGATTTTGGCTCAATTATGAAAAATGCCTTCTCCTCCTCCAAATGAAGAGAAAGCTGAACGACATCTCTCCTAGTTACCCATACCCCTTGGGTAGTGCTGGCTAATAGCCCAGAAAAAATCGTTTCTTCATAATCATGATAGAGGAAATCTAGTTTTTCTGGTCTTTCAGCTAACGGTTCTAATGTCTCCCCTCTTTTTGTAAGCCCTTGAACCAAATCCGTCAGTAACTTATTTGCATGATTTAGATCCTTGTCTCCTGGCAACACAATAAATAGATAGATCAAATAATGCTTCCAATTCTCTAAATAAAATGCCTCATCCCATTTTTCACTGAATTTTAGCAATTGATCACTGATGACTTCTTGCCAAGGCCTGGTGAGGAAGGCAACTTGCAGAAACAAGAATGAAACATCCAAATCGCTTGGCCAAAGAGGAGAAAAACCTTGTCTAGTGAGATAACTAACTGGTCTCCAATTCGAGGACAAAAAGTCCGGTTGCTCAAGAAACTGAAGAACAACATCCTTGCCCTTGAAAAAGCTTGCAATTTTGTGCGCTGCTTTCCAAAAATCATTTTGAGGATCGACACCATATTGAAACCCAAAAACACCACTAATCTGTTGAGATTTCATAGAAAAAGGCTTGAATAAGTCTAATCCCCTTTCTGCTTTCAATTCTTGAAACTTTGTAGCAATCATTTCTTGATCCAGCGCTTTTCCTCCAACAACAAACGCTCTGCCCTTTGCAAGTCCTGACATTTAACTCTAGCAACTCTAAGCATAGGCTCTATTTGTTTATTGCTAAACTAAGATCTAGGAGAATTATCATCAATTCCCTTCGCAAGTAGCATTTCCAGGTAAGATTCTCGAATATACTCCACATCCACAAATATTTTCCTTAGTTCATCAATAGCTTTCTGCTCTAAGGCTGAAAACCCTTCATCAACCTCGACTAGTGTTTCTAACTCTGCAAACCATCCAAGCTTCGGAACGTAATCAACAGTGAGTAGCTTGCTTCCCTTAGAGAATTTTCTCCGTTCTTTGTAGACTCTTGCTACAACCTTGAACCCGAGACTCATGAGCAACTCTTCTGCTATCCCCGAATCTCTAATTTCTAAAACAATTTCTTCTCGTGTCTTGGATTTAGGCGATACCTTTGGACCTTTGTAAGTAACTGTTGGCGTCTCACCCTTTCGAATTCGAAGGGCTTCATCAGTGGTAGCAAAGTCCTTGCACGGATGACTGAAGTACATGTCTTCATCAATAACTGTGCCCAAATCCTCATACCCCCTCTCCATAATGCTTTTGATTAACTCAGGAATGCGATCCGTTTGAAGAATGCGAACCTTGACCTCGACTTCTAGCATTGCTCCCACGCTCGAATCCCTAAGCTAAGAACCTACGCTGTCATTCAGTTGCTGTCTTCATTAGAAGGGTCTTCTGCAGAATCAGCTTCACTCGCAAGAATTGAGAGTAAAATATCGGGCAAATCTTCCATGCTCTTGCATTCACCGCAGAAATACAGCAAGTCTTCCCATTCATGAATTTCTGCTTCTCTCTTTTCTACATTAATGCTTTGTCGAATTAGAGACAAGGAGATATAATTCTCAACACCAATCTCTTTAGAACAAATTGCACAAACAATGATTTCTCCTGTTTCATCTTGTAAAGAACTCATATGGTCTCACTTCTCCGCATGGCTTAAACAACTTTATTATTCTCGTCTTCCTTTTCTTCATCATCCCCCCTCGTTCTAAAAAACGCTCTCTGAAGGATCTCGGCTAACTCCCACGCAGCCATATTGACTGCTCCCTCAAGCTTCTCAATTCTCTTTTCATCTTGCAAAAAATCACTTAGTTCTTCCTTTCCTTGAAAATACTGAATAATCAATAATAGCAGAGATTCCTGAGAATACTGCAAGAATTGTTCAGGAGAAATTACCGGTGTTTGCTTAATCGATCCATGAACCATCGTTGATAAGTGTGCGAAAGCTAACAATAATGCGGTTATGGGGGAAAGTTTGTTTTCAAATACATGACCCGAAGGATCAGTGATTCTTGTCCACAACGCCTGTTCTCCCTGAATCTGCTCGATCTCAATCTTTTTTGGAATAAATCCTTGGATCTCTCGTCCTCCAAATTCACGCAGAATGTCCTCTTGTAGACTACCAAATAGCTCCTCCCAAGAAGTTACTTCCTCGGGCATATCTTTTCTATTGTCATCCTCTGAATTCGAATTCATTGCCCTTCTATTCTAGTGTCTAGCACGCCCATTTGAAAAGTGCATTCTTTGTGCGATTATTTGTGATGCGCATTCAAAAGTACATTAGAATTAGAAAGAAGAGGAACAGTTAAATGTTGTTTACCAGTAAAAAAAATTGGAATGGATCACACGCGCACCCTTTTTGCTCTCAGCCTATCCTCCTTTGTAATTAACCTGAGTTATGGTCTCATCATGCCATTTATCCCGTTATATCTGGCGGCCATAGGAGAAACTGTTGATATTCCTATCATTGGTTCAATCGGAATCGCAACTCAAATTGGCTTTCTGGCTGCTGGTTTCATGATTTCTAGAGCGTTCCTCGCGCCGAAATATGGGGCATTGAGTGATTCCTCTGGAAGAAAACCAGTAATCCTCGTGGGGCTTATCTTCTACGGGTTCATCAGTGCAATGTACGGGTTTGCTTCAAGCTTCTGGTTGCTGTTTATTGCACGTTTTTTCCAGGGAGTAGCAAGCGCCGCGGTGTGGCCAGTTGCAGAAGCCCTTGTTGCAGATACTTCTTCAGAAGAAAAGCTTGGCAGAAACCTTGGCTTATTTATGTTCTCCATGCAAATTGGTTGGGCTGTCGGCCCTTTCATGGGCTCGGCCGGATACTATCTCATTAATCAGTACCTTGGTCTGGGCGACCTTGCGTCATATCGTGCACTCTTTCTATCCACCGCCTTACTTTCATTTCTATCTGCAATACTCGCGCATTTTCTTATTCATGATCCTAAACAAGACAAACCAATGACTATGAGTGAGATCGGGAAAACCATCGGAATAATGATTATTGCACCAACTCGTAGCACCAAGTCACTTGCAAAAACTGCGAGAGATCCACTTTTCAAAAAACCACCAATCCTACTTGCAATGTACGGCTATGCCGTACTTAACGGATTTGCATTCAGTAGCATTTTCCCCCTAATGACAATCTTTCTACTAGACTACTATAACATGTCCACTGAGGCAATAGGTGTTATTATCGGCCTAGGGTCCGTGGTAGGCATGTTCATGAATCCACTTGGTGGTTGGCTCTCAGATCGAAAAGGCAGAATCCCCATTCTTTGGTTTTCAACACTTACAGGTGGATTTTTTATTCTATTGCTGGGTATCAAAATGGCGATCACATGGCTGATCGCGGTCTTTATCCTTAGACAAATGTCAATGGCAATACGGATGCCGGTTTTTCGGGCGCTCCAATCGGAAGTCGTTCCCGCACATAAAAGAGGGGAAGAATTCGGGACGGTTCAAATGTTCTTCAACATTGGGGCAATAATTGGTCCAATCTTTGGAGGAGTAGTTTATGATAGGGTCATCAATTTAAGCTGGGTCATTAGCGGAGTTACCATTCTTGGAATCTTCACACTATATGCCATGACAATCAGTCTCTCTTTGATTTCACTCGCTAGTCTGACCTTGGTTTACTATAGAGAGCGAAGCCGACAAGAGGCCGAGCTCAAACTGCTGTCAATCATTGAACCTTCATCTAAATTTCTAGCTGAGACTGGCCAAGAACAGCCCATTACTGTTTCCCTATCAGATGGTGTTAACCTAAAGTAACCGCCTTAAGTAAAAGCAAAAATCTTTTGGGAAGACAGAATAACTTGCATCCAGATATTATGTTAGAATTAATTGCCTATTCCTTGTTCTTGCTTCTCGCCGCAGGACCTGCCTTAGCCGGCTTCTACTTCATTTCAAAATCAGAATCACCACACCTCCTGCAAGCAACTCTACTTGGGGCTTTTGGCTGGATTATTACTCAAGTATTGCTGTTTATTCCCCGATTACTTGTTGGCGAGCTAGTTCTGCGTCAAGCGGGGTTTAACACGTCAGAGCTAAGCAATGACCCCGAACAGGCTACCCGCGCCTCAGAGTATCTGGCGAATCACATGGGCTACCTCTTAATGCTCGCGCTGTTATTTGGCATCACCGCCCAATTCATTAGGTTCTACGAGCTGACAAAATTCCCCATTCTAAGAGATTCCCCTCCAATCATTGCCTTCGGTTTGGGCTGGGGTTTCACAGAAACTGCCTTACTTTATACCCCTCAACTAACCATCGCACTTCTAGACCCAAATCAGTCTCTTGCGCTTGAAATTGTACTGCTTTCTGGCGCTCTGGAAAGAACACTATATGTTCTTCTTACCGTGATCTTATCTGTCTTGGTCTGGAACTCCTCAAATGAAGGTAACCTAAAACCCCTATTACAAGCCATTAATTGGCACGTGGCCTATCTCTTTCTTCCGCAGCTAATCAGTTGGACGCTTCGATCCACAGTTGGAGCTGTTGGAAAAGTAGTGATCATAGATTCTATTTACGTTTTTATTCTTCTTGTAATGGCTATCTCACACAAGGCCTTGTTAAGAGAAACCTTATCTCCCATAGTTGGGACACGCCGTGTTTAGCCCTTCGGTAACCAAAATGGTCTCAAAATCAGTCCTACAAATTCCCACTAACATTAAAAATCCATAGTTAAGTAATCTTTTGAGAACCAAAATGAAGCCAGACAAATTGAGCGAAGAACTTGACAAGACTCTAGATGCAAGTTTCGCATCTTTACGGACGAGTGTTGAGAATATCTTTCAAAAGCTTGTAACAAGATATGAACAGGAAAACAAGCGTGCCAAAAAACAGATATCAAACCTAAAATCACAAATTGAGACGCTGAACAGAAAGCTTACAGAACAAGAAGAATTAAAAAAAGAATACAATGCAAGTCTCAAACAAGCGGATGCTCTTAGAGTTGAAATAGAACAAGCCGCTGATCTCTTGCTTCAAAAAGACAACGAAATTGAATCACTAAAATCTCAAAATGAAGAGCTTCAAATTAGTCTCTCGCAGGTCAAGAGCCAAATGGATCACATAACTTCCCAACTTGAACATATTTCGAAGCAGTATGAAGATCTAACAATGGAAAGAGGAAAAGAAATCGATGCACTGAAGATGCTCGATATCTACCTCGTTCTGCTTGAAAAGGTCTACAGTGCGAACCCCCACACTCGAATTCTTGTTGTCGCACATGGCGAAAAACAAGAATGGACAATCAAAGAACTTGCACGCGCAACCGGAATCGAGCCTTTAGCTGTGAGAAGAGCGTTATTCGAGCTTCGTAACGCCGGTTTATTTTCTTACGACGAAAACTCAGGAAAAGCAAGGCTACTAAAAAGAATATGGCAATAAGAAAGAGAAAAAGAAAGGAATGTCTCTCAGCTATGAGAGCAAAAAGAATCTAAGCTAAAGCCTCTTTGAGTTTTTGTATAAACATTGGCTCTGGAGGTGCCCCTTCGATCTCTACTTTATCATTGATAACGATCTTGGGAACCCCATAGACACTATACTTTTGGGCTAATTCCTGGAACTCCATGGATTCAATCATTTCCGCAGTAATGTTCTTGTTTAGCAAAGCTGCAGCATGTGCTTGTCTAACTGCGCGGGGGCAGTATGGACAAGTGGGCGTAACAAACACCATTATGTGTACGGGTTCATCAATTGACTTAATATACTCCTGCGCATTTGGAGAAAGGAATTGAGTCTCGCCCCGGCTAACATCCAAAATATCCTCCAACAGAGCACTGAACTCGTATCCCGCGGGAATTCCGTAATAGCGAATGTTTGTAGTCTCACCATTATCAACAATTATTGCAGGTATCTTATCAATCCCATATTTCTCCATAGGGGATTTGTCCTCCGTACAATCATGAATGTCTAAGCTCAACTTCCCATCGGGAGCCATTTCTGCGAGTTGCTCAACGAGGCTCCTTGTCTCATTACAATACACACAATTTTCCTTGTCAAGGAAAACGCGCAAAGTAACTGGATTTTGAATATTAGCTAATATTTGTCTGACTTGTTGTTTTGTTTCTTCATCAATTTCAACTGACATGAAGATTACACCTCTCCAACTTAGCTAGATCGAAATGTGTTGAAAAGGTTTAGTGAAGAACCAAATCTTGGAGAAAAAACAGTTATAGCTCAAGAATTTATAGTTAAAACAAAAAACTTGACTTCTCTACAAGATATCTACTGTTATTATGGATAGCTCATCATCTTCTAAGAGTTGGCAATCACTTTTCCCACAACGAGAACACTTGTAAGAAAAGTCATTTAGTGACACATCAAAAACAGCCCCACAATCATTGCATCTCATCTTTATTGGTTGTGGGACAAAAATGATCTCGGATCCCTCTAGATCGGTACCTTTTACCGCAATATCGAAACATTCTCTTACCTCTTCCAGCATGATTTGGGTAGCTTCAAGGTGACCTAAAACGATTCTAACTTTTCCAGAAATCTTCCTTTGTCGAAGCAAACGGATAAGCTCTCTAACTCTAGTCATTTCATGCACGGGCATCCCTCCTGACCTAGCAAACACGTGGAATCGGTTCCCCGTAAGGCTTATCTAGGATTCTTGTCCCTCCTATTCCTGTTTTTACTAACACCCTTCCCTTGGGGTCCTTCTCCACATATCCAACTACTTCTGCATCTCGCGTAATGCTATGCCTCCGTAACTCTTTGATCAAATCTTCCTCTGCATCTTTCTCAGCAATTATGAGTGCTCGCCCCTCACAAGAAACCTCCATAATCTCCAGCCCGAGGATATCGGCAATCGCTTGAGCTGCGGGCTTAACCGGTATAAGCTCCTCTTCTACGATCAACGCTACTTGGGATTTTATAGCTATCTCGTTGATAGCACTTGCAAAACCTCCTCGAGTCATATCCTTCATAGCGTGAACTCTTGGATCAGAAACTATCTTTTCTAGAGCCGGCCAAAGTGGCGCGACATCTGATGCTAAATCCGTATCAAACTTTAAGCCCTCTCTAAGAGACATCAAGCTCGTACCGTGATC
>JALTMP010000309.1 GCA_027001645.1 Candidatus Heimdallarchaeota archaeon
TGCAAAAGCCAAATCCGGTGTTCCGTATTCCGCGTCACGAGGAGTTGAATCCAGACCGAGTGCCTCTGAATTTTCCCAGATTTCAACAACATGGCCGTGCGCGACAAACTTTGCACTCTCGGCGCACTCATAGATCGCGGCGTGAGTTAAGGCTTCCGACGATGGTTCCAAGAGTCCAGTAGAGTAAACAGTGTTGTCCTTAATGCTCCAGTGATTAACCAGAACTAATTCTTTGCTTGTTAATTCTTTTATGTTACTTGTTTGGCTTCCAGTTATGACAAAGCCTTTTTCGCCATATCTCATGCTAACGTTTCCGAACCCAACCATTGGAAAAATGGGGTGATTCTTGGGGTAAACACCTATGAACCTTCGCTTCAATAGTTCTTGTCTGAGATGGATCAATTGCCCGATCAGTTCATTGAAACGAACAGAGACCTTGGTGTGGTATAGCTTATACTTGATTATTCCCTCGCGAGACATGCATTTGACTCCTCGTTGGCTTTAATGCGGTTTAATCTGTCGTTCACAACGCTTTAATTCTTTCATGTCCTTAGTGAACTGCTTCAAGAGATGAATCACTACCAATGAGTCACAGGACCATAACGAGGGATCCTCCGGATTTTTCAGACCTGCATCAAGTCAATGAAAAGTAGCGAAAAATCCTCTAGTGGGTAAGAGTTAATCGCTAAGGGACGGAGAATTGCATTGCGATAAATAATACAAAGACATAATTCGTTTGAGTGGAAGGGTGACACGTTAGATAATTTTAAATGAGCAAGTTTTCAGTTGTTGATTAGCTGTAAGCTAGCCACCGCGAGCACCGCCGAGATCATTCTCGTCGGGAGCGGGAGGAATGAACATGTTAGATGACGAGTCATTACGAAAAGCGATTCAACAAGCAATAGAATCTGCTCCAAAGCGAAAGTTCTTGGAGACAGTGGAGCTGGCCATCAACTTGAAGGATATTGACCTCAGAGACCCAGCAAAGCGGTTCAATACACAAGTTCTGTTGCCCCACAAACCAAGCAAGGATGTTTCTGTTGCATTGATCGGGGACGACGCCATGCTCCAGCAAGCCAAGGATGCGGGCTTTGCTGAACTCATTAGCAAAGAAGATTTGGAGCAATTTATTCGTGATCCGAAAGCAGCACGAAAGGTTGCAAAGAAGAATGATTACTTTATCTCTTTGGCACCTTTAATGCCCTTGGTTGGGCGTTCACTAGGTAGGTTCCTTGGACCCCGCGGTAAGATGCCGACCCCAATTCCACCAAATGCAAATCCTACAGATTTTCTTAACCGGTTTTCAAGAACTGTTCTCTTGAGATTAAGGCAGAATCCAGTAATCCATGCAAGAATCGGAACGGTTGATCAGCCCGTCGAGGACCTAGTGGAAAACGCAAAATCAGTTCTCGCAGAGGTTGAGAGGCGCTTAGAACAGGGCGAACGCAACATTAAGAGTATCTACGTGAAAACTACAATGGGTCCTGCAGTCAAGGTTGGTGAAAAATAATGGCAGTTGCACAAACTCACGTTGATCCAAAGAAAGTAGAAACCGTGGAGATGCTCGTTGGACTTCTTGAGAAGTATTCCACAATCGCCCTAGTCCGCATTGAGGGAATCGTTTCAAGTGCGATGCACCAAATCCGACGAGACCTTCGAGGAGAGGCCGCCATAGTCATGGCTAAGAACACCCTAATGAAACGAGCTATTGACCTAGTAAAGGACAAAAAACCGGGACTCGAAAACCTCAAGGAACACATCAAGGGACCAATGGCGTTCTTGCTTACCAATACCAATCCGTTCAAGATTGCCACATATCTAGACAAAAAGAAACTTCCCGCACCGGCAAAAGCGGGAATGATTGCTCCAAATGATGTCTTGGTAACCAAGCGCAATACTGGAATTCCGCCAGGTCCCGTCATCGGAGAATTGAATGCGGCGGGTCTCCCCACAAGAATCGAGCAGGGAACCATTGCAATCACAAAAGACACTGTAGTCTTGAAAAAAGGTGAAAAAGTTTCTAGAACTCTTTCAGCCGTTCTAAGCAGATTGGAAATACTGCCCTTCCAAGTTGGTATTGTTGTGGAAGTGGCGTGGGACAACGGAAGCGTGATTGATGGTGCAACGCTTGTTGTAGACTTCGAGGAAATTCAGAACCAAATGGTTGTTGCACACCAACAAGCCCTCAACCTTGCGGTCAATGCTCCGGTCTACATTCCAGAAGCGATGTCCTTCATCATTGCCAAGGCCCATCGTGAAGCCTTGTCTTTGGCCTCCGAGGCAGCATACCTTACCCCAGAAACCGCATCCGTCGTGCTAGGCCACCTCGATGCCAAGGCTAAGGGCTTGATTGCGTTCATACTCTCTAAATCTCCCGACGCACTTCCAGAGGATTACGCACAAATGGTTGCCGCAGTTCCTGCGGGTTCAACTGCAAGTGCAAAATCCGAGGAAGTTGCTGAAGAAGAGGAAGAGGAAGAAGAAATATCCGAAGAGGAGGTAGGATTGGGCGGCCTATTCGGATAGCCCTAAGTGGTAACATACCCAAACGCCCAAAAAGAAAACAAAAAGAGGTAGAAATAAGATGCAATACATATACGCTGCTCTAATACTCCACAAGAGTGGTAAAGATATAACCGAAGATGGAATTAAGAAAATCCTAGAAGCCGCCGGTATCGATGTTGATGACTCCCGTGTCAAGCAGGTTGTTGCCGCATTATCCGACATTGACATCGACGAAGCTTTGTCTCAAGCAATCATGGCCGGTGCTGTTGCTGCTGCTCCCGCTGCTGCAACCGCTGCTGCCGGTGGCGAGGAAGCTGCAAAGGAAGAAGAAGAGGAAGAAGAAACCATTTCCGAAGAGGAAGTTGGTATCGGCAATCTCTTCGGATAGAACCACTTGCTTCTAGCTCACAATGCAAAGTAGAGCTAAGAAGCAAAGTCCTTGCCTCCCCATTTTCTTAGTTACGATTATCGGCAAAGAAAGGCTTGTGTCAAATCAACTTTTCTTCAAAAAGGTTTAATGCATAGACTAGTAATCCATTATTGAATGTTATCGTTGCTAAAACGGAACCGCAAAGGAGCCCAAAACATTCTTTCAACA
>JALTMP010000310.1 GCA_027001645.1 Candidatus Heimdallarchaeota archaeon
TTGCTCTTCTTGTCGTATATCCAATTTTTGACTTTTTTGTGTTATCTCTCCCGGGAGAGTCGGCGGTATACCCCACCCAAAGGGCCATTGAAAAAATTGCGGAAAGATTGAGAAAAAAAGTGTTCTCTCCAGCGCTCACTGCATTGATTTTGTATGGAATCACCTATGTTATTCCGATAGCATTGCTGTATTATTTGATGATACAGAACTGGTTTACTGCAACCGTCATCTGGGTAGTAGTCTTTCCTTTAGTTACGATTGGCATCATCACAGGAGCAGGTATTGCAGAAGACCTTCTTGCGCTAAAATTAATAGAAGCAAAAAAACCAAAGGAGTGGAGCAAACTTGGATTCTTATCGATTAGATTTAGAAAACCGGACGGAACGATCTATAAGGTTCCACGAATTAAGGTTGGAAAATTCATTCTGTTTTTATTTGGTGTGCAAGCAGTACTGACGACAGTGTTCTTCATGGGAATCAGAGTTGCCAGAATTGCGGGGATTATAGGCTTAACGGAGACAGTTGGATTTCAAATAGCGGTGTTTACGTTGCTAAACAAGGGACGAGGAGCCGTAAGACAATTTTCTGGACTTTGGAAAGATACGGGATTCAAAGTCGCAGCGTATACGCTAGTTTTCCCCGTATTTCTTACGGGAGGAGTCGTTCTTACTTATATTTTCGAGCAAATTTCGTCAAACGCTGCAACTCTTGGGCTTGCAGAAAACATGGGGCTTGAAAACAGCATAAACATTCTGCGAAGCATTCTGATAATCCAAAATATTGCGTTCCTTCTAGCTGTAGGCGTTGTATTTTTCTATCCACCAGTCACCTCGGAAAAACGTCTAGCATGGGATGCGCATGAAACGTTCAAAGAAGCAAAGGAATTCGCTAGATTAATTAAGAGACTTAAAACCGTTCAAGGAAAAACTGCTCTATTTCTCACAATTTCGGATTGGATACAGTACAACCCGTCAGAAGCAATAGAAATGGCGAAAATAACGCTCCAAGAAAAAGAAAGCAAACATCGAAATATCGAGTTGGCTTCAATACAAGCACTAGAATCTTGCTATCAGATAAACCCATCTCAGGAATTGGGAGCTTTGATACTGGACCATTTTGCGGAAAAGATTCCTGAAGATGTTGGTACAAAGATCAATTTAGCAAGACTTTTTTCCATGATAGGTTTTTCCCATGAAGAGCTGGTTTCAGATACCACAGACCTCTTGTACAAGTTATTGTTGGACGATGATATAGCGGTTCGCTGGGAGGGAGCGAATGGACTTGCTCGAATAACAACAAAATGGCCGAATTATGCTGCCTATGCAATGGGTCTTGTTATCAAAGCGATGGTAGAAGAAAGCAAAGAAGTGCAAGAAACTGGAATGCGTGTATTGAGCAAGATAATTGAATTGGATACGAAGTTTGGGCAAATGGCAATCAGTGTCTTTCTAAGCCACCTAAGGGAAGGAAAAGTGGAGCACTTGACCAGTGATGCCGTTATGAGATTATTTAGCTCGATTCTGCAAATCAGGCCAGAGTTAAGTATAGATCTAGCGATGGAATTACAATCACTGATAGAGGCCGAATTACCAAACGAAAGATTATGCGGTATTTCGATATTAACTAGCCTCTTGAGAAACAATTACGACCCCGGGGAGAATTTGATAATGGAGGTACTTGATTTAGTATACTCTGAACACCAAGCAGTAAAGGAAGCAGCCATGCATCTTTTCCCAGTAATAATGCGTTCTTATTATGCACAGAACGAGCTAGTTATTGAAAAACTGGTTCGAGTGATACAAAATGAGCAGTTAGGAGAAAGCCGTGCAGAAGCAGTTGAGGCATTGATAGAAGCGCTAAGAAGAGGTCACTCTTTCGATCAAACAACGATTGATTCCCTTTTTGATCTAGCAACAAAAGGTGATTCCGACCTCTCTGCAAAGGCAATAAAGGCGATCTATACAGCTCTGGGATTCCGAAAGCAATTAGCTGACGATGCGTTTCAACTCGCAAAAGATCGAATTGAAAGCCCGAATGAAAACGTTCGTGAAGCCTCTGTTTTGTTATTATCAAGAATCGTGGAAGTCGATCCAGAATCAGTTCGATTGATTTGGTCTTACATCCGTCAATCATTAAGTGACGAAGAATTCGATGTTAGAGTTGCAGCGGTAACGGCTCTCGGCATTATTGCGAAAAACGTTCCTGAAATGCAAGGAGAAATCATCCTCGACCTTGAGGAAACAGCAAAAGATGTTGATTGGAGAGTAAGACTTGCCACAGCCTCAGCAATGCAGGATTTCCTAGCATCCTTGGAGATCGACCCTAAGCCTCTTGCAAGATTACTAATGGAGTTAGCAAAGGATGAGGAAGAAAGCGTAAGAGAGGAAGCAGGAGACGCAATAATTGCGCTAGTTGATACAAATTCTAGATATCTTGAAATATTTTACAACAAAGTCTCTGAATCCATAAGGGAGAGAAATAGGAACCATGAAGTAAAAGCGTCCCTAATAACCTTATTAGGTGAACTAACCACCAGAAAACAGCTACTCATTGATGAAACAATTCGACAAATCTCCCAATACATCACTTGGGAAAGCATTCAGTTAAGAAACGCGGTCAATCAGTCCTACGACAAGTTCGCGAGACAGTTTGAAGGAGTTCGACGCATAGGTCATGAAGTATTAAGTGCGATCAATGATGCGTTGGATTACGCGCTTAAGGGTGCAAATAGCTCAAATCCTAGCATGAGACGATCAGCTTACGAAGCGACAGTACACTTAATCAAGAATCTCCCCCCAAGTTCAGCACCATACAGGCGGGGAAGAAAAGCGATTCTTGATTCTCTTAATCGACATGAAAAAGACCCCACTCTTCTCCAATATCTTGAACAAGCACGTATACTTACCACACCACTTACGGAATAGGCATCACCCTCCCCTCCATCCTAGAAATATTTTTCTAGAGATCGGCATGAAAGGGAAGTTCAATACCCTAACCTTTATTTTATCCTTCTGAGGCATGAGCGTGAAGAAAGGACCTAGGGCAGAAACGATCAAGTGGTCGTTGTACTAGCCCTAATCCAATCAACTCAAAA
>JALTMP010000311.1 GCA_027001645.1 Candidatus Heimdallarchaeota archaeon
AGAAGACCATACTTTTTCAGCATTTCGTGGAAAAGCATTGAAACCTCATTTGAAGATGGCAACTCTGTGAAAATTGAAAGAACTTCAAATACAGGATCAAGATTCAGTTTCATCAACATATCAGGATTGTTCTTCAGATATCTGGATGGTTTACCAGTTTTCAGGCGAATGTAAACAAAGAGAACTTCAGAAACCACAATCTGATTTATCAGACCCTTGATTTCTCCAGATTCTACCATGTCAATAATCTTCTTTGCTTTAAAGTCACCGGAAAGGTGCCTTACTATTACATTGGAGTCAATAAAAACCCCATTCCTCATCAAGCTCCTCCAGAGCTTTTTCAATTTCTTCCTTCCCGACTCTCAGAATGCCAAACGTTCTGTCTGATACGCTTTCAACAATAACCTTTGCATGCACTCCTTCCTTCAAGTTTACCTTTTCAAGAGGTTTAAACACGCCATTCTCGTAAATTGCTTCAATAACCTTCGGCATCAATTTCTTACTGTGTCTTCGGGATTAAATAAGGATTTTGGTTAAAGCCTCACAGTGTGATTTCCTAAAATTATTTCCCGCCATCAAACCACCTCCAGGCATAACCAATAACCCTCTCAGATGGAAGCTTTCTTAGAAATGCTTTATAGGGAGTCTCCAACTCATCCAAATTCAGGCTCATGTGGGGTCTTTTGTGATTATACCATTCTATGAATTCATCTATCGTATCAAAATACTTGATTTTAGTTTCCAACGTTCCATAGAATCTCTCAATCTTTCCGTTCGTTTGGGGATGATTCACTCTTCCAACAATATGCCTAATTCCATTCTCCGCAAGGAATTTCTCAAATTTAGATATGCCTTTAGCCTTCTTCTCTCCTGCTGAAGCATAGAACTGAGATCCTCTGTCGGTGAGAATTGATTCAGGTTTACCATAATTATCTATAGCCTCTTTTAAAACTTGTAGAGCATTTTCTGTTGTTGCATTCTCAAATACTCCATAACCAACAATTAAACGAGACGCATCGTCTAAATAGGCTATTATCCACTTTCCATTATAGAAAAACCAGTCTGTATGCCAGAGAGACATTGAGTGTTTTCTCTCGTAGCGTACCCACTTCCTTCTCTTCTTTTTGTTCTTTTCTTCTCTCGCATAACCGAGCATTTTCAACACTTCGTGAATCTTGTTCTTGCTTATTCTGTAGCCTCTCTCCTTTAAGATTGTTTGGAGAACTATTGCATTGCACCTGTACTCTTCATAGGTTTCTTTTATAGCTTCTAATTCCTCTTCCGTTAGTTCTTTCTTAGGTCTTCCCGGTTTTCTTAGCTTTGGTATTTCTCTTGTCTCTCTGTATTGCTTGTAGATTTGATTTACTCTCCTCGGTGTTATATTTTCGATTTCTGCTATTGTTCTGGTTGGTGTTCCTTTCTCTTTTTCTCTGATTATCCATTTTATCGCTTTTTCATCGAGTTTCACGTTGGGGTTAGAAGGGGTGGGAAATAATTTCGGGAAAAGACAGTTAAAGCCTCACAGTTTCGAGAAAATCAACCCTCTCAAAGTCTTCATCGAATGTTGCTATCTTCTTTATGCCGTAATGTTTGCATGTTGCTGCGATTAATGCGTCATTTGGCAGGAGATTATAGCTTTCCATTACTTCCGAGAATTCGTCAATACTACACCTGTTTTCAAGAACTGGAATGTTGAATTCCCTTAAAAAACTGAAAAATTTGCTGTAAACAAATAAATCACCGTAGCCCATGTCTCTGATAAAATCTCTCTGCTCGTAAAACTTTTTAATACCCCTGTAAACCATCTCTTCTCTGATCAGGATAAATGTGGTCTCCTCAAGTATGTTGGTGAAGATGAGGGGTGAATACTCAGTTATTGCCTGCTTTACAGTCTCCTTGGCTTTTTCAGTCAATTCTGTCTTCAAAATAAAGTTCACAAGGACATTTGTGTCAACAACTACTCTCTCCATGTTTTCACTTCAAACCTCATCCTCTTAATTGAATCAAGTGTTATATCAGACTCAATCAGCCCTGAAAATTTCTCCAGCATGGCATCAATATCCTCAATTCTGATCTTCAATCTTGTTTTATCGGGTAAATCTAACTTTTCAAGTGGTTTGAACACACCATTTTCGTAGATTACCTCAATAACCTTTCCCATCGCAATAAATTTGATTGAACCAGTCAAAATACTTTTCGTTTATGGTTCAACTACCTCAAGAAAATCCACCCTTTCAAAGTGTTCATCAAATGTTGCTGTCTTCTTTATGCCGTAATGTTTGCATGTTGCTGCAATCAAAGCATCATTTGGGAGAAGATGATACTCCTTGATCATTTTCTTGGATTCATCAAATATGCTCTCATTCAGCTCCAGAACTACCAGCCTATTTTTAAGGAAATTCAGAATGTGCAATTTCTCCTCAATCAGCTCATCAGCGGAACCTTTTTCAAAGACATCCTTGATTTTGAAGATTCCAGCCTTTTCAGCACCAAGACTCTCGAGAACGCATGCGGAAACTATTTTGTAGCATGCCTCCTCGAGCACATTGATGGATGTGTGAAGAACAAAATCTGCAAGCTTCCTCAGCAAATTTACCTGATTTTGTAAAACAACCTCAAGAATTATCGTTGTATCAATGAAGCATTTTTCCCTCATAGAACTTCTCGTCCAGTTTTTCCCGTGAAGTCTGGATTTTTCTGCTCTTTCTGAGCATAACATTCAGTTCATTGAGAAATTCTTCCGTAATCTCACCTCTTTCCTCTATGGTGATTACGAGTCTTGTCCTGTCTGGCAGGTTTAGACTTTTAAGTGGCTTTATAACTCCATTCTCGTAAATTGCTTCAATAACCTTCGGCATCAGATTATGTTCTGAATTTGACTTTTAAAATAGTTTTGTGCTAAGCCCTGATTATCTCGAGAAAATCAACCCTCTCAAAATCCTCATCGAAAGTTGCAATCTTCTTTATGCCGTAATGCCTGCATGTTGCTGTAATCAAAGCATCATTTGGCAGCAAACCGTACTGGGCTGAGATTTCCATAGCCAGAAATTCTATCTCCTGGGTGATTGGCAGAGAGTGCGAGAGGTTGAGG
>JALTMP010000312.1 GCA_027001645.1 Candidatus Heimdallarchaeota archaeon
CTTGGGGAAAAATCGTGGGCTTGGGAAGAAAACAGTAGCTTCCGAGTAGATCTTGCAGATGATTTGGAGGAAAAAGCAAAATGACAAGCGCAGTTGAAGTACACGAAGAACATGAACCAGCTCTATGGCCTCCATTCTTGGCCCTACTTACAGGTCTGATTGGCTTTGGCATCTACTTTGTTGGAACAGGAAACCTCATAATCGGCCTTGGAATGATCGTTTTATTTGTCATCGCCGTAATTGCATTTGCCATTCATGAAACCTCGCCAAAACAAGTTGAAAAACTTCAACTTATTGAGGAAGCTAAGCCTGAGCATCTAAAGAATCCACCCTTTTCCAAGTATCTCTTCATGTGGATCTTTCTCGGTACTGAAGTCATTTTCTTCACGATCCTAATCACGGTTTCACTAGTGATCCGTTATAGAAGTGAAGGCTGGAATCCACATGAAACTCTCAACATCGGCATAACTGCATTTAATACCTTTGTGCTAATTTGCAGTAGCTACACAATGGCACGAGCGGTATATGCGATTGAACACGGGGATGTGGATGGGCTGAAGAAATGGCTCCTAGCTACCTTTGCCGGGGGATCAATCTTCATTGGGATACAAGTATATGAATACACCCAATTGATCAAAGAGGGTTTCTACCCGGGCAATCCCGACTTTGGAGGACGAACAGCTGAAGCGCTTTTCGCAACAACATTTTACACACAAACTGGTTTCCATGGAGCTCACGTCACTGCAGGTCTATTCGTAATGGCACTATTGATCATCAAAGCATTCCGGGGTGGCTTCACAAAGGAAAACCATGATGGCATTGTTCAATTTGGTCTCTACTGGCACTTTGTAGACCTCGTTTGGATTATACTCTTCACCGTCGTCTATCTATTCTAGGAGGAAAAGAAATGGCAACAGCAACAAGAGCAACAGAAAAGGAAATTCACGAATACCCGCGCCCCCCCTATGAAAAGGTGTGGTTCTCCCTACTAGTCCTAACAATCATTGAAGTTCTTGTAGGTTCACAAGGGTTTGTAGATCTCTTTACCAAACCGTTCCAAATATTGGTACTAATATCACTAGCAATCATAAAAGCCGCACTTGTCGGGGCGTACTTTATGCACATTAAATTTGAAAAGCATCCCCTGTGGGTAACCTTCCTCACCTTTGGTTTTCCTATTTTATTGGGGGGACCAATCGCCCTAGTGGCATTGTTTGACTAGCGATTTGTTTCCTTCTACCCTCCTCTCTTTTTCTTTACATTAGAAAAAACGGCTTATTTCAGAAAACTAATGGTCTAACGTTAAAATTTTTTGCGATAATTTTTTCCGATCATCCAGACAAGATTTAATATTGGAGTTTTCCAACGCACAAATAGAATGTTGTCGAAGCACCACGCGATCGTTTCAATCTTACTGCTAGTATTCATCACCCAGATCTATTCGGGCTCTCTTATTTTAGCTCAGCAACAAATCCAGATCCCCATCATTAGCCCAGATAATCAAACTCCTCAGTACACAGCTGAGATTCTCGATTCCGTTCAATTCGACCAGATAAGAGAAATTGCTTACGTTAAAGAACAAGATCTTTATTTTGTTGCAGCCGGAAAAGAAGGAGTTAAGATTGTCTCAATCACCTCAAGCGGGGACAACTCCACGATCAATTTGTTGGAGCCTACAATAGACACCTTTGATGTTTCGGGAGTCGAATTTGTGTATAGTGTATCGGTTTATCCAACCTTTTCTTCACAGGATAAAAAGTCCGGAGTTATGTTTGTTTCCGCTGGCTCTCAGGGTCTAATTGCATTTCAATACGATATTGATTCCAGATTTACGACTATTGAAGAAATCTGGCGTTACACAGATCTTGAATCAATCACGTTGTATTCGCTAGTAGGAAAAGGCGATTTTTCAGACCGGCTGTTTGTCGTCGAGGGCCCGAATGGCATCGTTTCACTAGACATTTCTAATGTATCGGATCCTGGGGTCGTTTCCTCTCTTCCCGGTGCCGCAATTGAAGGAAGAATCTCATTTTTTGCGTTCCAAAAAGATAACTCGCTTTTTGTCGCAAGTGGAACTGGAGGAGTTGATCAGTTTGAGATCAAGCCCACTGGTGAGATTGGCAATCGGCTTCTTCACTATGAGGCTCAAGGAATTGCTTTTTACACGCTTCGACTTGCTTTCGTTCCCAACACAAACTTTTTTGTCACAGCCGAGGGTGAATTTGGGAGCTTAGTGTATGAGGAGCAAATACTAACGGGACTTCCCGGCCAAGTTGTTAGCAAGCCCGATATTGGCTATTCGACGGATGGGTTTTCTCGAAATATTCAAATCCTTAGGTCCTCGGGAACTCAAGCCGATTTTGCACTTGTTAAGACCCAAGGTGGCTGGGATGAGATTAGAATTCTTGCTGATGATACGGGCAATCTCACAATTGAACCAATACGTCAGGTATCCGGGATTGAAGCCTCCGCGCTCTACTTGATCAACGAAGACGAAGACACATACCTTATCGGATCCTGGGATGGACTGTTAGCTACTGTCCGACCTATTCCTGTTAAAGAACAGGGAAGGGGAACCTTCGTGGAAGTTTCTTCTTGGGTATGGGTTGCGTCTCTTTTGGTTCTGGCACCAATATTAAACAAGAGACGTCGTTAAGATGGTATCTCTAGAGGGGAGAATCTTTTTTTCACCCTCTGATGAACTTGCATGTTGGGAAGTGATCCCAACCACTGGTTTTTCATCACGTCATTCGATTAATTATGCCCCCATACACAACAATCCCTCGTTTCATATGCTGAAATTGTAAGGGGCTCATCTATCTCTTGGAAGTCAGCTCTTCTATTCTTTCAATGCTTGTAGGGACAAGATCCGAAAGATTCTCAAATCCTTCCTTTGTAACAAGAATGTCGTCCTCTATTCTTATCCCTATACCTTTGTACTTGTCTGGAGCATTGGAGTTTGGTGAAATATACAGTCCCGGTTCAACGGTAAACACCATGCCCGGTTCAAGACTGACAGGCGTTCCATCTTGTTTAATCTTCCGCCCAGCATCATGGACATCTATTCCAAGCCAATGACTGGTTCC
>JALTMP010000313.1 GCA_027001645.1 Candidatus Heimdallarchaeota archaeon
TTGAAGAAACTTTTCTGGTTTTGTCGTGATGCGTTATTTCACTAAAGAGGAGAATAGAAATGGGAAGGAAAAAATTAGCCTTGTTTCAAGGTCAAGGCCTAGTCCCATGGTTTTTTACGCTATCTTTTCTTAGCATACCCTAATGCTGTTCCGACTGCGAGCCCGGCCAAGCTGATCGCAAGAATGAGCTTCGTCACTAAGGAATCACGGTCATTGTTGCTGGATGACGCTTTGATATTTCTTTGCTCTACGTTTGCTGATTCAGCGTTACGGTGGCTTTGAACAAGGCTTGAAAGTTGGTTTGACCCAGAGCTATCTGAAATTGATGTTTGAGGCTCGGATGTTGCCCCTGTCGGTACAGTTGTTGCGGCAACTTGGCTTGTAGATAATGGAATGTTAGTGTTCAACAGATCGCCAACAGAGGTAAGGTCCGCGCTCTGATAGTGGACAAACAGAGGAGAGACTTGTGACGCATACATGGTTGAGTTTGATCCACTAAGCAGGTGCCAGACGGGTAGGCCATTCCAAGTTGTAGATCCAACAACCGTGAATACGAGTCCCCAGTTGGAAACTGGTGCCTTGTCCCCAATGTCGACTATTCCGTCAGATATTGCCATTGACGCGAATGGGAAGAATTGTTGCATAAACCAGGGTCCATCCGAGACATAGCCATTTCTTAAGTCAACAACTATGTTGAATTCGTAATAGGTGTAATCTCCTTGCTCACTGGCTATCGCATCAGTTACGAACACATTTACATGGTTGGCATCTATGAACGACGTGAAGTTGAAGGTCATTGTCTCGTTATAGTACTGCCCCTCTAAGAAGGAGTACCAAGTAAAGAACCAAATAATCGTATCTCCGGGGTTCACACTGAAGAATGGAACAACTCCGACCGATGTTATTGTTATGGATGCTGTGGCGGTATCTCCATTGCTCCAATGTCCAATGAGAGTAATGGTGTTTGTACCCTCGCCAAATACAGGGACGAATAGCTCTGCGCTACCGTAATAACCGGTGTCAGCTACAACTTCGCCGTTTACTCCGATTTCGATGCCAATCAAGTGCTCTACGGCCACAGCATCGTATGCAATATAAACCAAGCCACCATTGATGGTCGCTCCAGAAACGGGCTCCAATATTGAGAGATTAACCGGAATTACTTGGTCTAAGAAAAACTCGTAGACTATCGATTGATTCTCCGGAAGCAGTATAAGATCGTTTTCTGGGAAGTAATCCAATGCGAAGACATCGATGGCGTAATAGAGACCTCCAGGAAGGTTAAAAGCCACGGTTCCATTAGGGTCTGTAGTCCCGTACGCTGATACATCCGCTGTTAATGCCCACGCGGAAACATCTGCTCCCTGAATTGCGGCTCCTGTTGCTGAGTCAAGAACATGGATCTCTAGCACGCTGGCGTTCGCGATTGGGACTAACCCCACGTTGATGGAAATGTTTTCACCTGGCGTATCCACGAGTAGGTTGAAGTCCGTATAGTAATAGCCGTCTTTTTCGATGTATATCCAATACGAGTCAAGAGGTACCACGACTTCAAAGGTTCCTTGGGCGTCTGTTATGCCATCAAAGTAATTGGTTCCAGATATGCCAATGAATGCTCCTTCAACAGGCATGCCTGTGTCGTTGTCATATACAAAGAATGAAAGCAATGCTTCCCCACCTGCTGGTGCAAGCCAGACCTCAAAGAAGTATTCTGCTGGCATGTCGAAGAAGACCCACGTGCTGAATATCTGGTACCTTGGAGCACTGACTTCAACGTAGTATTCACCCAGTGGCACGGAGAACGTAATTCCTCCTGTTGCATTTGTATATCCCGCAACTACGGTGCTATTACTTGAAAGGGTGACTAAAGCGTTTGCGATGGGGGTCGTGTTGGAGGCATCAAGCACTTGGAATACAACGGTTGCCTTTTGCAAGGACAATGGCGTTAAAGTGAAGAATAAGTACTGTGGCTCTCCTGGATTCACAACGAAATCAAAGTATAGTGTCTCATAACCATCTGCAGAAATCGTGCCATAATAATTAGCTGGCTCAACGTAGAACAATACACTACCCGTTTCGTTGGTCCACCCCATGTATCCTGAACCATTAGTGTAGAATTCAACCAATGCATTAAAGATCGGTGTGTAGTTTAGTGCGTCGTAGACCGTGAATGTAACGGGTGTTAATTCTGCTATCGTGAAGATTTGTGTCGCAACATTGTTGTCCGTTCTGAATTCGTTCGTTCTTTCCTTGATTACTAGCGTCGCGTTGTGTGTTCCCTCAAAGGCGTCATACCAGTAGAATACGATTGATGAACTCTTGTCTATGCCCAGTTTGGAAATGATTCCTAAGGAAACCATTTCACCGTTGAGATAGAGTGTTGCTCTAACGTTTCTCTCCTCAAAATCTCCTATGTTGGTTATTGTTCCGATTATTTTGTAATACGTTCCCATGTCTTGAACTTCTACTGAGGCCTCAAGGTCATGGACGAGTTTCTTGGTAGCTGTGCCATAAATCTTGATATCATCGACGTACCAGCCCCTATAATCGTTTAAGAAATTGTCAACGGTGTCAAATACGAATGCGAATCTGACAAACATTCCCCGATAGGCTGAGATGTTCATGAAGAATTCTTGCCAACTATTCATTTCTCCGTCGATATATCCGAGGAGTTCCATACTTCCATCCGGAAGAACAACGAAGACTTGTTTTATATCAAAGTAATTGCTCGGCTCTGTTTCATACCAACTCCAGAAATTCAAGGCGAATACGTCGTCACCCAACTGGTAAAATGGACTGAGGAGCGTGCCATAATTGCGATCTCCTGTATTGTATGTCCCCGTTTCATCAATACCGTAATAAGCTGAGTGAGTTGGAGTATGGGACTCGCCAAATGGCATTGAATCGTTTACGACATGCCATAACCCCTCAAAGTGCCATCCTTTCAAGTTTCTCTCGAAATCAGTTACTTTGGTAATCTTTCCTACGAAGACTAGTTTGGAATCTATATTGTTATCTGGATTGGGATCATCCCCTTTTGGTTTTGCGACTGCA
>JALTMP010000314.1 GCA_027001645.1 Candidatus Heimdallarchaeota archaeon
CGTCAAAGAAAGGCTTGTGTCAAATCAACTTTTCTTCAAAAAGGTTTAATGCATAGACTAGTAATCCATTATTGAATGTTATCGTTGCTAAAACGGAACCGCAAAGGAGCCCAAAACATTCTTTCAACATTGATTATTTTCTCCCTTATGACGGTTAGTGTAGCTGCAATCACGGTACAAATCGCCCCCATGCTAGGGGTTTTGGAAAAAGGGGCCAACACGTCCGTAGAATCTGTCCTATTTTACCGGATCGCAGAAGATGCCGATAAACTGTTCTTATCAGAACCGGGCACCCAAAATACCATAGGGATTCAGAACGAAAATAATTGGCTATATCAGATTGATACAGGCCATCAACTTCAAATCACGATTAGTGGCACGGCAACACCTCAAACAATTACTAGAACGTGGGGTCTCCTTAATTCGACCTATTTTGTCAACGATCAATCACGTCCAGGAGCGCTTAAAATAATTCGAGGGGGTGCAGGACCAACCATTAATACAATTGTTGTTTCTCCTCACGGTTCCAGCGAGGGGGAAACAACCATGGCAATTCAGCAACAAGGAGATGCCAAGGTTCGTTTCTCAGTAATTCCCCGAGTTTTTGTTACTGCGAGAGAAACTGCAGCAGGAACAATTCTCATTGACTTTTTGATCATGAGATTCACCTTTAGGGACAATGGGGCAGGACAACCAATTGGGTTCCCGCAAAGCTCGAATTCATTCACATTAAACATGACTTATGCTTCCCGGACAGTTACAACTCAATCGTTAGGGATTCTTCAGACAACGCTGACGATTTCGCATTCTTTCGATGGAATAACTATGAACGACATTATTTTTGCAGGATTAACAACGGGGTCAACGGTTCAGATGAGGATTATTGATGCAGTAGCAGAGATAAGTACATTCTAATTTTCCCGGTGATGGGATGCGGTTGAATGACCTGGGCGAAGATGAAGTTCTTCGCCACTTGAGGAACTTAGTAACCAAGCCAAGTTTTCTTCCAAATGATGATGCCTCAGCAATTAACGGGCATGATTCGGAGTTGCTCCTATTAAATGTAGATGGATTCGTAGCCAGTACTGATGCCCCTCCGGGAATGTCTTATCATGATTTTGGCCAAAAAGCAGCGCTTATGGCAATCAGCGATATTGTAGTCAAAGGAGGGAAAACATTAGGATTCTTGTTATCGGTTTCTGTGCCCTCTGACTTCTTATTGGATGATTTGAAAGACATTGTCCGAGGCGCAAAGGAATTCGCGGAACCATTAGGTGTTGCGTTTTTGGGTGGCGATCTAAATCAAGCAGAGGATATTGTTATTGACGCAGTTGCTGTAGGAACCGTAAGCAAGAGTAGAGTAATACCTAGAAGCGGGGCAAGAATAGGTGACGCTATTGTTTCTCCAAAATGGTTTGGAATGACGGCTATTGGCTTAAGCTATTTGTTGTCTGGAAACGATTATGGTCTACCAAAAAAGTTGCTAAAAATGGCGGTTTCCGAGGTATATTCTCCCCGTCCATGGATTTCTGAGTTCATGGAGCTTGCAAAAAGTGGAATGATTACTGGTTCTATTGATTCCAGTGACGGCTTGGCGAAATCTCTACACCACCTAGCAAACGCGAGTAAAAAACAATTGGTGATCACGGAATTGCCATTGAATCCTCTTCTCGAGAGATCGCTATCTCAGGAATACTGGTTTCCGGTGGTGTTCTATGGGGGAGAGGAATTCTGCCCCATTTTTACCATCTCTCCAGAGGCCACGGATATTCTTCCGAGCGAATTTGTGGTTATAGGCGAGGTGAAAAAAGGAAAGGGCGTCATCTTTTCTGCAGAAGGAGAGAGTTACGAAGTGCTTCCTGAGGGATGGCAACACTTTGAACGATAAAAAATTGAAAACTACCAATTAGTTTAGCCCAATAGTATCCGTTATTGGACCGTTAAGCGGAACCTACATATTGTTACTTCTCAATATTGGGGTATGGATGTTGATGAGTTTAGAGAAAAAATGCACATCACGCGAAAATGGATTTACTTAAACCATGCCGCGATTGGACCCTTGCCAACGGATACCTTCATTGAGCTTTCTGAAATAACGATGGAAAAAACGCTTCATGGAGCAGCAAATGTGGATTTGATGGCGGTCAATGAGGAATATGCAAAAATGCAAGCAATTGGGACAAAAATTCTTGGCACAAACAGAGAGGACACGATCTTTTTCCCCCAATATACACAACTAGGGATGTTACCAATTCTTGATGGAGTAGATTTTGCCGAAGGAGGAAACATTGTCATAACTGACATGGAATTCACGCAAAATTCGTTTCCGTTTCAAGTCTACGCAAGAAAAACTAACCGGGAACTTAGAATCGCCAAAAATGTTGACGGACAGATTCCTTGGGAGAGTTTCGAGAAAGTAATTGATGATGAAACAAGAATTGTTGCTCTTTCTCACGTTCAGTTTTCTAATGGGTTTAAGACAGATCTTAGATCAATTGCTGCGTTGTGCCATGATCATGGAGCGTTTCTTCTCGTGGACGCGATTCAATCATTAGGGACCATGGAATTCAAGGCTAGAGACTGGGACGTTGATGGTGTAGTGGCCGGCGGATATAAGTGGTTACTGGGTCCTTTCAATACAGGAATAGGCTATGTTGCTCCTCACTTTCTGGAAAAAATCGATCCAACGATGGCTGGTTGGATGACGGATCAGGATTTCCTTAACATGACTCATCACCCATATAACCCAGTTCGTGGTGCCAAGCGCCTACAAGGACATATTAATTCCACTCTCTTCGCCCTATATCCTTCATTGAAACTGCTAACGAGTGTCGGACTCAGAAACATTGAAGCGAGAGTAAAGAACCTCACTAACCACATTATCAAGAGAGCCGAAGAAATGGAACTGAAAGTTGCTTCTCCACGCGAAGCACACGAACGAGGAGCAATTGTGAAAATAGATCTGAAAAACGCAAAAAGAGGGGTAGCTTTCCTTAAAGCTCACAATGTCTCAGCGTCATTCAGAGATGGCGGGATCAGATTCGCACCA
>JALTMP010000315.1 GCA_027001645.1 Candidatus Heimdallarchaeota archaeon
TTGACATATTATGTGGGAAAAGTTGGTGTTACTGATGTCTCGGTTTTTGGGGAACTTGCTCTTATTTGGGGTCATAAAGGCGTAGAGATCGTCAGCATTGGTGACCCTTGGCATGTTGTTCCAGTTGATACTTATCTTGCTCCCACGGTTGAAGTTGGTTATTTGCTGGATGATTTGATCCTGATGGGTTATGGTATTCCAGGATTGGCGGTTTTGTCTGAGCTGCCAAATTCTCCTCCTTCTATCTCTCCAGGAAATTTGCCTAGCATAGTTTATGCTGGTGAAGAGGTCAAGATTGAAGTTTCAATATCTGTTGATATTGGTGGCATATCTGAAGCGATGGTTTCTTGGAATGTGAGCGATTCTTGGCGTATTGCACCACTGAGTTTTGATGAGGAAACGTCTTCGTACAATACCTATATTGGTCCTTTCGAGAGTGATACTATTGTGAAGTATTTTGTCTGGGCGGTTGATACTTCGGGTTTGAAGAGGATTTCACGTTATCCCAGTTATGCAGATGAGTTTAGGTCTTTTAAGGTCGTGAGGGCGGATTACGAAGGCCCATCGTTTTATTGGATTTCGCACAGCCCTACAACTCCTCTTGCTAATGAGACTGTTGTCATCGAAGCGGGGGTTGGAGATGAGAGTGGGGTGTCTGGTGTTATAGTTAGTTATCAGGTTGGCAATAGTCAGTGGCAACACAAATACATGGAGTTCAATTGGGAAAAAGGAAGTTATCAAGCCATCATTGGGCCTTTCTGGGAAGAGACTGTTGTGAGATACTACTTGACTGCTTTTGACATGTCCCTGTTGACAAACACGGCTACTGCGAAGAATGGGAGCGATTACTTTAAATTCTTTGTTAAGGCCTTATCTTCCTCTGAGAGAAAGGAGCCAAGGGCGATTGTGGGGTTTTCCGAAATAGGTGTTGGTCTGGGGTTTGCTGTTCTGGTTTTGCTGAGTGTGAGGCCTAGGTTATGGCTAAAAGATTAGAGTTTTGCACTTAAGGGTTCTTTTTTGGGGATAGGTCTTTTTCACCACAATCTAAAATTACTCTTTTGCTGAAGATGATATTAGTGGATTTTAGCGAGGTTCGGCACCATTACGAAAAAGGCGAGTTTACGTTAGCCTATGACCGTTTGTATCGGTTAATGGAAGAGGGCGTAGACAATCCTGATGATACCATTTGGGTGATGGCTTGGCGTGCTCGTCTCATGATTACTCTTGGCGATTTAGACGGTGCTCTTTCTGCTGCAGAGATGGTGATCCAGTTAAGTCAGGATTTCGGAAGCGAATCTAGTTATATTGAAGGTGTGTTGAGCAAGATTGATGTGTTGCTTCGATCTGGAAACGTAAAAGAAGCGATGACCTTGGTTGAAGAGATACAGCCGTTAATCGCGCGCAAATCACGGGAGTTGGAGAACGGTTCTTCATTGGAAGAGCTTCTCGCCCGATATTTTCGATTGCATGGTAATCTTTTGTCTTACTTGGGCCGCTATGATGAAGGTGCGAAGTTGTATGAGCAAGGTTTTTCGATTTTAAAGGAGAGTCAGAAGTTCCGATATGAGCGATGGGCTTTGCTTAACAATCTCGGAAATTATCATTATGTGAAAGGGCACTTGGATCAAGCAGAGCAGTATCTGACCAAGGCGATACGGGATGCCAAGGAAGTAGGTAACGAGGTTGCTGTTGCTTTTTCCTCGATGAATTTGGGCCGGGTTTTTCAGGCCAAGGGGGACTTGAGACAAGCTTACGACATTTTTCTAGGCATCAGGGCTCTTTTAACGAGAATGCCTCGTTATCTTTTTGAAAGCGTTGTTTTGTTTTATCTGATTCAAGTAGCGATTGAGATTGGCGACCTTGATCGGTTACCTGAGTATCTCTCGGATCTTGAGCGTATTGCTGGACGGGAAGGAGTCTCTGATGACGAACTCGCTCTCTTGTACATGGGGCGTGCTCTTTATGAATTGCATAAGGGTCGATTGTCCAGCATTGCTCGTGCTCAGGAATACTTGCGCGCTGTAGATTCCTTGCGTGTTTCTCAGTTGAGGTGGTCCGATGCTAAGTTGTTGGAACTCGCGATTTTGTTGCAGGAGGCCTTGATTATCCGTAATGACGAGATCTTATTGGAAATCGAAGGTATTCTGAATCGCTTGGAGGAGCATGCGCGCGAGAATTTTCTGGACGCTTTGCTTGCGGAGTTGTATCCCTTGCGCGCTCAATTGGAATTACTGCGTGGCAATTGGGAGCAAGCCCGGCGCTTCTTCTTGATGGGTTGGGACATTGCCCATCAGCAGAAACTTGGTTTTCTTGCAAAAAAGATTTCCTCGATGTATGAAAACGCTTGGGAGCTTGCTTCAAACATTGATCCCAATAGCTTTAGTTCTTCGCATAACAAGGAGACTCTCAAGCTGATGTCAGATTCTGTTCACTCGTTGATTTTCAAGAGTTCAATGGCACGTCAAGAGCAAGAATGGGAGCGGCCCGTATTTTTCTTGATCATGCAGGACACGGGCATTATGGTGTTTTCTCGCACGTATTTTGAAGGTTTTGATGATAAGTCTCTGATCGGGGGATTCTTGGCAACGGTTAACATGTTTGCAAGTGAGGTATTTGTAGAGAAAGGTTCGATACAGATCATGAAGTATGAGAATTGGAACGTCATGATGAAGCGTACTGATAAGTTGATTTTTGCTTATGCTTTTCAAGGCCCCTCTTTTCGGTCTCGAGCCATTATTGATGGGGTCATAGAGAAGGTTTATTCTTCCCCAGAGTTATTGGAGTATTTGGAAAAACAGATCTTCAAGAAATCTGACGAAAAAGAGACTAGTATCAAATTAATTCTGGATGAGTTGGTGTTTTCTTTTGGCTTGGACTATCCCCGGACTTAATCCGTGTTGTTTTGCTAAGTGTTTTCTTAGTTTTCTTGAAAGATCTTTATTTGATCAAAGAAAGGAATCTGATTAATATGAGAATCAACAATGGTTTGTTTAGGAAACTATGGGTCTTATTCGATTATGGTTCCTTGAGCGTTTGAGGTAACGTGGAT
>JALTMP010000316.1 GCA_027001645.1 Candidatus Heimdallarchaeota archaeon
TTGCGTATAAAACTTAAAAAGGACGCTTCACATTTAGTCACGTAATTGGGGAAAATTACAGTAATAAGGTGCGGTAGTAATGACGACAGCTTCAAGCTTCACGTTAGCAAAAATGTGTATAATTGAGGAATCCCAGCCAATTGTTTTGCCAGAGGAATTCTTGAAAGCATTGCAGCCAGATGGGAAGAAATACGCGATCATGATCTTGGCTCCCAATACCAAGATCATTCGAATTATTCCAACTAATTCCCCTGAAGTGGCTAAGATAACCATCAACATCGGAAGGCTTTCTCCTGACTTTTTACGAAGAATGGGGAGCATATTCATCCGGCTGGGAATAAAGACCCTATATTCAACCGGGTTATGTTTCACCCAAGAAAGCTGTAGTTATGAGGGGTATGTCGACTCAACAGAACTAGAGAACATCCCCCTAGAAGTTATCAAAGAAGAATTCTCCCAAATCGAAGGTGTCACTTCAGTTCAAATTGACATGCTAAAGGTAGATGGAATATAGCTCAACAATGCGTCCTTCGCTAATTTTCCCCATCTCCTTCTTCTAGTCGCACCTTTTCGAAATTCCTTTCGCATTATTTGGAAATGTTTATCCTTCTGTTTACCATCTAATCATTTGTATGAGTCTTAAATGCCCCAGCTGCGAACGAGAAATCCAGAAAAATTGGCGCTTTTGCCGATTCTGTGGAACACGGCTAGATCTTGCCCAAAACGAAGAATTCGAAACTACGCCGCCTAGCAGTATTCATGGCAATGACGCGATACTTGAAGAAAGCCCCGTTGCTAGTGCCGAGAAAGAACCAGTTCAACCCGAACCACATAAGATCGATAGAGAAACTTACAAACGCATAATCCTCACAAGAGACAAAAGACGACGATTGGCATTAGAAAAGAAAGAATTAGTTTCGCAAGTCGACGCACTCCTCGAACAAGTCAGAGCTGGTCTTCTCACCAAGGAGAGTGTCATGCCAGAAATTCAAAAAATCAAACAGAGAAAAGAAGAGATCGAGAGACAAGAAAAAGAAATCGGGGAACTTCCTGAAGAGCTACCTATAGAAAAAATCCTAGATGAAGAGGGGCGAATTAGAGATAAGCTGAGAAAACTTGACATGTTGAAAAAGGACGATAGCGTTTCCAAAGAAACAATCGCAGAAACCAAACGAGAGTTGCAAGCCGAGTTAGATACTATTCGCATGCAAAAACATCTGGAACAGGCAGAGCTTAAGAAATGGCTTGCTGATTTAAAGCAAGAAATATCTGAGAAGCGAAAAGAGCTTGAAAAGCTATACGTGAACCTCCAATTGGGCGAGCTTAGCAAAGAAAAATATGAAGAGTTGAAAAAACAATTCACAAAAGATCTTGAAGGTCTTGCTGATCTTATACGGTACCTCGAAGGTCTTTTGAAAAGATAACAGCTGGCTCAAAAAGCAAGAACACAGTTGGTTTTTTCACTTTTTCACTTTCAATTAACCCTCTGCTTTATTTAAAAGGAGCGCCTTAACATAATACACATGATGGCTGTTAGCCTAGCTTTAAGCCGTGAGAAACACCGCACCCATCTTCCCATTTCAGAACTCATCCTATTACTTCTTGGAGTGTCTCAGCAAGCTTTATCTCCCCCTGATTTGCGGATGCTAATCTATACACTCCTATTAAACGAAGGAATTACGGCTCCATCAGATGATGCCCTTAATGCTTTCATTTCAAAATTATACAAAAGCGGACATCTCAAAACAACAAATGGCCACAAAATAACTCTTACTGAAAGCGGTAAATTAGAATATGCAAAGCTATTGGAATTTCTATCATTAGAGGACTTAGATGCCTTATCCTCTATTACAAGAATCGTGTGATCGTGCAAGTTACAATACCGTTTTTTTACCCGCAACACACAAAACACCCAAAAATAATTGTTGAATGTGAGTTACGAGTTATTCCCTGGAGTATATCGCGTTCAATATGGGATAAGCGATTATGGTGCAAATATTGGAGGGTACTTCATCGTTGACCGTTCAATTGCCTTGATTGACGCTGGATTGCATGAACGCTCCTTAGATGTTGCGACAAAATTCCTCGAAGAAGATATTGGACGATCTCCAAGTGAAGTCGAATTCATATTTCTTACTCACGCCCACCCCGAGCAAATAATGGGACTTCACAAAGCTAAGGACTATTTTCCAAATGCAACTATTCTTGCCCACGAATCGCTTGCCCCAAAATTAGCTAAGCCCCGGCGCTTTTTGAAAAATGAAGCATTTTTTCTCTCAGGGTTAGAACTCAAAGAATTACACAAGCTAGCCAATAAGGTTCCTCGGTTGCTAGAAGTTGAAGGAATAAAAGGAACAAAGAAAATCCCTCTGGGAGGAAGAAGCATATTACCCGTAACTGTTCATGGTCATTCTATAGGACATACGATGTACTTCGAATCCTCTTCCAAAGTTCTATTCATTGGCGATGCTCTAAATGCCACCGCAAATGACCCTCTTGGAATAATAATCGACGCATCGGGCACAATCAAGGACGTAGAAAAAACTCTTGATTTCTTTTCCAAAGCATCCTATCATGCCCTATGCCCTGCTGGTGATGAGCCAAACCTATCTCAAGCAAAAGCGTGGGCTATTCAAGTAAGAGACTCATTTCAAAATATCTTCATAAAGGGCACTGTTGCTATAATCAAGGATGGATACGATAATCTTGAAGACATTAGAATCCAGTTTGAAGATCGATTTGGACCAGGTCATTCTGGTGCTCAAGGAAAAGAATTACTTTCCCTCACCTTAGCAAGAATACTCGAGCACTTAGTTTCTTCCAAGTTGATCATTCGCAACGGCAACTCTTGGGAAGATTACGTTTTTAGAGTGAATCAATGAATACCGTCTTTTACCGTAACCTTGGTGAAAGGACATCATGAAAGCAGTTTTCTTTTCCGGAGGAACCGGAACCCCGAAATTATTGTTAGGAGTCAGAGAAATCCTTTCGGATCGTGAATTAGCTATCATCACGAACCCTGGAGACGATTTGGAGTGGAATGGATTATTGGTTTGTCCCGATTTGGATACTGTCCTCTATTTGTTCTCAGACAAATTAGATCTCACGAAATTCTGGGGGTTGAAGGATGAGACATTTAATGCGCTGGCTACTCTAAAGTCTCTAGACGCCGAAATGCCTTGGTTTAATATTGGTGATAAAGACCTTGGGTTACACGTGTGGCGTACCTATCAACTGCGAAATGGCAACACCTTGACTGAAGTAACGATTAAGCTTCTTGAAGCTTGGAACATCAAGAGTGTCATTGTTCCCCCAACCAATGGAACGCTGAGAACCAAAATCATATTGGACAACAACGAGAAAATAGGATTTCAAGAATTCTGGGTTAAAAATAAGGGACTACTTGAAATAAAAGACGTTATCTTTGAAGCGAAAGATGCTATCATCTCAACAGAAGCAAAACGCATATTGGAAATGGATTGTCCTATAATCATTGGTCCATCGAACCCAGTTAGCAGTATCGGGCCGATCTTAGCAGTAGACCCTATTCGTAAGATTCTCCAATCAAAGAGGGAATCCGTATTCGCTGTCTCTCCGTTTATCGGTCAGCAAGCCTTTTCCGGTCCCGCGGCGAAAATGATGAAAGCAAAAGGATTTGAGCCGAGTTCTGCAGGATTGGCAGCCATGTACTCAGATATTATTGGAACCTTGGTAATTCACACAAAAGACAGCTCGCAAATTCCAGAGATAAAAAAGGAGGGGGTGAGTGTAATTTCAACAGATACTTATCTGTCCACTCAGAAGCAACGAGTGAAACTTGCGACTCTTATTCTGAAAAAATCCGGAGTGCTCGAGAACCGATGACCATCAACATTGTTATTCCGTTTAAGCCCTTCCCCCAAGGAAAAACTAGACTTGCAAGCAATGGCATTAATTCAGAAGAAATCATCCTTCTTCAAAAGCGTCTCTTGCAGAAAAACGTTCAAATCGTTTCAGAAGCAATTCCCTCTGCTTCAATTCATATCTTGACAACAGACCGTTCATTAGCAGAGAAATACATGCCATCCTCAACGATGCATCGTCTTGTCATGTCTGATCGTTATCCTCAAGAAACACTGGGCAAACAGCTTGAAGCCTTCCTACAAACTAAGACGTGGGAAAACGCAATAGTCCTTGTAAGCGATCTTTCAAATTTGTTAGCCAGAACAATCAAAGCAGTTTATTCTTTACTTTCAATTTATGATGGTGTAGTTGTGCCAACTGCTGATCAAGGAACAGGAATTCTTGGCTTGAGAAAAAAGGGCTTCTTGCATCTCGATCATTTCGGAAATAAAAGTGCCGGGAGGTTTGTATCCAAATGGGAGGATGAGAATTTTCTCGTTGCCGAATTCCACCAAATACCTGTTTTGCTCGATATCGACAATCTCGCAGATTTGAACCATGCCAAGGAAAAAGGATACTTATAATTCGGGTCTTCTAGCGCGTGATTCATGTAGCATATTACGCATATAATATCAGAATAATCCTTAACACAAAAGAATTTAATCCAAAAAAACAAAATAGGATTGTTTATGTCTGATGAGTCCATATTGGGTGTCAATGTCTGTGGAAGGTGCAACACGATCATATCTGATCTTTGGAACGCTGTAAAGTCAGGATGCCCCGATTGTGGTGCTCATGTTTTTAAAATGATAAGTAAAAATGCTTTACCAACAACTGAATATTCGAATAGCAATAACTCAGACATGAATTCCTTAACATTTGATGAAATCACATCTATAAAAATCGAAGAAGACGGTGTGATCAGTATTGATTTGAACAGACTTTTTGAAAGACACGACCCTGAAACTATTATCATCCAGGATTCTAATGGAGAATACCACATTCCTCTGGACTTGCTCCGGAGGCCCCAGAAATGAGAATTGGAATCACTGGAACCCCCGGAACGGGAAAAACAACAATTGCTTCAATCCTCTCAAAAAGCTATAATGTACCCGTTATTTCGCTAAGTCACTTCGTTCTTGAAAATAAGTTATGGGAAGATCATGATAAAGAAAGAGATTCTTATGTTATCGATGAAGAAAGGCTCATTACGGAATTAGAAGAATGGATACAGCACAATCCTAAAGGCTACATAATTGAAGGTCATGTTCTCGATTTGTTGCCTGCCCATTGGTTTGATGTCGTAATTGTAGTTCGAACTTCTCCTAGGATCTTAATCCAAAGGCTAAAACAGCGAGGGTACTCCAGTCGCAAAATTGATGAAAACATGGAGGCCGAAATCATGGAAGTTTGTCTTACTGATGCAATGCATCAGTTTGGACCAGAAAAGGTCTTATCCATTCAAAACGATGATAATCTGGATAAAACAATTAGTGAAATACAAAATCGATTGAAAGGATTGAAATAAAATGCACCAAGACTTAGTATCTTGTAACTTTAAATCATGCTTCCAATGTTGCTTGGAAACCAGAATGCCCTTGCTTGAAGAAGATATTCAACGTATTGAAAGCGCAGGATTTTCTATCGAGCTCTTCGGAGAAAACGATAACGGTTTCATAGTTCTGAAAAACAAAGATGGCTCATGTGTTTTTCTCGAAAATGGAAAATGCAAAATCTATCCGCTTCGCCCGGTTGGGTGCAAGCTATATCCTTTGGTTTACGATATTGATCAGAATAGGGTCATCATTGATAATGAATGTCCAAATAAGGGGGCCTTCGAAGAATATCTTACAAATGACGGAATAATTGAAACCTTAATCGAAACGGTTGATAAACTGATATTCGAACGAAATGCTAGGATATTAGAAAACCAAACCACATAGGCGTGTTTATGGAGGAATACAATCTTCAATAAAGAAGAATCGATAATTGAGTTCATCCGTTACCTTAGAATTCATCATTTTCAAACCCTTTCTTCTAAGAGCCATTTTGGACATCCTAATGTACAAATCAGAAACCCCCATATCTTCTAGTTTCTGAATTTCTTGAAATCTTACTTCGAGAATTTCTTCATTGTCCGGGCTAAGCTCTCCTCCTACATAATCCGATGCCAAGAAAATGGAAAGTCCAGAATGATGATAGGGGTCTGTGGGAAAAATCGATGGACCCGCCCAGTTACTTATCCCAACAATGGCAAATGGCTCGATTTCTGCACCTGTTTCCTCCAAAACTTCCCGTTTTACCCCGTCGATTAAGGATTCGTTTCGTTCAAGCAATCCGCCCGGAAAAGACCAAATAAGTGAGTTTCTTCTATATTGCTTGACAAGAAGAACTCGGTCAGAATCTAAAACTACAGCAAAGGTCGCAATACGATGAACATAATAGCGCTCTACAAATTCTTTATGTCCAAAAGGAGTTTTCTGAAGGATTTCTTCACCCTGTTTTTTTTCCACTTTATTTTCTTGGTTTCTGCTTTTCAAATGCACTTCGCCCAGACGGGAGACGAGACATTTAAAATAAAAATCTATGCTCTATGAAATCAAAGTAGCCTTTGAGAACTTTTGTTCTTGTATTAGCATGAACTGTTGAAAAGAACACATTCCACATTAGTTGCTAAAACTCGCATTAGAGTTGTAACACTAATCGTTTAGGAAAATAATAATTTTTTTCCGAATTTTATTCAAATATTTTGCTCAATTTTTCCTAGGTGACTTAACTCGAAGTTAACAGACTAGATACTAATCACACTTACGAAGGAATTTAAAGGGTGTACGAATACACCATAATTCGTAAGGGCTCGTGAAGTTTAAACTTGGGAGTCAAATTTCCGACAATAGAGGTCAATTCAAATGGTAGAGAATAAGGATGGACAGGATTCATTAGCTTCTGCAGATGTAGAACGATCAACTACTGGGAAAGAAGCGAGTAAGGTGGTAAAACGATCCGATTCTTCCCCTGAAGTGGTTACCGACGAATTCATCGAAGCAAGGAGAATTAGCGTTGCCCAGTTTTTTGATCAAAATAAGAGCATAGCTGGATTTGGCAACCCAATGAGAGCTACATTCACTTCTGTTAGAGAATTGGTCGAAAACGGGCTGGATGCTGCAGAAAAACTAGGAGTTCCTCCAAGAATTGATATCAAAATTCAAAAGCTGCTTCCCAAGGAGATTCAGGAATTATTCGACGCAAAATCGGCACCCAAAGAATCCAAAAGTTTGGATATTCTGCGAATATCTGTAAAGGACAATGGAGTAGGTGTCAAAGGACCTTCTATTCCTTGGCTGTTTGGCAGAGTGCTAACTGGTACAAAGTATGGTGCTCAACAGACTAGGGGAACATTTGGTCTTGGCGCTAAGATGTGTCTTTTGTACGCCATGAGCACGGTAGATGTGCCAGTCAAAGTTAAAAGTCGTCATAAGGATAGCGAAGAGACCCATGAATACGAGCTTTTCATTGATCGGGAAAAAAACGAGCCCATTATTTTCTCACACAAGATCTTCCATTCCCCCGGGGAGGGTGGCTTCGATCATCCTGGAACCGAGGTAACAATTACGATCAATGGCGCGTGGTCAAGAGCTCGTTCATATCTTCTTGAATATTTCAAACAACTAGCGATCATAACTCCGTATGCTGATTTCCATATTACGATTCCAGGAGATAAACTCGGAGTAAGCGAGGAAATTACTTACCTTCGAGTTATCGATGACATGCCTCCTCCGCCAAAGACCGTACCGATTCATCCTTGGGGTTGCGACATCACTCAACTCAAAGTTGAGATATCCTCTTCGAAGGAAACTAACCTTATTGACTTCCTCTCGAAACACTTTATGGGCGTAAGTCCCCAGGCTGCTGAAAGCTTTTTTGAAGTTCTGAACATTGATCCAAATAAGTCTCCTAAGGAACTAACCTCCCAAGAAATCCGTCGTATCGTCCATGAAGGTTTTCAAAAATCCCTAGAAGAGGCAAGAACAGTTAAGCGAAAACGGGATCGAATATTCAAGTTTGATGATCCGCGAGGTGATGCGCTATCTCCGCTTGGTGCTCACCGGTTAAGAAGAGGGCTAGAAAAGGAACTCGAGCCCGCGTTTGTCGAAGCAATCACACGTCCTCCAAGAGCATATTCCGGCCATCCATTTGTAATCGAGGCCGCAATCGGGTATGGAGGAGGAGTTAATGCATCAGCAACTAGGATGTCCACTCAAGATAACAAAATCGTTTACCGGTTTGCCAACAGAATTCCTCTAATTTTTGGTGCTGGTTCTGACGTTATCACGAAGGTAGTTTCAGAAATAAAGTGGAATGAATACGGTTTGACTAAGTCTAGTGATCCTCTCGCGATTGCTGTTTCTCTAGTCTCAACAAAGATTCCTTTTCCTGAGACAAGTAAAGAGTATATTGACCATGTTGATGAGATCGCAGAAGAAGTAAGACTAGCCCTTATGCAACTGGGAAGAAAACTTCGCACGTATCTTCGAAGAACCCGAAGTCGCCAGAGAGAAAGGCAGAGAATTTCCCGATTTGAAAGATACGCACCTGAAACCATCGTGAATCTTATAGAAATTCTGAAACGAGAAGGGAAATGGGCAGAACATTTAGAAGGCGAGCGCGCTCGAATCATTTCCGCTCTCGCGAGCGGAGAACCTAGGATCGCTCGACTGCCAGTTCCACCCGGAAGGCCCCTCGGTTCTGCTGATGTTTGGTTTTCAAGTAAAGATGCAGAGAAGCTGAGAGAAGTTGGGATTACAAGTATTGAGCAATTTCTGGCAACTCCAAACAAGGATCTAGCTAAGATACTAGGCAAAAGTCAGGTTAGAATTGATCGTATAAAGAGAAAAACCATTTATGAATTAGATTTGAATGGGAGAGCACCCGAATTACCAAAAGATCTCCTACTCTCCGACGAAATTGATCGCCGATTCATGGGGATGGAAAAACACTCAGATATGCCCTACATCTCGTTCTCTGAATCCCTAACTAGAAGATGGATTAAGACTGGCTATGATTATCTGGTGTCTCCAGAGGATCAGTTGGCACGAATCATTCATTATCCCGCAAAATTATTTGAACAGAAAAAGGACGAATTAAGGCTTTATGCAAACAAAATTCTGGAAGTGGGTGAACCAGATGAGAATATCGTCGCAGAATTGGAGGCTGCTTTAGAGTCTGCGGAAGGATTGTCTGGGCAATTGCCCGAGGAAAGTGTCGTCGAAACATCTGCAATTCTCAAACCAAATGAGATTGACTTGTCATTAATTTCTCCCTCCTTTAATGAATTGTTAGCCATGAAGCCTAAAGCATTCAATAAGAGAGGAATAACATCACACTTTGATCTACTCTATGAAACAACAAAGCCTGGAAAACCCTTCCACTACGAAGAAATTGCGTTTGAGTTGATTACGCACCTTAGATCATACTTTGAACAGAGAGCTTCATTATCCTCTGACTTTCTCAACCAACCAATTACCAAGCTCTCTCCTGATTGGACGGACGGGTATACTAAAACCGCTTTTAAGAGAAGAAAAATCGTCACGGTAAAAGACTTCCTTGATACTGAGTTGGATATTCTCTTAGATATTGGAGAGCTAAAACGGGTTCTCTTCAACCGATTTATTGTAAAGGTTCGTGAGGACTTCAAAACCCCGCTTAATCGGCTACCTAATGAGTTAGGGGATCCCGAAGAAGAACAGAACGCGATTGAGGTTTTACACAAAACCGGGATCAAAACTGTTGAAGATTTTCTCTATTATGATAGTTTAAAGATTCTTCGAGACAGAAAGCTGGAACGCTTCAAGCTTTATTTGTTGACAGAAACAAAGACCAAGTTACTCCGCTATTATCAGGAGAACAATATACTTCAACCCATAAAGGCTCTAAAGGATCTTCCCAAAGAATATGAACGCTTCCTACTTGCAAACGGAGTGCAAAAATCATTCGACTTTCTCTTAGCTCCGTTAGATTCTTTGATTTTCAAAGATTTTACCAAATCCCGTGTGCTAGAAATAAAAGAGAGACTAGGTCATACACTTCGTTATTGGCTTCCAGACCATTTCGAAACCTTGCGAAAACACGGAATCGTCTCATTGGAGCAACTTGTGTATGGCATGGAAAGCCTTGTGCTGTCTGAGTTTTCCCAACCCGTTCAGAAACTCATCAAAAACTTAATTGATGGATTATCATTGCCTCCTACTTTCCTAGCAGATGAACTCGTTACTTCCAGTGACGTTCTTTACGATGCGGGAATTACCACTATCGGTCGTTTCATTACATGGGACAAAAAGGACATTTTACGACTTACTAAACTTTCTGACCAGAGATATGAGGAAATAATAAACTCCGCTTCCTATGAATGGCTAAGTGAATTGATCTCGACCTCGAAACAACTTACTAATCCTCTAAAATCGCTAGGCTTCGAAGATTTAGCTCTGCTTCTCAAAAAATCAAGTATTCGATCTTTAGAAGAAATCTTTTTCTTAGATCTCTTGAGTCCAAGAAAAGCAATAACAAAGAAACAAGAATTCTTGTCTGAAATATCTACTGTTCTTGTCCTCCCCATTCGAGAATTTCTAGAAAAGGTCTTAGGACCTCAAACTCGTGGCATCAAAACACTTAGCGAAAAATTAAATCGGGCTAACGTACGTTTTGCCTACGAATTCTTTTTGATGCCAGACCATCTTGTTGCCTCCTTTGAAACAGGAAAGAAGAAACAAAATATGGTTAAAGATGTTCTGGAAAGGCTTCTCTCACCATTAAATGATGAGCCCGAATTCGTTCATGTGGTGGCTCGGGTCTTTGCTTTGCACAAATTGTTACATGAGCCCATCAGCCAAATAACTTCCCTAACTCCTGAAACTATTCGAAAGCTTAAGGATCATGGGATCAGAAGAATAGGGCAATTGTTTATCGCAGATGTCGAAATGATTTCTTCCAAAACCGGGATTTCGCCTACTTCGTTGAAAAAGATCCTAAAAGAATCCGCTTTTGGTCGCGACAGTGTTCCACTCTACATCGAAAGCAAAAAAGACCTACAACCTACAATCCGCTTCAAATTTGAAGATGAAGAACATTTCACTAAGAAGGAGCTGCAAGCATTCAAGGAGCGGGGTTATTATACGATTGACCAGTTATACTTCAAGACCCACCCATATACTTTTGATGCGGTAGGGGTGGCTTGGACTGCGGTAAAGAGATTTTTGAAGCTCTTAGAAAGCCCAATTGTCTTGCTTAGTTGGGAAAAGAAGGGCACTGCTAGAATTGCAAAACCCGAATTAGAATTGGTCTTGGAAAACAGACCTAAAGAACTACCGGAACTTGGTAAAGAAATTGAATACGAAGAGCAAGAAATCGTGTTTTACGAAACGCTTCCTGCAAGACAAATGGATAAGCTTGCGAAAAAGGGAATTGTCAATGTGATTGACTTTCTCCTAACTCCCAATGACGAGCTAGCTTCACTTCTCGACTGGACCCCTGAGGAAGCCTTCTTACGAAAAACAAGCATTGTGCTCGAAGAATCCGGGCTGGAATTAGAAGAACTCGACTTATTAAGGCCCAGTCAGCTCAAAGCTCTTGAAGCTCAAGGTATCACAACTCTGGAAGACCTTTACTTTTCAACTAACGAGGAAACATGGAATGAACCTCTGTTTCCATGGGAAAGCGTAATGGTAATGAAGAAACTCCTTCGTTTGCCTTTGAAATACGTGAAGCAAGACATTGACGAGGAAGTCCTAAATGCCCTTGAAAAGATTGAGATTCCATCGATTCTTTCCTTTATTCTTACACCAAATGAAGTCCTTGAACAAAAGACAGGCATGCCGGCTGAACGCTTTGAAAACACCAAAGCAGGAATCAATTTTTCTGACCTTCAAGACACGTTTGATAAACCCGTTTATCTAGCACCCAATCTTTCGTATCATGACACCCAATTTCTCTACGAAAACGGATATGAACGCATAGTCGATATTATCTTAGAAAAACCTGAAAAACTAGCTAAACTTCTCAAGAAGCCAGTAGCTCAAATCAGAAAGATTGTCGATTCGATTGACCGTGACGCGATTCTTAGAACCGAAGAAGAAAGAGGTATCGCAATCAGAGAAATCGGGATCTTCAGTCTTCAAGAAGAAAAAATCATCTCTCACAGTAGTGTTTTTGAAAACAATAAAATCGATACGCTCCAAGAACTCTATTATCAAATTCATGAAGGCACATATTATGGACCTAGAGACCTCTTAGAAAAGATAAAATCTGTCAAGAAAGCCCTAGAAATTCCCGTCAGCTTCTTGATACGTAGCCATGAGATACTGGAATTACTGAGAGAACGTAGAATATCTCTTCTACGCGATCTTCTTTTCTACTATCTAACAGAGGACGATGTCTATGACACGGCTAAAGAGTCTCTCGTCAATACTTTGTATCGTCAGTTCGTGGACCTTTCAAGAGTTGTTGCATTGTCAAAATTGCCCTTCAGATCTCTCATCCCTGTAGAAAAACTTGAAAATCACAAAAGCACACTGCTAGATATTCCCATTCTGGAATATCTTTCCGTTGCATCACAACCAATTCCCCTAGACAACATAGAACTTCCAGGTGGAGTAACTCTTCTTGATCTGGTTCGTTTTTTGGATTCACCTATTCGAATCACTCCTCTAGCTCAACACGTGCAACCGGGAGAAGAGGCTCTACTTGACGTGAGAGTTGCTGATATTGTCTTGGAAAAGTGGGATGATAGTGAATCAACATTTCTCATTACAGAGTATCTGCGAATCTCAGGGGGACTCCTAAGCGTTCTCAAGCGTTTAAGACTTCCACTTAATGTTCTAGAAATTGAACTTAAACCACTTCTCAAATTAGTCGCAAGAGGAATCTCCACCGTTCAGGAGTTTGTTTCAACAGACATTCGCCAACTTGCTCAATATTCTGGCCTTTCCCAGAAACAGATCCGAGAAATCATTTCTCACTTTACTTACGACAAAGGACTGCAGCGCTTGAGAACTACAGGAGTGCCTATCGAGTACAGTATGGCTCTGGACGAAGACCTCCAACTCAAGCTGAAAAGACATGGAATTGAGTTTTTTGATCAGATTGTTAGCTTTGGCCAAATTGAATTAGCAGAATTACCCGTAGAATTACAAGAACAAGTTAGGATGATCAAAGAATCTCTACTTGGATCCATTCAATTTAACGCCAAGCTTTCTCCGATTCAAAGGCATGAATTAAGGAGAGAGGGCATCACCACTCCATATGGTCTGCTGATTCACTATCAAAGAAATGGCTATCCTGCAAAAGTCATTGCTGAACAAGTGGATCTTTCAGAAATACGTTCTCAAAGAGAATCTCTGGGAATTAGCCTCGCTCGAATCGGGGTTGAAGACCAAGAAATCATCCTCCAATTATCTCAAGATAATATTTTCTTTGTTCAAGATTTATATGATCATTATATTGCAAGCGGAGTCCCCTTCGAAAGTATTCCTATGAAAATCAGAGCGATTGTTAAGAGGACCAAAGCGTTGCAGACTCCAATAGGACTATTGGATGTTCCAGTAAGAGAAAAAATCGAACTCTATTCCAATAAACAGTTCATCCTTCTTGACGCCATTGAAAACAAAACCGTCCGGGAATTGATAGAACATGGCGATGTTAAAGATATTCTTGATTCCTTTGAAAATGAAAGCATTGAACTTACAATCCTCGAAGGCTTAAGCAAAAGAATCAAGCAAAGGGTTGAGAGAACAGATTTGTCAAACTTCCAACAATTGTTAGTTGCAACCTTCATTCCCTCACTTTTTTCATGGACAACCGAGGCACTTACAAATGAATTGCAATCTCTCTTTTTATCCCCCTTGACAAGAATTGTTGGAATTCCCGGCGACGTTATCAAGAAACTCTTTGTAGCAAATATAACCCAAATCGGTCACTTATCTCTATTGACTCGATCTCAAGCAAAGTCAATGCTTGGTGCAAAACTCTTTGATAAGATAGAAAAAGGGCAATTCAAATTGGCAAGTCAACGAGCCCTGAAGGAGGAGATTGCTACAACCTTGGGCATTTCTTCCATACACGAACTAGTAAGTGAGTATCAAGCAGTACGGTATGCTGGCAAACATGGCGAGATCCTAAGTAGCCCCATCGTATTGAATTCCAAGATACCCAAACATCATCGATGGCTACTATGGACAAACGACATAAAAACTACTGGTGCGCTAATCGGTGAGGACTTGAGAATTCTTGCTTCAAGGATTGGTGTTGCGCGGTCAACTTTAGAAACCTATCAGGAAAGCTCACTGCTACCATCTATTGATACTGATCTTCTGGAAAGAATACCATTGTCAAGCAGAGAAGAAAAGCTAGACATATTTCATAAAGCGGCGACACAAGATTTTGTAGTTGAAAGATCGGTCACTAACCCAGAATCTGAACCATTCTTTGTCCCAATAACTCTATTACCTATCCCTCTAAACCATTGGGATGATCTAGAAACACTCCTTAGTCAAAAAATCCTTACCCTATTTGACGGAATACTAGCTGAGCAACTACTAGAAGGTTTTAACGCCACCGTTTCATTTTTCCAGGTTGCGAGAAAAATTACAAATGAAGGCAGTTCGATTCTTGCCCCTATTGCGGAACCGGAAATATTCAAGAGTCTCATCACTTACCTTTCAGATGGCAATTCTGATTTGCCAGAATACTTGCGACTTCCAACTTGGGTTCTTCCACTAACTGCAGAACAGATAGAACACCTAGGGTCCATGGGCATATATTCTGTTTGGCAGATGATTGTATTTCCTAGAGTTTCGTTGGAACAACTCGACATTTATCTTAAGTTAAAGGACCTTGAAACATATTCGAAACGCTATAAGGTGTTACCACTTCCGATCGATCACTCTGAACTCAAGAAAAAAACCATCACTGTGTTGGAACGCCACGGGTATTCCTCTATATTTGGATTGCCCGATTCGATGATTTCAGAATTTACTCCAAGTGATTATGCGAAGTTACTTCAAATGAAGGGAAATGTCAAAGCGTCTACCCTTCTTTTGGCGGAGTCCTCTCCAAGCGCAAGAGAACATTTAATGAATTTGTGGGATCTTGGAGTGAAAAATCTTGAAGAGATTGCAAGAGAATTCGTTTTGAATGGTGATGATTTCATAGCATCAATTATTTCTCAATTTCAGAGAATTGATGATGTCAATCATTTGCGAAAACATGGCTTGCCTCTCTCAGCTATTCCAAATCTGAAAGCCCAAGATAAGCGTTTCTTAGAAAAACGAGGAGTTTATACTCTTGAAGATTTCATCTCAAATAAGGGCTCCATTCAAATTTCTGAAGAAATCGCTCAGAAAGCGAACAAATTCTTTAATACCACAGTTTCTTCAATTCCCGCGCTTGCAAAGATTTTGAGCTCTGAAAATCTGGATATATCAATGGAAAATCTGATTATTAAGTGCTGGTTTGAATTTCCAGCTTCTGAAAGGAAGAAGATTTTCAAGATTCTAGCGTCTTCTCCAGCCATTGAGAAAGATTATCGCTTAGAGGAGATAATCCCTGATCTTCCAGTAAAGGACGCAGAGATGCTAGGCCTTGAAACCCTGAATCAACTATTGCATGCAGCTCCGAAGGTTTACTCAGAAATGACTCTTCCCTTGAAAAAGGCTGTTGTTTCGTACCTCATAACAAACCCATTGAGAATGTCAGGAATTGATCCCAAGCAAGCACAAAAGCTATTGAAGCACGGTCTGACCTCCCGGGCTCATGTTTTGTATCTTTCATCTCAAGAATTGGGAGAAATGATGGGAATCTCTTCTGCAAAGGCAGAAGCTCTCAAAAACCAAATAATTGTTGCAAAAGATCAAAAGGGCTTGTTTCCAATAGAAACTGTTTCCTTTTTGTCCGCGCTCTCTAAAAATGCATTTGAAATAGGGATTAACTATCTTGATGATGTAATCCTTCTATCACATGACACTCCTGAGATTTTCGCTAGATTAGATGCTTTGGACTTGCTGACTAAGATAAACGACGCCTTAAACATTCCTTCATGGAAATTTGTTCAATTCACTGATAACAACATTGAAGCGTTTGAAGAAAGCATAAAGTCCTTAAGGCCTCTCTTATCTGAAAACATATACGTTGCTTTGCTAGAAGGCGAGAATGTCTCCGAGATAAAAAATCTTCTTGGGCGGGAACCTGTATTTCTTGAAGGACTAGATCGGGAAACGCAGGACATTATGGATGCATTAATTAACGATTACTTCTTTGAATACGAAGACAAACCCCTAACAGAGATTGTGGGAACCATTCCTCTAACATTTGTTATCGAATCTGTTTCTGACTTGATTAGCCTCTATACCGCTGGTATTTCACGATCCATACACTTGTTATTCCCCCAAATCATCATGGCAAACAAGAAAAATGATGCCTTGAAAAACTTCGATCTAGGGGCGTATGTCGATAAGTTGTTTGCAATCGACATAAAGGAGCAATTTCAATCTAACGGATATCCAATAGAACTTCTTTCGATCATTCCTAAACCTCAAATCGAATCGCTCCGCGAGAGTGGATGTCTCACGATTCAACAATTTCTCGCCCTAAGCCCCGTACATCTTCCAAAAATCAAGGGCGTTACTGAAAAGAATTACTACAGCACAAAAGAAACTCTTCAACGCCCGATTTTCGATTTCATTACGCTTGCAGAGATTAAACCCACTGTTTTGTCTAGACTTGCAAAGAACAATGTGAGACAAATAGACCAATTCTTATTCATGCCAAAATCTTGGATATTAACAGAAACCAAGCTTGAAGATAGGCTCGTACAAGAAGCGATTTCAAACCTTGGCTCAAGAGAATTAAGAGCTGCTGCCAAAATCAAAATCCCTCAACTCAAGAACTTCCCGGAAATTAGAGCACAAGATCAGGAAACATTGAAAGAATTTGGAATCACTGACGTAAGGCAACTTATGAGTCTTAATAGTCATCAACAAAAAGCACTTCCCTCTGAACTTTCTCAAAAAATTGCAAAAGCAATACGCAGACTTCAAATTCCGCTAGAGCTAATCAACGAAGAATTGGCGACTGCAATGAAGAAATCTTTTGGCGTCAAAACGTGGGGTGAGTTACTCTTTGTTCCAGACAAAAGAATTCATGAAGAGACCGGGCTTAGTTATGCTACAATCCGTAAGATGAAGTTCACATTGCCATCCCTCTCGCTTGCAACCAAAACCGAAAGATCCTCTAAGGCTTCAAAACCTAAGTCAACAGCTAAATCTATGAAAACAAAAGAAGAGCATAAGAAACAGAAGGGCAAAAAAACCACAACAAAACCTGAAAAACCCAAAAGGCAGAGTTCTTCTAAATCAGAATCCAAATCCAAATCATCAGAAGGTCTTCCTCGCTCTAAGGAAACTGTTCCAAAGAAAGCTTCGAAAAAAGCCCCATCTGCAAAGAAGGCCAAGAGTACTGCGAGTAAGTCCACTCAGCAAAAGAGTCCCGTTTCTTCGTCTCGGAAAAAAAAGAAGTCTTCAAAACCAAAATCACCAGGATCGAGTGCAAGTAAGAAATCAAGAAAAAGATGAATGAAGAGGTGTATTGAATGAAGTTACAAGTAAGAAATTCAACTATTCTTCCCGGAAGGGATCACGTTGCTGAAATAGATCCTGAAACAAAAGTCTCAGTTATCGAACGACAACTAAAAGAAATTGCCGAGATTCCAAAATCCAAAAAAATTGTATTATTCCTTCGAACCGGAAAGAAATGGTATCGCCTTGATCCTGATAATAGATTGATTGATTACCCCCTGGAAGAAGGAAAAAGCAAAATCGACATTAAACGATATGTTTCGACTCAATCTATTAAAGAGTTGATCTTAAAGTTCAAGGAATTAAGAGACACGGATTTTCCCTACGGCGTGATTGGGGTAGACGAGTTACCAGCTCCAGAAACAAAGAGAATACTTGTAGAAAAAGCTCAAGAATTCATTTTTGATGCTCTTTATAATCCACAATCGGCTTCTTTTAGAATTCCAAGCAGATCTAAGGATAATATTAGCTACGATGACGAATTGCAAATGGTTCTGCTTGGAAGACAAATGATTGAGCGCCAATTCAGAAGCCTTTCCTCTGTGAAAAGTGTAGCACAAATGTCCACGCTAATGCGAATCCTATATGAGGTGCTAGACCGTGAAATCCACACAACGAAACGTGACTTGTTTTATATGGCTGTTAATGAATTTGAAGCACAATCAACCAGTGACGCTTTGATTGAAGATCTTGGAGCAATGTTACAAGTTACTCGTGCTTCTATGAATATTTGGGCTACGAGCAAAGGAGTTGTTATCGGAAGACTCTCTTTCACAGAAAGAGGGGACTACATTGACTGTAGAGCAATCGGTTCCGGGAAATCGATTGCACCCAACATCGATGATATTGATAATTTAGAAAGTGATGCTGAATTTGTATTGGTTGTTGAGAAGGACGCTGTCTTCAACCGTTTGGCTGAGGATCACTTCTATGACTATGTTCCGTCGATTCTTGTAACCGCCAAAGGACAACCAGACATGGCCACCAGAGAATTCTTGAGAAAAATCAACGATGAGCTTCAATTACCTATATTGGCGATTATGGATGCTGATGTATACGGATTTGAGATCATGCGAGTGTACACTGTTGGGAGCAAAGCACTGAGTTTTGAAGCAAGGACTCTCGCAGTTCCTAATATTAAATGGCTTGGACTTCTTCCAACAGATCTCATGGAAGATTCAGGGTTTGGTATTCCCAAAAGCGCCTTCATTAAAATGAGCCAATCTGACGTCAAAAAGGCACGAAAACTTCTTGATGAAGAATTCGTTCTAAAAAGACCGAAATGGAGAGAGCAACTCCAAGTTCTCCTTGACCTCGGAATCAAGGCTGAAATACAAGCTCTCAACGCTAGAGACCCACAATTCATTACAAACCATTATTTGCCAGAAAAAATAGAACGCGGAGATTTCATTTAATCTCGAAATCATCTTAGCCCGGATCTCAAAAATCACGCAATAAGTATTCAAAACATACTTTTTTACGAATCTGCGTGTTTTTTCACACAATAAATAAAAAGGTTAAGAGAAAAGCTAATTATAATGAGTGATCCAGAACAGATCGAAAGCGCATCTCAAATTAAAGAATCTGCTGAGGTTCTTACAAAGAGGTTTCTTAAACGCTTGATGGGCCAGAACAAGAATGATCTAATGGTGGTGCTTGCCAGAATGTTCCCTCATGCTCAAGCCATGAGGATTCTTGCGCTTTCTGAAGATCTTGCAAATGAAAGACCAACTGCTGAGCAAGGCTTATATTACCTCTTCCAAAACGAGGTTTACAACCTCGAAATGATTCAGCTTATTCGAAGATCTGTTCCCAATGTTTTTTCAGAACATCTTGTTCTAACAACCCCCACTGAATTCTTTGTTCGCATTAAATGTACACGTACTCCTCTCAAAGAATTCTTCGATGAATGTCGTGATTATTCATGTGAAACCTGCATTCTCTCAAGAATCCAATACTGGAAACCATTTCAGCCACAAATGGAAAAAGTTGAAGACCGAAGATCAGATCTGTGCAAGAATTGCGGAAAACTGCTTACTAAAAAGGATGACATCGAAGTAAAAAATGAACGAGTATACTACCGGTGCTCAAGCTGTGGCCATAGGGGTTGGAATTCGTTGTAATATTAGGTGATTTTAGGGAAATATTCCGATTTTGGTGTATCAAATCTGTCTGATTTTGCCAAGTGACTATTTACTAGCATTAAGATATTTCTGAAAAAGCTACTAAAAATTATAAAGGGAAGGAATTCAAATCCAAATTAGTTCCTTCCGTATGTAACGAATGATCGTGGTAGCAGATGACACAGCAAGTGAGTACTTACCAAGAAAACATGAGAGAAAAAGCAAAACAAGCCGAGGAAAGAATAAAACGCGCTATCGCCAGAGGACTTCCATCCGAATTCATAGACGGATTCTTAGACTATGAGCAAGCAATTTTGTATTTTGAAAGTGTTGGAAAACGGGCAGAAGCCCTCTCCTTAGGCCGGCGGCTTGTCAGAATAATGGAAGTGGTCGACGAGAAGGGCGATAGAGACGCCCCCAAATTTGCCAAGCTAGGTCCGTTCTTTATTCTATTTGCCAATCAATTCAAAGCAAGAATTCTGGAACGACTTAACGCAGACCTCACAGAGGCTACGGCTGCTCGTGTTAAAGCTCTCGAATTAGCGGAAGGTGTTGAAGCAATAGAGCAGATCTTGCAAATAATGGTTAATCTACTTCTAGAAGACCACCTTGACTTTGGAATTAGGTATTTGGAATATGCACGAGAAAAGAAAGACGAGTTAATTTCAGAAATAAGAGTTCAAATCGATGAAACCAAGAAAGGTTTATTCTCAAAATTGTTTTCCGGAGATTCAACCAAAGTTGCCACAAAAATCTATCTTGACTTTCTCTCTCTTCTGGCACTAATGTTAGAAAGAAGAGAACGAGGCTTAGGATTCTACTCGGATGCCATCAGGGTTCTACGAAACCTAAGGCCCTATGTTAGCTTCGATTTCTCCTATCTGGAAGAAAGGCTCCTAGCTTTGGAGGCAAAGATCCGTGCTTCATCTCAAGATATTGTTGATTTACCTGAAATTAGCCATGTTCCATCCAGAATAATTCCCCATACCATTCTTGATGATCCGAAAATCAAAGTTCTTGAAGACCTTATTCGCAAATATTTGAAGGCTCGCAATTACCACGGAATTGATTGCAAAGTTTCCTACACTCCTGTGTTAGGTGCAAACCCTGCAGGTCCCCCACACTTGGCCGTAGTAGGTCAAACAGGCAGTGGAAAAACCACATTTGCTCGCCATGTTATCAAAGAAAACAGGAGAATACAGCAGACAGCAACGATAATATTCGACCATCACTTTGAGTATGCCGACATTGCTGATCATATTGTTCAATTCGGTGGAGAAGAACAAGAAGAAGCATCATTATACTATCCACTAGAAGAGCTAGGAGAAACCTTTGAACAAGCCAGAGAGTTCATGCAACAGCAACAGCAGCTTTTCGCTCAAAAAGGAATGAACCCCGAGGATCTTGCTGCAAAAATGAAAACATTCCAAGAACAAACAAGGCCAATGGTTCGAAACTTCATCATCGATGCGGTCGAAGCTGTTTTGGAGAAAGACGAAGATAAAATCTTTCCAATTGGTAATACCGAAGAACCACCTGTGATCGCAATTTGGGTTCAACTTGGAGATACAGAAACAGCAAATATCGTGATCGAGACAATTATGAAACACTTACTTCAGACGGCAATTGAAGGCAGGCTTAAACAAAAAACCATTCTAGTGAATGAAGAAGCTCAGAGACTTGCCGGTAGCCAGTGGGTACGAAGCATTTCCTCAGAAGGAAGGAAATTTGGATTATTCCAAATTAGCATTTCTCAACTTCCAGAATTTGATCCCTGGGTATTGAGCAACTCAGAGGTCGCAATCTTTAGACTAAGACGTCTTGACCAGGCTTCACCTCTTGCAGACCTATTGACTCCCGAGATCAAGCGGCTAATTACAGAGCTTGAGATAGGAGAATACCTGTCCTACGATCGAGAAAAAAGAAAATGGTTCTTGGGATACAATCCTGAATCACTAACTCCAATGCATGCCAAAACCGCTTTGGAAAATAAAATTGCGAGATTGCGAAAAATTGTGTAAGAGGAGTGGAGTAAATGAGTACCAAAAGAATGCGACACGAAATTCGCTTAGAAATTGAAGAAACAAAAAACAAGTTAAGAGAACTAGAAGAAAAGCTCAAAACCCACGGCAAAACACCAGAATTAATTGAAGAGAAGGAAAAGCAAGAAGCATACTTGGAGAGACTAAATGAAGAATACCACAATCTCTCAGTCAAGAAGGAATCCGAAGTAAGAGTCATTTCTTTTGGATCTGAAAACCAACAAGGCAAGGCAGGAATTGTTCGTCTAATCCTAGAATTCCTAGCTGCTCTTTCAGTCACAATATGGCTATTCAGCTGGATTTTTGCTGCTCAAACAAGCGTAGACGCAATCGATTTCTTGTGGAACTACGTAACGCTGAACAACTATCAAGTATCATCCGTGTCAACCTGGTCAAACAATCTCGAAACACTGGAGTTTAAGATGCTAGTTTTAAATATTGTAGCTACAGTGCTTCTTCTTTTGATGGGCATATTGTTTGTCTTAGACCGAGAGCCCTTCAAGGCATTGGAGATGTTTGTCTCGGTTGCAATCCTTGTACCTTTCTCTGCCCTTCCTTATTTATTCGAAGGAGAAACAGCACTGGGAATCATTGAACGCCATGGACTGGTAATCTTTTCATTTGCAATGGCCGTCGGGGTAATCATTCTTTTTGACACCTTCGCAATCCCTAAAGAGAAAAGGTTGACCACTGGTAAGTTCCCCAAAGTGTTAGGTCTCATCAGTGGATTTTCGATTATTGGATCATATAGCTTCGTTGCGCTTTTGTCGTTTATAGATTCTGAAACCTTGCTTCAGGATTTCCTCAATTATTCTTGGGCCATCATTTCAGCAACCATTGTTGGTATATTCTTTGAGTTCATAAGAATAATTCTTGATCAGCGTAGTTCCCTCTAGAACCACTTTTCACAAGATCTCGCGTTTCCCTTCCCTCTATCAAAATTGCCATTTGGAGTTAAGAGTATTAGTGGGCCTGAAAATGTATCGGACTTAAACCAACTAGCTGTTTCGAGAATGAGACCCTCAACAGCCATTTTCTAATGATCCTTCTGAGAGTTGTCTTTTCTCTTCAGATTAGTTAGGATTTCCACCATCTTTGTGGCGTAATGTTGCAATGAGTCCTTGCCCTTCTCTGTGATATGAATTATAGTGGTGGGCTTTGCATTTACAAATCGCTTTTCAATCTCAATTAGTCCGTGTAGTTCTAATCTTTTCAAATGAGACGATAGGTTTCCAGAGGTTACCCCTAAGACGTCCTTTAGAGTGTTGAACTTGGCTTTTTCGTGCTGAAAAAGAAAGGATAAAATAGCTAGGCGTGCAGGAACATGAATTACATCATCAATTTCACGAAAATCGCCCCATGGTGATGACTGCGGATTCACTGACACACCCCAATTTGCCGACTAAGAATATTCACCAATGGTATGTAAGTGTTCAGCCATCCACGAGGAGATCCAGATCCACGTTTTCGATTCGCCTCTGTATTCTCAAAGCTACGAAGCCCATTGAAACTCCAACAAGAAGACCAAACACTAATCCATGGTAAAGCGCTAGCTCTTTACCTCCTAGAAACACCAATCCAACATTAACTAAGGTGCTCAAGAAGGATGCAAAACTCGGGAGATACTTTAAAGGAGTTGGCAAGAAATAATACGCTTTTTCATGATATTGGTTCTTCCGAGCAGACGTGACAAAGAGAAAGCCGATAATAAGCCCTACAGCCGGCATTATGAGATAAAACAAAGATAAAACTATTAGAATGGTTATTGAAGCCCAGAGACCAAGCATCCAGAATGCCACAGAAAAGGAGCTATTTCTAGAACGATAGGATGGTGAAAGTGAAATACTCTTTCCCAAGAACCAATCAATGACTACTCCCATTATAGTAACTACAAGCCAAGGCAATCCGTTAGGACTATTAATACCAAGCAACAGAGAAATAGTGTAGTCCAATAGGCCAGCAAAGAGTAGTAGCAAGCCCCAGATAAGCAAGCTTGTTGCTTCAAACTGGTATGATCTGAGAACATCATAAACTTTGAACCTTCGAAAATATTGGAGAAGTTCCTCAAAATTGTTAGGATCTTCAAAAATTTCTGCCACGGGATAAGTACACTGGTCTAGTAAAAAAATAATGCATTAACTTTGTGGGACAGAGTGATTTGTAGGGACAACAAATCTGTTTCAAAGAAAAAAACATTTCTTATGTAACTCATTGTTCCAATTCTTCCTAATGAATTACATAGTGTCACTTGACGACGTGCACAAATTCTATTCAAACGGCGTCCACGCAGTTAAAGGATTGTCACTAAAAGTAGAAGAAGGCGAAGTGCTAGGATTGCTCGGCCCAAACGGTGCTGGAAAAACAACTACCATGAATCTAATGATTGGTCTTCTTAAGCCATCAAAGGGAAACATTGCTATTTTTGGGAGATCTCTCGAGTCAAGGACGAAGAAAATTCAACAAAGAATAGGAGTCGCACCTCAAGAATTCTCCTTTTATTCGCATCTTACGGTTTATGAAAATGCAAAATTATTTGCAACTCTGTATAATGTCCGTAATGCTGAGCGAATAATTAATGATCTATTCAATCTTTTTGAATTAGAAGAAATCCGAAACCAGAGATCAGACCAGCTATCGGGAGGACAAAAGAGGAGACTCAATCTTACCCTTGCTCTACTACATGATCCTGATCTACTTATTCTTGACGAACCCGCTGCAGGAATGGATCCTCAAAGTAGAGCCGTTCTTTGGTCAAGTGTCAAATTCTTGGCAGACAGTGAGAACAAAACAATTATTCTAGCTACCCATCTCATGGAAGTGGCCGATCGGCTTAGCGATCGGATCGCAATCATAGATCATGGAAAACTGCTAGTAATTGATACTCCCAGAAAACTAAAGTCAAAATACGGCACAGGAGAAATAATTAATATTCGTCTCATCCCCGATTTGGCTTCAGAAGATGTTTCTTTGTTAAAATCAAGAATTGAGAAGATTCTGCCCAGAGTTGAGGGATCAGATCATTCATTTCAGATTCACACAGATAACTCGATTGAAGATCTTTCGAAACTTCTCGGATTGCTTAAGCAATTGGATATTCGACATCAGCTCTTAGACATTTCAGTTCGTTCTGAAACGCTAGAAGATGTGTTCATTAAGCTAACAGGGAGGACACTTAGAGAGTAGGAACCAGAGGTGAGAAAAATGCAACAGAAGATGCTTTACTCTTTAACGGTCAGTTTTCTCAAGTCTTTTTACAGAAACCGGGTTGCCTTCTTTTTCCTCCTTATTTTTCCACTAATCTTTGTGGGAGTATTTGGAATTGCTTTCCAAGTTAGTGATCCGCTTAACTCACCAATTGACATTGGTATTGTCAATAATGATCAAGGAATTCCTGAAGGGATAATCACCTTGAATCCTTTTACAGAAGAGATCGTCTCAAATGGCAACTTCTCAAAAGACTTCATTTCAATCTTAGAAAATGCAACTTATCCAAACAATAGGACAAAACTATTCAATGCAAAAGTCTACGATCTTGCTGATCTTGAAAAGGCAAAATCAGACCTTGAGAATAGAGTCATTTTGGCTTTGCTAATAATCCCACAAGATTTTTCTCTTGGCTTTCTCGCTGCGATCAGAAGCATTTTTGCAGACGACCCGATTCTTCAAAACATAACACAAAATTGGGCAAAATATCCAGAAAGCACTTATTCAACTTACTTGCGGATTCAAGGTGATCAATCATTGCAACAATTTTCGATTGCAAATACTGCTCTAAGACGAATAACTGAAGAGTTCTTTTCTCTGGGATCGTCGAAAATCATTGGTGTAACCATCATAACTGATAGTAACTTACAAACTGAAGGCTCCACAGTTTTTGATTTTATTTTTCCGGGGTTGGTAATATTTGGGATTCTACAGACTTTATCTGCCATAACGACACTCGCCATAGCAGACGTTGAAAGTGGACTTCTCAGAAGAATCAAGATTACTCAAGCGAGTGGAACGACTTACGTGGCTTCCATGATTCTTAGCCAATTGATTCTATCTCTTATTCAGTTACCCATAATGTTCTTGACTGGAATCTTTTTCGGCTTTCCAGCAAATTCAAGAATGTGGTACGGTTTGGTCGTTGCCATTCTATTGATGTTTGGAATAACAGGTATTGGCTTCATTCTCGCCGGATTTGCCGAAAACTCTGATGCGGCTGTTGGCTTGGCAAATATAATTAGTGTTCCAATGGCATTTCTTGCGGGATCGTTCTTCATCGTCCCCAATCCTGAATTGAAATGGACAGCGAGAATAATGGGCGGGCACTCATTACGGGTGCTGGATTTCCTCCCCGCTACTCCTGCTGTCAGGCTAATGAGAACAACTCTGCTGGGTACACAGTCACTTCGAAACTCTTGGTTTGACTTTGTGCTTTTAGCTACACTTTCAGCAACTTATCTAGTTATTGGCTTGCTCACCTATTCACGGCGACATTTCCAATCGAAATGAATAAACGTCGTTGTCCACAAGCAGAAACTCTAGCTGAACGAATCTTCGACCAGCGATAATTTCATCAGAGCAGCATCTTCTCCATCTAAATAATATCTTTTGAGAATTTCAGCATCATGAAATCCAAGTTTGAAATAGAGAGATCGAGCAACAGCATTGGACACCCTGACCTCTAATATGACTTCTTCCATTTTTTCTTCCCTTAGCTTCTCAATGACTTTTTGCATCATTTGGGATCCGATACCCCTTCCTCGGTATTCTGGCAAAACTGCAACGCTAATGACATGTCCTCGTTTTCCCGAAAAAGGAACAAAGCCTTTGGTCATTCGTTCAATTCTGGTAAGAACATATCCCACTACTTTATTGTCAACTTCTGCAACAACAGAGACGTCTTTGTACTTCTGAATGATACTGATGAAATACTGAAGAGAATAGTTTTCAGGCAAACAAACTCGATTAATATGAACTATTTGGTGAACATCCTCCATCGATGGTTTTCTTATCAAGACTTCGGAAATTTCCATGCTCCTCGTATTGTCTGAGTGTCAATCCTTATTATTCTTTTCAGTTGAGATCAGATTGTTTATGAGCGAGAGCAATAAACATGAAGACTTGATTTGTTGGAACTGCTACGAAAAAACTCCTCCCCCAAAGTGTGTTCATTGTGGAGCGGAAATTCAAGAAATTGGAAAGGACGCTCTCGCCCAAGGAGCTGGAGGCACCACTCAAGAAGAATTCGAAAATCGGGTTAAGACACTAAACTTGTCATTTCCTGCAACACAGACAACAAGGCGAATAACAATAAACGTAGGGTTTGTACGTGAAGTCATTGAAAAATTCTTCCCCGTCGAAGCAATGATCATCACAACCGAGATTGGATTTAGAGTCCCTCTAGACGGAGAAGTACTCGGCTCATTTAATGCACGATTCAATGCACTTCAAGAAGAGCTTTCCAAAATAAGCCCAACAATTGTCCCAGCGGCTAGAAGAGATCCCTTTGTTAAAGAAAAGATTGTTATTTTTCTAAAACAGATCCCCGCAAACACAACACCCCGCTGGTTTCACATGATTACTGCATTCTTTCTTACGATTGCAGGAATGATTGCCGGATATTCGTGGCTCTTCTTGACTCAGGATGGGAGTACAAAAATCACTAGCGAAGCAATTTGGGACAATCTTGGGGCTATGCTAATCATTGCCGTGCTGCATTTGTTTGGTTATCTATTCGGACTGTGGCTCGTATTCAAATTAGGAAATACAAAGAAGAGCCTTGGTGAAAAATCCTTTATCGTTCTTCCCTCTATTCCGCATTATCCCGTTGGTATCTTTGCCTTTCTTGTTGAATACAGAAGTCCACCAAAGAATCGAGAACAAGCAATGAAAGATGCTCTCTATTTGTTCATTGCATGGTTTATTATCGGAGTTCTTTATTTCTTGCTCGGCATTCTGCTCAGTTCCATACTTCCCAAGGGCCTGACTAAACCGATTGCAAACCAAGAAAGTACTCTATTTCCCACACAAGTGAGAATTGTTCAAAGAACACTCGCATCTACTCTTGGTGTGGAAGGTGTAAATCCAATCGAACTTGCTGGTCTCATATTCTTACTGTTTGCAATCTTCCAAGCGCTTCCAGTCGGTACAATGCTGGGTGGAAACATTGCTAGAGCATTATTCGGTCGATATGAATATCTTGCACTGGTTCTCGCAACAATTACAATGTTGCTCTATATCGACTATGTTTTTGGAATCATTCTCGCCCTGATGCATCTATTAACAAAGACAATGATTCCTTTAGACACCATCTCTGCGCCTAGCAGAAAATGGATTACCATTGGCTCACTAGTGCTCTTAGTTTCCATGGGTTTTCTAGCAACACAACTATTCCTTATCTGAGAGTAATGAAAAGGAAACTTTTTTCACTTCCTCAGTTACGATCTACTTGTGAGTTTGGAGAAATCCAGTTCAGTCAAGAACAATTTGTTAAACAAAAGGAATGCTGGCTATGTTGCAATGGGGATTGTGGTGTTATTCACCATTTATTCCTTCACCGTGGGGCCATATTCACTAGTTGTCATTGTGAATGAGGATCTAAACTCGATGTATCCCGGCTATTTCCAAGGAGATATTTTCATCATAAAAGAGAAACCGGCATCTGAAATTAAAATTGGAGATGTAATCGTTTACCGAAATCAAATCTCAAATGCGCCATTAATTATTCATCGTGTTATTGAAATAGTTGAATTATCGATAAATGGTGAAACACGGTTATTTTTCAGAGTCAAAGGAGACAATCCCATTGAGAATTCGGTTCCTGACAACACTGTTCTCGGAGGAGGCCTCATATCCTATGATTCAATCGTTGGAGTTGTGATATCAAGACTCCCTTGGCTGGGAGAGATCAGCCTAATTCGATCCGATTCCACTCAAAACACTGCAATGGTCTATATTTCCACAATACTGGGATTCTTGGCGCTAATGTTTTGGCCTGAATCGAAGCCCGAACCCGTCGATGAAGAGTCTGATGCAGACAGACCATCTCCGTCCGCAGAGCATAGACACTCTTCCCCGTTAAAGTCCAAAACTTCGTGGAAAGAATTGATTACCAAGAATAGAAAATTCCAAGTGGTGGCATTTGTTCTTATTATCGCCCTTCTTCTGAGTTTACTTCTAGGCGCTTGGGCTGTAGGATTTTTCGGCTTTACCACTTCAGGAGAACTTCGCTCAGTAGAGATCGGAGTTCAAACAAATCTCAAATCTCAAGTCGAAACACTTAGCATTAATCGGCTGTATTTCCAAGTCTCGGTTTCCTTTTCTTTCTCAGGAGCACCAGCAAAGCCATACATTGAAGTTAGAATTCTTTCTGCTCAAGACAACGTTCTTCATACTATGAAGTGGACGCTTCTGCGCCCTATCAAAGGTACTCTCACAACAGGGATTGGAATCTCGCTTAGCCCAGATATTGTGGGTCAAGTGGCAAAGGTACAAGTCCTTTTGTTCGTGAATTCCCCATTTGGATTGCGCATTGTTGATCAAAGCACAATTTCTTTTCTCGCATAATTTAAACCCATCTTAGAAAAGTTCTTACTTTTTGGTCGTCAAAATTGACTTCGCTGTCACGGGCTCATTCCTAAAAAAACGAGGTTTTTCGGGGCTGTGTTTGAAAGGGCTGGAATGAATATCTATAAAGCTTATATTTTGGTGCCGTTAATCTTAACATGACTTTTCCTTAAGAGGAAGGAGAAGGTGAAGGAACCATGTTTAAATTAATGAAATCATTAGATAGAAAAGGAGTTTCTCCAGTTGTTGCTACTGTTCTACTTATCGCTTTAACAGTGGCTGCTGGAGCAGTGATCTGGGTTGTTGTTAATAATTATTTAAGCAATACCACTGGCACTGCAACTGTTACTGCCTCTTGGACGAATGGCGTTATCCAACAAGATAGCGACAGCCATAACAATATCATCCAGCTTGACTTCACAATCACAGTAGACGGAGCAGATTCGGTAATCATAGAAAACATCTATCTCAAGAACACTGCAAACAACTGGTACTACAGAGCCGCAAACCGCAATTTTGGTGGAACGGATTATTGGAATTCCTATCCCACCAATACTTTTTCGTCATATTCAGAGAGCACTCGCACAGTTCAAGGTTCAAGAACCTATAACGATCTAGATTTCGCCTACACAGGTGGCTCAGCAACAAATAATTTCGCACACACCAGTCTAAATCTTGACGGCAACACCATCTACACCTGGGAAGTATGGATTGAATGGAGACTCCCTGGTGAGAGTGGATCCACCCTAGTAAAGGTCGGTACTCTCAGCACACCCTTTGCCTAATTCATGAGACACAGTCTATTTTAACCCCCAATTCTCCTCCTTCTTTTGAGTGTTCGTAATTCTTTTAGAGGAACTCTTTTGCAACTTGCTTTTCTTTATTCTAGTGTCTTCAGCAAAAAGCATTATAACTACTGTTCTAAGCGAAAAGCGTAGAACGGTGCAATGCTCATGAACTCCTCTCGCACAAAACTCCTAACAATAATTTTTCTGACCGTCTTACTCGCTAGTTTTTCAACATCAATGGCAGTGGAAAAACCGACTCCCGCATTTGGGGCTCTTGATGTATCCAAATACATTGAGAAAACTGAACTTAGAGTCGGTGAACAAACCATTGCTCTCGTCAATATCACCAATTATGGAAATACCTCTGCATACAACGTCACCATCGAAGAACCAAAGACCCCAGGAGGCGTCATCAAACTCGAAAATACTCCACACATCGACTTCATTGAAGAATTAAAACCCAATGCATCTTACGTTTACTACTTTCAATTCAAACTTGTCGAGGAAGAAAAGGTCTTCATTCCTCCGACAAAAATCACTTGGAATGACATTAATGGTACAGAATATGAGGCCAGTTCTCAAGGCTATTTCTTATCTCCCGTTGTTGAAAGACAGCAAACCAGTGAGGGAAGATACTGGCTTTACTTATCGCTGATTTCAGCAGGAATTATTGCTCTTCCAACCATTCCATTTCTACTCATTCGCTACAAAAAGTGAAAGCAACAAAACATAATCGGTGCTACATATGAGTCTATCAAATATCGCTAACGACCCTAATAAGCGAATGATATTATTCGGTGGAAAAGGTGGAGTTGGAAAAACAAGCATTAGCTCGGCAACAGCGATCTACCTAGCAGAACAAGGAGACAAAGTTCTGATAATAAGTACTGATCCGGCTCATTCGCTGAGTGATGCATTCTCTCAAGATTTATCTGGTGGCGAAGTCATTCAAATAGAAGGTGTCGATGGCGATCTTTGTGGTCTTGAGATCAGCCCTGAGAAAGGAACCGAAGAAGTAAAACACATGTTGGAAGAAGAAGGAGTGTCAGATGAGCTGAATCAATCCCTTAGCATGCTTGGCTTGGACGATCTTACCAGTGATTTGCATCAAAACACACCACCAGGGATGGACGAAGCAGTAGCACTTTCCCAAGTCATGCAAATAGCAAGACAGGGCGATTATGATCGCATCATTCTCGATACTGCCCCAACAGGTCATACTATTCGCTTGCTTTCACTTCCCGAATTCCTTGACAGTTTCTTAGGAAGACTTCTCAAAATGCGTGTCAAACTTAGCAATACCCTCGCTTTCTTCAAATCGATGGTTGGCATGGAAGCAGAAAAGGATCGCTCAGTAGAGATTATGGAGAAACTCAAGGAGAATATTCTTCAAATTAGAGAGGACTTGCAAAACCATACCGAAACAGAATTCGTAGTTGTTTCCATTCCAACACTCATGTCCGTTTATGAGAGTGAAAGACTCTTGGTAGCACTAACAGAACAAAACATTCTAGTTAGAAATGTAGTAATTAATCAAATCATGCCCAGAAATGAGAGCTGTCCTTTCTGTTCTGCCAGATACCATAGTCAGCAAGAGGTTTTGGAATACGCACGCCAAGTATTCTCCGATTACGTCCAAACAGAACTGCCTTACCTTGCAGAAGAAGTTAAGGGCGTTGAAAAGCTCCGAAAGCTAGCAAGTATGATCTTTTCAGACGCTTGAATAAGAAATGCAACGAATTCTTTGTTTCCCCGCCACGCTTACTACATTCATTCATTCATTCGCGTGAAAGTTAAGTCACAGGTCTCATCCAATCTACAAGTTTGAGATTCTGTTCTCGGATCAAAAATTCTATCTAGTTACCTTTTCTCCCAATCTTGTGGATTTTAGATTCGGAGAACTACATTACAATGAAATCCTTGGACTTTCATCCTTTCAATTCTTGATTTCTTTTAGAAGATCTGTTTTTTTCACTTTTCTTTCAATCTACATGTACTTCGAGCTTGGAGTCAGTGCTACGCTCACTTCTTCAATGTTTTTCTGGTCGATGCTCGCGTCTAGTCTTTCTCAAACTCTTGTCTGGGGAAGAGTGTCTGATCGATTTAAGATCCGAAGGGATCTTATAGTAATAGGAGAAGTTTTCGCGGCCTTTGCCCACATTTTGTTATTCGAAGCACACAAGTTTGCCTATGAACAGATAGGAGCTGTTGAAAGTGGAATCGTGATCATAATAGGAATGACCATTATTGAATTCATTTGGAGCTCAAGCAACGTTGGTTGGTCTGCTCTTTTCGCCGATCTGACAACAGAAAAGACCCGTTCTAAACTGATTGGCGTTTTGTCTTCGCTGGGCGGTGCGGGAACTATTGTCGGATCGTTTCTAGCTGCATATTTATATAATCAACCAAACGCGGGCGAGGGATTTAGAAGTGGAACCATTTTCTATGCAACTGCGATTCTTATTATGGTTTCTGCTATTCTCGTAAGAGTCCTATTGCCAGAACCCCTAAGAGATCAGAGAAGAATCCATAAAGAAATAGTGAAATCATCTACAAGAGAACAAAAACTGCCTCGAATGTATTATTTCTTTATAATCGCAAGCACGATCTATTTCATTGGCCTTTATTCATTTTTCATTCCTGTTGTACTCTACGCGAGGCTACCCTCAACATTCGGGGCTTCAGAAACACAAATTGCGTTACTAAGATCTTCTGGAGCGCTGGCAACAATGGCGATTGGGCCGGTCGTTTCCATTATCGCAACTAAGTTTGGAGCAAATAAAGGAATCTTATTCAGCACCTTGTTTGTTGCAGCTTCTGTTCCATTCTTCATCCAAACCAACAATTATGGCACTTATCTTGTCTTTGTTATGCTTCTAAGTGGAATGACAAATGCTGCTTCACAATTCTCCTACTTGATTGCAGCAAGAATCATTCCACGAGAAATTCGAGGGAAAGGATTTGGCTACTATAATGGTCTTATTTTCTTCTCATTTGGTGCAGGTGGGCTCTTAATCACCGGCCCGATTATTGACTATACTCTTAAGCTTGGTTTTTCTGAAAAACAATCATTTCAATGGGCATTCATAGGAGCGCTTATCGCAACGCTTATCGGCCTTGTCATGCACTTCCCGGTCTTCTCGAAGTATCCTGACCAAACATCATTAGATGAAAGCAAAGTACTGTCCGAAGCAGTAGATTATTGATCGCGACATTGACTGGGAAATAGATAATAATTTTTCAAACAACTTTTCGCCATGATCGATTTGAGAAGTGATACGGTTACCTTACCTACAAAAGAAATGCTAGAATCTGTCCTCGAAGCCAGACTTGGTGATGATGTTAGTCGAGAAGATGAAACAGTAAACACTTTGGAGGAAACTGCCGCAAAGCTGTTGGGAAAAGAGGCAGGCTTGCTAGTTACGAGTGGAACACAGGGAAATCTTGTAAGCATCATGACTCATACAACCCCTGGTGACGAGGTCTACATGGAAGCTGAAAGTCATGTCTATTATTACGAGGTAGGTGGACTATCAGCTATTGCTGGAGTAATTCCTCACTTGATTCCAGGAAATAGAGGACAAATCCCTCCCGAGACTCTCGAAGAAGAATTGCGACCGCCAAACATTCACTTTCCCAATCCCCGCCTAGTTGTCATAGAAAACACACATAATAGGGCCGGAGGAACAGTCATTCCACAAGAGAACATCAAAGCTATTGCAGACATTAGTCACGACCGCGGTCTTTCATTGCACATAGATGGTGCGAGAATCTTCAATGCTGCAGTTGCTCTAAACGTAGATGTTGCAAAACTAGTAGAACCAGCAGATTCCATCACCTTTTGTCTTTCTAAAGGATTGTCTGCTCCTGTTGGGTCTGTAATTGTTGGTTCTGAGGAATTCATAGAAAAAGCAAGGAAATACAGAAAAATGTTAGGAGGAGGCATGAGACAAGCCGGCATCATTGCAGCACCTGGTCTTGTAGCCTTGAAAACAATGATCGAGAGGTTACGAGAAGATCACGAAAACGCCAGGATTCTTGCCGAAAACCTCACATCGATTGAAAACTTGAAGGTGTGGCCCGTGGAAACAAACATCGTGATCGTGGATCTGGCTAATACTGGATATCAATCTACTGATTTTCTCCAGAAACTAGAACAAAGAGGTGTTAGAGCCGTTTCTTTTGGAAAGACCTTAGTGAGGTTCACGACGCATCGAATGGTTTCCAAAGAAGACGTGTTACAAGCTTTTACCATTGTTGCATCAATTCTTGAATCAAATAATTGATTTGCTTCAGAAATTTCCTATTCTTTTATCGTGATTTTTTGTCTTTGTCGAGAAACCTTGTTATAAGAGGACATCCATTATTGGTTGATCAATATGAATTTGGATCGAGAATTCGAGGTAGATTATTGGCGCACGGGAATGCATGGCATAGAATTAGGAATCAAAAAGCAACAAGAGCTCATGTCCAAGTCGAGACAGTTCACTAAAGATATGGACATTATTGGTCAAGTCATTGAGAAGGATGATACCACTCGGTATCTGGCAATAAGAACTAGCGAATGGGAAGCAAGCCCTGTGGACAGAAGACTCATCCTCAAGACCTTCACAAAAGGATTGAGCTGGCGAGGGTCATTGGAACAATTGACAGCAAAGACAATGTCCCAATCGATTGCTGCTCGCAAGCCGTTACCCGTTTTTGTCATTAATCTGAGTGGTACTGATTCACTAATCACCCTAGAACGAGTTAATCGATCTATGTCGTTTGATAAGAAAATATTTGCTTTCACAATAGTTGATGAAGGAATAGCTCATCCTTTTTATTTTGAAGAAAACCGATTAACTTTTGGAAGCGACTGGACGGTACACAACGCAAAAAAACAAAAGGTTGCCAATATCAACGGTTCAAAGCTCAATATCGGAGGAAAATTCGTAATAAAAATGGCATCTAAAGGAGTGCCAAATGATCTTGATGATGCAATCATTCTATTCACTGCAATTGCCAAATTTTACAAGGACGTGGTTAAATCAGTCAAGAAGAGAGTAAAGTATATTCAAAAATCAAAAGACGCATGGATCAAACTGGACAGTGATGAGAGGATGCTCTACCGCAATCCTCGAAAAATGACTTATTGAACAAAATGCTTCCCGAATGATCTACTGCTTTCCAAAAGTCAACCGATTTTTCCTTTTCTTTTCACATCGTTATTTTCCTTCCTTCAAATTCACGCAAGAGTTAAAAAAACTGGGCTGTAATTACTTTTCAGTAGAACTATCCACGATCATTGATCAAATTCCGAGTAACAAAAGACCGATCATAATGTGACTCGTGGGAAAGCAACAAAATAAAGTGCGAGGAGAATAAAAATGGCATTCTATAGCCAAATCCGATTTATACTCTTGATTTCGTTCATTGTAATAATTACGTCTTTCGCGATCACATCCACCGCCCCTATCTATTTCGACCGAACAGAGATTGCTCCAAGGCAAGAAGCTGCCAACATCAACACGGAGATTTTTGAAAAACTCCTAGAGTTTCGGACAGTTACTCTGAGAATCCTGTATGAAAGCTATGCAACCTTCACTACGAAAAGTATCGGAACCGAAAGTACGTTCGTTAGATCATCAATTCTGGATGATATTCTCCTTGCATATTCCGAGTTCATAGATACAGCCGAGAAACGAAGCAAAATCCAGGACGACTTTTCAAACAACTTCACGATTGCAGTAGAAGACATTAGGCAAACATTCACGGAAGAAATCGATATTATCTTTGATTATCTTTATGCCGTAGAATCCAGAATTCAACAAATAATTGGTCTAAACAAGATCAGCTATGATTCAGTATCGCATATTCAAGAGGAAATTGATGGCAATGATACTATTATTCAAGAATGGCTTAATAATCGAACTACTTATGCTAACAAAATCGTGGGCGTAAACCAGACCGAAACGCTAAGAATACTTAATTCAACAATTATTATCTCACAACTTTGGAGTGACGTTCAAATAAAAGCGAAGGCTGAATTATCCAATCTTCTAGCCCTATCAGTAGAAAGCTTCACCGAAGAACAAGTAGGTCAAATAAGGGATAATCTTGCCACTAGTTTAACAGGAATAAGCTCCACTTATACAAACGCGAGCGTTGAGATATTAAATTCAACAGAAAAAGCATTTCTAGACCCGTTTTTCATCGATCTCGTCGATGACATCATTGAGGATTCTCAAATTATTTCCCAGAATCTTCTTGACATTCTCACACTCACAAAAGATATTGGTAGAATCACCAGCAGTGCCAGTACTGGAATTCCTGGTAGTCTTGGCAATCTTGTCGATAAACTAGATACTCTTGCTTCACTATTGCAAGAAGATGTGCAAAGAAAGCGTCAAGAAGTGGATTTCCAAAAACAGCAAACACAACAAACAATCCTAACGGTGAATATCGTTACTATCATTATTGTTGCGTTCCTTATTGCGATAAGTAGTGCCAAGATCATACCCCCATTAGGTGATCTAAGAAAGAAAGCGACCATGCTCTCTCAAGGTAATCTCAGAGTAGACCTCTTCAATCCAACGGGTAGCGATGAGCTCTCCGAAGTACAACAAGCTTTTGACATGATGGTTCTGTCCATGAAAGAAGTCATCCATCAAGGCCAAGAAGTAGCTGAACGAGTTGCTGGGATTTCTGAAGAATTAGCTGCGGCATCTGAACAAGCTTCTTCCAGTGTGCAAGAGGTGTCAGCAACAGTTTCAGAGATCAGCTATGGCGCCAGTGAACAAACTGAAATGGTTAATCGCGTCTCCGAGCAATTGCAAGAACTGATTGCTTATGTGAGTGATGCGTCAGAAAAAATCACTGATGCGGCGGAATTTGTTCGAAAGGTATCCAAAAGATCGAACATTCTCGGACTCAACGCTTCAATTGAGGCTGCAAAAGCAGGGATCTACGGAAGGGGATTCGGAATTGTTGCCCAAAGCATCAGAGAACTGGCTGATGATACGAAAAGCCGTGCTGAAGAGATAGCGGATCTAGTGGACACCATTAATCGAACGTTAAAACAGACCGTGGAGGACGTTGCAAGCGCAGTGGAAAGAGTTCGTGAAGTGGCCGAAGAAAACGCCGCAGGTTCAGAAGAGGCTAATGCAGCATCTGAAGAACAAACTGCGATGATGGAAGAAGTTAGTAGCACTGCGAATGAATTGTCTAACCTCTCTCAAGAACTCATCAAAGTCCTTTCTAAATTCGAGACATAAAGTATGTTGAACTTGTTTTTCTTCTCTTTCTTCTTTTTGATTTTATTCCCCTTCACTGTGCTCAAAATTAAAGCAAACTGTTCTCCGTCCACCATTACGTTTATTACTTTGGGATTATGTTTGAATACTGAAGTTTCATTTCCTTCATGAAAGAAAATTAGGTGCCCGAATAATGGTAGAAATCTCCGTGCAATTGACAGACGATGAATGGAAATTAATCTCGATGCTTGCATCGAGCGAGGGAAAAGCTCCTGAAAAAGTTCTAACAGAATTAGTTCAGGAATTCTTGGGGAAAAAAAGAGTAGAAATTGCCATTCAGCAATTGCGCGAAGAAAAAGTGAGTTTTCGAAGCGCGTGGAAATTAAGCGGCCTCCCCTTACCCAAGTTTATCGAAGAAGTAACCAAGGCCGGCATATCAGTTTCATAACACGACGTATTCTCACAGCAATCAAAGCCAGTCTCTTGTCCGAAAGATTTTCATTTTTGTTCATCACTATTTGTTCTCATCGTTTCAGTTGTTGATTCTTATCATGGGATTAGCACATGATTTTTTCTAACAAGGACAATTCTTTATACTGGTCAGACCTATGCCCTCGTGAGGTGCTATTTTGTGTCGGAAAAGAAGCGCATAGTAATTATGGGTGCTGCTGGAAAAGATTTTCACGTTTTTAATACTGTTTACCGAGATAACCCCGAATTCGAAGTGGTTTGCTTTACTGCAACCCAGATTCCCAATATTGAAGGGCGAAAATACCCTGCTGAGTTAGCAGGATCCCTCTACCCCGAAGGGATTCCTATCCTTCCAGAGGACGATTTGCCGAAAATCATTGAAGAAAAACAAATCGATCAAGTGGTTTTTGCCTATAGCGATGTTAGTCATGAATATGTAATGCATCGCGGCAGTCTTGCTAATGCACACGGTGCAGATTACGTTCTTACAGGAACACGACACACAATGTTGAAATCATCAAAGAAAGTAATTGCAGTGTGCGCCGTGCGAACTGGAAGCGGCAAGTCACAAACTTCTCGATACATAACAAAGCTTCTCAGCGATGAAGGTATCAAGGCAGCAGCCATAAGACATCCAATGCCTTATGGTGATCTCACAAAACAAAAGGTGCAAAGATTTGCATCTTATGAAGACATGGACAAAGCTGAGTGCACGATTGAAGAAAGAGAAGAATATGAACCCTACATAGAACGTGGACTCGTTGTGTTTGCTGGAGTTGACTATGAAGCAATCTTGCGGGAAGCTGAAAAAGAAGCCGACGTCATAATCTGGGACGGTGGAAACAACGATACTCCCTTTGTGAAACCAGATCTCCATATAGTTGTTGCGGACCCCCTACGTGCCGGTCACGAGATGAAGTATCATCCTGGAGAGACTAACTTCAGAATGGCCGACGTCATCATCATTAACAAGGTAGATTCAGCAACTCCTGAGCAGATTGAAATTGTTGAAAAACATGCCAAGCAGGTCAATCCTAATGCTACAATTTTGAAGGCGACGTCGCCCATTACCGTAGAAGACCCCGCAATGATTAAAGGCAAAAAGGTTCTTTGTGTGGAAGATGGACCAACCATTACGCATGGAGAAATGGGTTACGGTGCCGCAAC
>JALTMP010000317.1:0-1409 GCA_027001645.1 Candidatus Heimdallarchaeota archaeon
GAACCGAACAAGTGGTCTGCAGCGGATGGTCTCCTTCAGGGATCTATCATATCGGCAATTTTAGAGAAGCTGCAACCTGTACCGGAATACGGAGACAAATGGACATAATGGGTCTTGATACCAAATTCGTCTTCGTGGTTGACGACTTTGACCCCTTGGACAAAATTCCCCGATTCTTCAAGCAATATGAAGACAAGCTCAAGCCCTATCTTGGGCATCCTCTATGCCGAATTCCTGATCCAACGGGTCAAGAAGAATCCTACGCCGAGTTGTTTGCGAAAGGAGCACGTGAAGCCTTTGAACTCTTCGAAATGAACGCCATTATTGTCAAAGCATCAGAGCTTTACGCTGCAGGCAAGTATGACTCTTATCTGCGTCTATACTATGAGAAGGAAGATAAAGTTCAAGCAATTCTGGAGGAAGTTAGTGGTTCAAGAATGAATACTTTCGTTAGTGTTGTCTGCGAGCAATGCGGAAGCATTGGCAACACAAGGGTTATACAATTCGACAAAGAAAACGACCTTCTTCATTACGCTTGTGTGGATAATTCATATAGAAAAGGCTGTGGCCATGAGGGAAAAATACCCGTGAATTCTCACGAGTGGAAACTGAAGTGGAGACTCGACTGGCCTGCAAGACAAGATTTTCTTGGAGTAACCGTGGAACCCGCAGGCAAGGACCACTCTGTTGCTGGAGGAAGTGTTGACTCTGCAATTGTCTTGCATGAAAAAATATTGCAAAGAAAGCCCCCCATTATGGTCCGCTATGGTTTCATCACCCTAAGGGGAGAAAAGCTCAGTGGTTCCAGCGGAACGGGAGAACCTGCTGCATCAGCAGGTAAATTCATGCCAGCCTCTTCATTTCTCTTTCTAGTTTTCAAGAATGACTTGCTAACGGACATACAATTCAATCCCAAAACTCTAGACGTTCCAAAGACGGTCGATGAATATGACTTAGCTCGACGTTATTTCTTGGGCCTAGAAAAACCAAGCAAAGAAAGAGCTGGAAAAAAGCTAGCCACAAGTGTTGAGATTGCGATGCCAGAAAATCGAAGATCTGTGCCTCCACCAAGGATCAAATTCATGGATCTCGCTTTAGTAACACAAGTGTGCTTTGGAGACAGGCAAGAAATAATGAAGCGTCTGCGAGACCGAGGAATCGTTACTGACAGTGATTCTCCCGAATATGTGGAAGAGATCAATGAGCGAATCAATCATGTCGAGTTCTGGCTAGAAAGATATGCTCCTCAAGAAGCGAGATTTTCCCTCCTCGATGAAATCCCCTCCGAGGTCAAGAAAGAAATCGATGCTTCAATTCTTCAGCTATTCGTCACAGCTCTTGAGGAAGCAAGAGACAACAACATCGAAGATGCCCAAGAACTTGCCGGCGTGCTAATGAATCGCATTAAA
>JALTMP010000317.1:1419-3040 GCA_027001645.1 Candidatus Heimdallarchaeota archaeon
ATCCGAATCATTGCTTCTTCGATTTTTTCAACCGAGCCAGATCCAAAACTAATTCTAAATCGGTCATTTCCGGAGGGTCCAAATTCCTCCCCAGGAACAACTACAACCTTCGCCTTTTCGAAGGCTAATTCAGAAAGTGCTTTTCCCGGGGTCGAATACTGCGGATAAGCCTCCTTCAATTTATCACCGAGGTCGTCTGATATTCGTGGGAAGGCATAAAACGATCCTTGAACGTGAAATGCGTCTAACCCATTCATTTTCTTGATTTCTCTTTCAACTACCGTGCGCCTTTCTGCTAGCACTCTCACAAGTTCTTTGGTAAACTCTTCTTCCTCAGGCGACCCAATAAAACCAGCAACAGCTGACTGAACAATACTTGGGGCATTAGCCGTTACAAATGCATGATACTTAGCCACAGGCTCTATGAGTGAAGCGGGCCCAACAGCGAATCCCAGTCTCCAGCCGGGAGCACAATACATCTTACTAAAAGAAGACACTACAATGCTTCTTTCGGGAGCTAGAGAAGCCATTGAATGATGCTTGTAATCATCGAAGATAATGCGAGAATACACCTCGTCACTTAAAATAATTAAGTCATTATCTTCCGCAATCTGAGCGACTCCCTCAAGCACTTCCTTAGGCTGTACCACCCCACTAGGATTTCCCGGCGAATTGAGAAGAATCATTCTTGATTTTGGACTAATTGCTTCATTCAAAGCTTCAAGATCGATTGTTAGATCTGGTGTAGAATCATAGTAGACTGGCTTTGCACTTGCGAGAATTGGATACTGTGGATAATACACAAAGCCAGGGTTGGGAATAAGCACTTCTTCTCCGGGGTTAATCCAGGCCTTGACGCTATCATAAAGGATTTCAGATGCCCCACACCCTAGGACCACTTCCGTAGCCGGATCGTATGAATTTCCCCAATCTCTTTCCACCATTTCAGCAATTTTCTGTCGAGTTAATGCAGCCCCAGAGTTTGGAGTGTAATAGTTATTCCCATTAGTTGCAGCTTCCCCGATTAGCTCCACAAGTTTTCGCGGTGTTGGAATATCTGGCTGACCAATGCCAAGAGAAATTATCCCTTCCAATCCCTGCGCACGATTAAACAATTCTCGAATCCCCGATGGTTTTGTTGCCAATAACCGTTCAGACATATGATTGTATAGGCTTCATTGCTTTTATGAAATTCCTATGCAAGCTGGAAATGTGCAGAAAAATCTCAGTAAGAAGCGCAAGCAATGCTTTCTTCGAACACTGCAACAATTAATTAGGAGAATCATCCTTGGCTAAATAATGACTTGGGCAACAACGCATCTCGCCGTCGAGAGTCTGATAGTCTTTCTCCTATTGCCCTCTGAGAAGAAAAAATACTATTCTCGAAACCGCAGAAAATGGATGATTATAAGTCTACTTGCAGAACTTCCGGATCTAGACACTTTCACAAGAGTACACCGCTCTTTTTCACACTCTTTCGTAGTAGCAATTGTCGTTTCCCTCATTCTCTATCTCTCACTGAGGCGGATGAAAATAATCCAAGAGAACCCATCCTTGATGACTGCGATAACCTATCTCCCTATCTTCTGGATAGTCCACATACTCTTTGATCTGGGTTTTG
>JALTMP010000318.1 GCA_027001645.1 Candidatus Heimdallarchaeota archaeon
ATGCGGCTGCGTTAGCAAACCCAATCAATGGGGAAGGGCATGGTCCTGCACTGCTTTCCGGTGCGATGGCTGCGTTGACTGCTGTAAAAGCGTTAGAAAAAGGAGATTCTTCTGAAAAGGCGCTGTGGTCATATTCTAAATGGGTTTGGAATACGTATGGTGTTGAATTTGCACTGGGTGTTGCTCTGATAAAATTTTTTGAAAAATATGAATATGATGACTTTGATTGGTTGCTGGCTAAAGGGATTATTACCGAACAAGATGTTGTTGAAGTTCTAAATGAGCCTATGAGCAAAACAAGTATTCTGAAGCGTGCAGCTAAAGCGATTACTCGTCCACGTCTTTTGAGAGACCTCAAGAAGGTCATGGACATTGCGGACAACATCAAAAAACACAGTCTAGCATATCCCGACAGTCCTGAAGAATTTGACTCTTGGAATAAGAAATTAGCAGAGTATGAAAACTCGAAACTATAAGAGAATCTCTACCCCTATTGTTTTTCTAAAATAGAGTTTCTACTGTTAGGATATCTTTGCTTTCTCCTTCTGTCGCTCTGGAGCTGTAGAAGGTCAGTCTTCAAGCGGAATATTTAGATAAGACTGGTCTGATCTCGGATTGGTGAGACTGTGTCGAGTATAGATGATCTAAAAGGAGTTACTAAGAAGGCAAAGACTAGCCTTAAAGAGAATGGTTATGATATTCAAAAACTAGCTGCAGCTTCCGTAGAGGAACTAGTTTCCCTTCCAGGTATCGGAGAAAAAACAGCAATGAAAATCATAGAAATGGCTAAAGAAATGGTAGAATCTGCTACTCCCTCAACAGTTGAGGTTTCTGAGAAACCAGAAGTAGTAGAATCTCGCGAGAAAGAAGAAAAAACAAAGAAGAAAGCCAAACCTAAGGCAAAACCCAAAAAGAAGCCAGCCAAGCTTCGCAAAGTTGCTGAAAAACCCAAAGTGACACTCTTGCCCGCTCAGGAAATTGGCAGAATCACATCACTAAGAGATTCTTCTTCTGGAATTAGAAAGCCTAATCAAGTCATAGTAGCGATTCATCCGGAACTAAAGGTTGAACCTTCAACCCTTGTGGGTAGAGTTGTTGAGGCAGAATATCCCTCAGGTAAGAAAATAAAGGGAAAAGTAATGTCTATCCATGGAAGGAAGACATCCGGGAAGTTTATTGTTCGGTTCCGTAAAAATATCTCCTACGAACTGACCAATCAACCAGTTCGTCTTAGCTAAGCGTCATTCTTCTTCTCTTCCTTTTTAGGTGTCCTCGATTGCCTGTGTCAGATCGATATTCGAAAAGAAAAAAGGACTTTTACTATCGAACAGCTAAGAGACAAGGCTACAGGTCGAGAGCTTCATTTAAGCTTAAAGAAATCCAGAAGAAATACCGAATATTTCGCAAGGGAGATCTTGCCGTAGATTTAGGTGCAGCCCCTGGAGGATGGCTTCAAGTAATCAGTGAAGAAGTCGGGCCGAAGGGATTAGTGGTTGGAGTTGATTTAAAGCCAATCTTAGATTTCGAAAACAGGCCTAACATTATCACAATAGTAGGAAACGCAGAAAGCCCGTTAGTTCAAGAAAAGATAATTTCTCTTCTGAAAGAAAAACCTGATGTTGTAGTTTCAGATATGGCTCCTAATGTTACTGGCCATTGGGACTTAGATCATGCACGTCAGATTTCATTAGCGAGAACGGCCCATTCCATTGCAAGGAACTTGTTGAAACAACAAGGAAGATTCTTGGTGAAGGTCTTCATGGGACAGGAAACAGAAGATTTTCTTGCTGAGCTAAAGGATGACTTTGCTGAAGTATTGCGTTTTCGTCCAAAAGCAACTCGAAAGACTAGTGCCGAGGAGTATTTTGTATGTAGGGGATATACGGGAGGAGATTAAACTGGGAAATTTGGAAAACATTCCATTGAGGAAGGCAGTAGAAGGAAGGGCTGAGCTATGGGTCCCGGATGTGGAAAGGATTTATGATGCTCCCGTGTTTTACAACCCAAAAATGAGTCTCAATAGAGATTTGAGTATTGTCGCTTTGAAAGTGCTTTCAAACAGGTGGGACAAGAAGTTATTTGTTTACGAACCCTTAGGAGGTATCGGTGTTCGTGCGATTCGCACATTGATGGAAATACCAGAAAACGTTTCTCATTACTTGTCTAATGACATTAATTCTCTCGCTATTTCTCTGGGAAGAAAGAATGCAAAGACAAATGCTGTAAACCCAGAATTCACGAATCAAGATGCAAGATGGCAGATGGCAGAATTAAGGAAGCACCCCCTTGGTTTTCCGAGCGTGATTGACTTGGATCCGTTTGGGGCTCCAACACCATTCCTGGATGCTGTTTCCTATGGTTTTAGTCGAGAATCTGCCGTGTTTGTGACAGCTACTGATATGGCTCCGCTTTGCGGAGTTTATCCTGAAACTTGTTATGTGAAGTATCATGGCTTTTCAGCCCGAGTTTTTTCGTGTCATGAGTTCGCAGTAAGAATTCTGCTACAATTCATAGCGCTAACTGCTGCTCGGAGAGGCTACGGAATTCACCCCATTTTATCGTTCAGCACAGATCACTATGTTCGGGCGAAAGTAGTCTTGAGGAAGGGAAAAACGTGGGCAAAAAAGGCAACGGCGAAAATTGGTTTTGCTATTGTCTGTCCTAGATGTGGAGAAACTCAAGTGGAAGAACTCGTTGATAACAACGATGTCGATGAGCATTTGTGTCCAGTAAGCCGCGAGAAAGAAGCTTTGGAAAAAATTGGTCCAATCTGGCTTGGTGATTTCTTTGACCATGAATTTGTAAAAGATATGCAAGGTTCGGTTCAATCATTTGATGTTGGACTGGATCAAAAGCCAAGAGTTGCAAAACTCTTGAAACGAATCGCTTCAGAGGCAAACATGCCTATTGGGTTCTACCGAATGGACAGGTTGGGTAAGGGAAAAACTGGAAATCTTCCTCCTATGACAGAAATCATTGAAAAACTCAGAGTTCACGGGTTTAAAGCTAGTCTGACCCACTTTCACCCTCAAGGCATAAAAACAAACGCGTCCCCCGATGAAGTAATGAGTATCGTCTTATAATGCAAGGAGAAGATTTAATGAACCAAAAACCAAGAGAAGCCGGGGTTGATGAAGCAGGAAGAGGACCAGTTATTGGCCCTCTAGTTTTTGGTGCCGTGGCTTTATCCCCTGAGCAAAGAAAATTTTTAGAAGCCCAAGGAGTCAAGGATTCAAAAGACATAAGCAGAAAAAAAAGGTTAAAACTATATGAAATCATCAAACAAAACTCAATTGCCCATGCTACTTTGCACTACTCAGCAAAAAAAATCGATCAGCTAAGAAAGAAAATGACGTTGAACGAGATAGAGATACAAGGAATGGTTGATGTCCTAATAAAGCTCAATACAAACGTCGAGGTCATCTATATTGATGCAGCAGATGTCAATCCCAAAAGATTTGGAGAACGAATACAGAAATTCTTTAAGGCAAAAGTCATAGCGCGCCACAAGGCTGATCGCGACTACATCGTAGTAGGAGCCGCTTCAATTCTTGCCAAAGTTGAAAGAGACTTGGAAGTCAAGAAAATAGAAGAAAAAGTAGGAATACCAATCGGTTCAGGATATCCTAGCGATGTGGCAACCCGAGATTTTCTCCTCCAGTATTATAAAAAGCACAAGTCTTTCCCAGATTGGGTTAGAAAGTCATGGAAAACTATTGAGCTGATAAAAAGCAAAGCAGAACACGAGCAAAGCAAGATTGATGATTTCTTCTAACATGGAATGACAGGCAAAACCACAGTGTCTAGACAAGGCCAATTGCAGTTGTGGTGGGCAATTGTTTACGGATTTCTTGCAACATAGGACGGTAAATGGTAAAAGAAGGGTTTGAGGATTTAAATGCGTACCATTCCATATCAATGAGACCAATGATTTTCTTAATTACGAATAAGTTTTGCAATGTCCCACCAATCGTATAGGCGCCTTTTCCAAGATCTCTTCTTCTCAGAATTACTATGGGGACTTTGACATTTTTGTGTTCTGCTTTTGGTATGACTGAGGCAATTCTCTTTAATTCTTGAATCTTCATTTCGGAACTGGAACCATCCTTACAAATGTAGGTGTAATCTTCGGATTGAAGTACTGATTCGAGGCTCTTTGATGCTTTGGGTAAGTGATCGTTGATGGTATCTATTTCGAATTGGAGAAATCTTTCGAATTTTGAAGAGCGCATAATGTGTCCTCATTATTAGTGATGCCCAGGAGATAAAATATGTTCTGTTATTATATGAATCCTGGAGCTTGCTAAGAGGTGAAAGAATTGAGTGTCATACTTTACAAATAAACACCATGTGATCCTTGTGGTACTTAGAAATGTTGATTTCTTCTGAAACTGCAATACCATGTGAAGCGATTATTTTCTTTTGCTCTTCAAAGACTTTCTTAGGATCATCAACTTGGCTGATGCTCTTGGCTTTTATTGCTATGAACGCTTTCCCCTCCTTTGCAAGAAACATTTTGATGTTCTTAACAAAAATATCTGCCTGGAAGGGTTGAGCCACGTCTTCATACACCAAATCGACTTCATTGACAAAGTCTGAATAGGTGTTTGGATATCGAGCGTCCCCTAATATCGGAATGATGTTTTTCCTTCTGTTTGCTAAGAGTGATAAGTTTCGAACCATTCTTGGTGAAAATTCAACTGCATAAACGACACCCTCATTCCCAATTATGTCAGACACATGACTTACTGTAGTGCCCGTAGCTGCACCTAGGTACAACACACGATCTCCCGGCTTTATTAGGCCAGGATCAAGCCCTGAAAGAAATGCTGATGCGAGTTTAGATCTTCGGTAATCCCAAGTACGGTACTCAACACCGCCTCTTTGTACAAGTCTTTCCCCATACACTCTTTCTCCAGGAGTGAGATTAATAGTGGCCAATGATCTTCCGTCTGGCAAATCGATCCAGTAAACTGGCGATTTTTCTGATAGTTTTTGAATAGTGTCCATTTCTGATTCCTCCTACTTCTTTCCTTTGTGCTTGCGTTTTCCGTGGGGGCGTTTCTTTCCCTTACCACCTTTTCCAGGTCGTCCATGTCGTCTTTGCTGATCTTTTCTAGCGAAGTTTTTCGCATCAAAGGATCCCCGAGGAAACACTTTGATTGCTTTTTTTCCTTCGGGAGCTTGGGGAAATTCTTTTCGAAGTTCTTCTAATCTATCGTGAACTTGCTGACTGAGAACATCACCAAGGAATTCTCCTCCAAAAGCATCAAGTCTAGCAGCAATAGCAAGTTTGGCAGCAACAAAGCGAGCGAGTTTTCCTCTTATCCACCAAGGCGACTTTCCAATAAGGGGGATTTGAAAGATCACTCCATGCTTGGGAGGAGCAGTTCCTGTTCGGAGAGAGCGATACAGAGCTTTTTCTGCGCCGAGAACCTGGATTTTTGAAGCTGGTTTTTTAGCTAATTCTTCAAGCGATCCTGTCATCGCGATTAGTCTAGCCGCTACAAGGGAACCAGCGAGGGCTTTAAGATTGGGAGCGACATCGCTCATGACGGAATCTATCCATTCTTCCACCTTTTTTCTTTGTTCCATGAGATTTAGGGTTTCTTTTGCGAGGTCTCTCAAGGGCTTCCAGTCTTCCTCTTTTAATTCGGTACCTGAAGAGGTTCTTGCAAGATCCACTAGCTGATCGATTTTGGATTGTGGTAGATTTAGGGGTTCAAAACTATCATAGTCGTACCGATCTCTTGGACCAACAAAGGCTACAAGACGGCAATAGGTAGCATGGTTTTCCACTTTTCGATCTAGTTCAGGAAAATGAAGCCCATACCACTCACGGATTCTAACTACTGCAAGGTTTGTCATTTTGTCCAAGTCATCTAGGAATAATATTGCTTGGATTACTAGCTTATCTCGCCCAGTCGTTGCTGATTGTAGTAGTTTTCCAGTGATCAACAATCCTCGTTCATGAAGAATTTCGTAATACTCTTGTGGGCTTTTAACGAGGCCTGATCGGACAAGCAAATCGGGTTTTTTCTTTATTGCTTCCAGCAAATCCTTGTCATCACTAGCGTCTTTTGCTTCCAAACCGACAGATTTCAAGAGACGAATCAGACCAGGGACGTGAGTTTTTATCTCTTCATTTTTGAGAAGTTCACTCAGTCGGTCTAGGGGAACTCTTGCTGGGTCTTCCAATCTAATTCCTGCAAGGATTTCAGCTGCTTGTTCATCATCTTCAAATGTAAGAAGGGGGATTAGGGTTTCACCCTCCAATTCAAGAATTCCAAGAGGGGATACCAGAATTTTCTTCATTCAACTCAACCCTACATTATTTTATCGTATCAAATTTCTTTCGCTCTGTTTCATTTTCTTTATTCGCTGATAAAAAGCGAGGAAGGAATGGGTAATCTTAGCAATCGATAATAATAAGGAAGAGTTTTGCGAAGGCCTTCTTTCAGTGTAGTAGGAATAATACCCAGCTCTTTAATCATTGTAGTATTTCCGTAGATCCAGTCAACCATTGATGCTTTAACGCCATCCTTAGTTATTAGGGGCGGAACGCGTGTTAGTCTTGCTTTGGTTTCTTCAAAGAATCCAAAGAGCTTTGCCATTAGGGGAGAAATAGGGCGCATAGGGGGAAGGCCTGTTAGATCAGATAGATACCTAAATAGAGTGTGAAATGAATGATTGTATCCGGAAATCAAATAGTCTCTTCCAATTTTTCCCCCAAAAATTAATCGGAGAATTGCCTTAGCAACATCATCAATGTAAACCCAATTCATTGCTGTGGACCCATTACCCACCATATGCCCTAGCGAGAGAAATCTGCGTGAAAGGTGGCCTTTGATTATGTTGCCAAAAACAGCCTTTTCTTCGGGGCCATAGACATAGGTGGGGTAAAACTTGATAATGGGAGCACCTTTCTCTACGAACTTTGAAACATAAATATCAGCAAGATATTTTGAGTGCTCGTAGGGGAAAAAGAACTTGTCTCGAGCTTGGATCCTCACCTCGTCGGCATTAAGGTTGCGGGATGGACCTATAGCAAAAAAGCTACTTGCATACAAGATCTTTGGAACATTGTTTTCGAGAGCAGTTTTGAGAATTGTTCTGGTCCCCCTTACATTTATGCTATAAAATTCCTGCTTGTTCGGACTCCAGAGCCCAACTTTTCCGGCCAAATGAATAAGTACAGGGGCGTGCTGACTAAGCACACGCTCGTATGAGCTTGGGATTCTAATGTCACCTTGAATTGTAACAACTTTCTTATTTTCTTTAGCTAGGCTTAGTTTTTTCTGTCTGCTCAGAATGAAAATCCTTGAGATGTTATCTTGTAGCAAGAGTTCTTGGAGAACTCTTTTTCCAATGAACCCTGTAGCACCAGTTATGAAGATATCCACAAATCAATAATTGAAACAATGTAAGTAATCTTTTCCTAGAAAAGGAAAAGTCGAGATTCTTGTGTGAGAAAAAGTCGATAGTCATTACTGCCTAAAACCTAAAACAGTCTTATTTGTAAATTCAATACGTGCAATTGTGGGAAGTTGTCAATCCTTATATCCTCATGTTGGCTTAGTTTATTAAATGGATTCAATAAGTGCGTTGTTGGTAACTGGGGCGCTGCTAATTGTAGCTCTTGTTTTAGTTTGGGTTGTTGGAAAGAGAAAAAAAGAAACCAAGACTTTCAAGGCAATGAGGAGCTTATTTCAAGAGGAAAAAATTGATGAAAACCCAGGTAGAGAAGGAATGAATCCGGTACATTTCTCGGAAGTCCAAACAAAAGGACATCTAGAAACGACTAGAAGAATGGAAAGAACCGTTTACAGAAAATAGGAATATAGCAAATGATTTTGGAGTACTTTTGTTATTTAGTACTCAAGTGAATTTCACTTTTGACATAGCATGTTGAAGAGGAAAAATTGTATCACGTGTAGATCATGATTTAAAACAGGGGAATGCAACTAGCAACTCCTTCAAAAGGTGATTTCTTGTTTTTCAGGTCTCACAAGCTAATCATAATAATTTTATGTCTTTCACTGGAATCTGATCAAATGGATTAAGAGGTTAAAATGGATTGATTATTAGGTTGTCATGAAAATTGTAAATAATTTAATAGTTGTATCACGAAATAAGAATTGGAATGAGTAAGTTGAGAGATGACCGCAACAAAACAGAATTCATTCATCTTCGCGTTGACAAGAAATTCAAGAGAGATGTCGAGAATTATGCGAAAGAACACAACACTAGCGTTACTGCGGTCGTTACGAGAGCGATAGAACAGTTCATCTATGAAAAAGAATCTGAAAAGAAAAAGCAAGAATTGGTTTTCGAGGAGATTACTGAATCATTGGAAAATCTTGAGAGAAGAATTGAGTTGAGAATGTCGCTTCTTCAAGACAACATCCAAGCCTTGATGAACACGATTATCAGTTCCGATGCTCTGGTTGCACGAAGACCAAGAAGGGGTAAGAAGAGAACTCGAAAGGTCGAACCCGAAGAGCTCGAGGAAGAATATGAAGAAGAAGTATACGAAGAAGAATTCATTCCTAGCGCTGAAGAGATCATGGTTACGAATGAGCGGACCATTTACGAAAAAGTGTATGATTTCATGCAAAATCAGGGAAGAATCGTAACTGTTGATGAAGTGAAAGCACACCTTGAGCGTACATGCAAAAAGTGTATTGAATTCTTGCTAAAGGAAGAGGCAAAGCAACAAGGAATGATGCAGTTCTACTTGGTAGATGCAATCCAGGAAGCAGCAATGGAATTGGGAATCACAGCATAACCAATGAATGGGAGTTGACAGAATGAGTTGGTTACTAAGGCGTCGGAAACAGAATATTGAGCGATCCGAGCTTGCCTTAGATCTATTCAAGCAGCACAAGGAAATATCACGTTCTAGCATGGAACGCTATGAAAAAACACTACGCCTCTTTGCTGAATTCCTCCTAACCAAGAGGAAGAGCCTACTGGATGCAAATGTGAAAGACGTCTACGAATTCTTGGAAGGAAAAATCGATGAAAGACCTACCGAGAAAGCAATAATTTCTTCATTTTATAGAATGATGATTCGCCTTGGGCATTTTGAAAATGCTAATCCAGTAGCCGAATTGCCTGAATATCTTGAAAAGCTTGAGAAAAAAGGAAAAATCAAGAGAAAGCAAGTAAAGGAAGAAGGAGAAGAGGTGGAAGATGAGGGCGAAGACGCTGCTTCGGAACTCGAGTCTTTGATCTTAAGTGGTCTTGGCGAAGCAGATACCACTGAGGAACCCAAGAAAAAAGGAAAGAAAAAACCAAAATTCCGCAGATTAATGTCTGCCCAAGATTTTGAAAACCTAATCTTGAGAACGTCTCACATTCGAGATCGTACCGTTCTTGAGCTCTTATGGTGGACAGGCATACGCCCGTTAGAATTATGCGAATTAAGGATTGAAGATGTTGATCTGAACAAACGCAGAATCTATCTTAGAGGACCAAATGTTGTCGAGCGAACAGTTCTAATTAATCGCAGACTAAAGCAAGTTCTTGAACGCTACCTAGAATGGAGAAAGGAACAACTTAGTCCCACAAATCACTTGATAATCACCCCCCGTAGCAAAGAACCGATGACCAGTTCAGCGCTAGCTGGGCACTTGAGCAGACTTCAAAGGGGCGTACCTCGATCTGAAAGGTTCACCACCAAGGATTTCAGGAGAAGAGCAATTATCAACTATTATTACATGACACGAGACATCATTGCCACACATCGATTTGCTGGAACGAAGAACCCCGCAGCAACCATGAAGATAATCAATGACATCCTTGAAGAACGCGAAGTTAACTCAATCGAAGAACTTGCAGAGCTCACGGAGTTCAAAGATGGCCTCGTTCTTTCAGCCCACAGAGAAGATGAGAAGAAGGATAAATCCGATCTGAAAAAGAAGCCTCAAAGAATCACCATACTTCTGACGCCTGAAGAACAAGAAATGATTAGAAAGGCAGGAGTAACCCCTGCTTTAGCAATCAAAGGAATTCTTTCCCTAAGAGAGCTTTATCAACAGTTGGCTCCTCAAGTTGTTTCTTCTGGAAGAGCACCGATGGGACAACCTTTGGGGAATATTCCCTCAGCACCCCGTCCAAGTGGAGCTCCAAGATCCAGATCTCCTTCCATTCCTAAGACACCACGTCCCCCAGGTGGAGGCTTGCCAAAAGGCCCTGGTGGCGCAAGCGGACCCGCAGCATATATTTCGGAATTAAAAGAGATCCTGAAGAAAAGACGGCAGATATCTGATGCAGCGATTGCAGAACAGGAAAAGAAAGAGGCGGAAATGAAAGAGGGTGCTCAGGAAACCCCGAGTGTTCCACCGCCACCCGTTGATGGGCCCCCAGCAGCTGGACCAAAACCAACTGGAAAAATAGTGGTTAAGAAGGATGGCCCGAATGCGCCAAAACTCTAATTGGTAACAAGGCTCAGCGTACTGCACCGTAAGTACTGCGTGTTAAGACTGAATTCGAAGAAATCTATCTTGCTAGATGAAGATCCTTTGAGAGGGGATAATCACTCTGTAGGTAATATCGTCTTCGTCTCTGATTATTCTAACAATTTGACCAGGTTTTCCTCCCAAGACCTTGATAGCGGGATCATCGATTTTGATCTTTGGTAGCATATCCTTAGTCGTGGCGTATTTTTCAAGGAGCTCCTTCTCTTCTTCCGGTGTAAGAATTTCATGTAGTGGAACGAGATCGTGTTTGTAAATGTCGAAAACAGGATGGCTTTTTTCGAGGATCTGCAAATCATTGAGGGAAGCTTCTCTAACAGCGGTATAAGTGAATTTTTTGCGAGCGATTATCATTCCTTTGTCAAAGTTATTGTTGTCAAGAAGTTTCTTGAATTCACGAACAGTAATTACTCTCACGATCTCTTCTGCCGGAATGAGAACAACAATATAGTTTCCGGGTTTCTTTTCATCTTCAGCGATGAGAAAATCGCCAAGTGTCGAAGAGTAAGTTTTAAGCTGTTCTCGATAGATTTCGTGGCTCAGTGGCAGTGGCTGATATCCCATTCGCCGTACCATCTGTTTTGCTCCTGAAAGAAGTCTTTCCTTTAGTTTTGTCTGAGTAACAGTATCTTCACCAAGCTCTGCTTGAGAGAGGATCTCAATCTCATATTCTTGGGCTTCTGCACGGGCGTTAGGGGAAACTTTGCCGAGAGTCAACAGTGCAGCTATAGTCGTTGGCTCTGTTTGGGATTCCAAATATTCATTGAAAACCCTAACATCTCGAACCCCTATCGAGGGACTAAGAGCAATGCGTATTATCCCCACTAAGTGATTTTCTTGGTCTCGAGCCTCCACATCTATGTAGCCCTTGGTATCTTCTTTCTTAACCTCAACAACTACTTTCTTGAAGTATTCTTCTAGGATGCCCTTTGCCCTTTTGATAAGTGTTGTTTCATTTGATTTCGAAATGCGCTTCTTTACCTTCTTTGATTTCTC
>JALTMP010000319.1 GCA_027001645.1 Candidatus Heimdallarchaeota archaeon
CCTTAGATATATCTAATTATGATATATCTGGTATGATATTAAATGGTTTCTAGAGAGGCGAGCGCAAATCTTGAAAAAATGACCAAGACACTGAGAAAAAAACCTCAAAATAACAAACGATTGAAAACAAGACCATATTGTCCCACAAAAGAACACCAATAGGGAGTTTTCCATACATTTTTCAAACAAACTTTAGATCAATAAATAAGGGGACCATAAAATGGGAAAACAAACCACGAGAGCAAATGTTGTATCCATCCTACTCATCCTGGTAACTCTCGGAATCTTAGGCTTACCACAAGGCGGAGAAGCCATGTCTCCTCAAAAGACGATTGATCCTCGTCTTTCCCAATCTTCATCTTTTCCGGAGATTGAATTGGCAAATACGAGTATTCAGATTAATACCGACCAAGGCATTTTTGTAAGAGATTCCATCATTATTGTTAACTCTCAGAATGAACCAATTCAAAACTTCACCATCTACATGAACGGGCTAGTTGCAAGTCTTACCATAGAGTCGAATTTGTCCGTGATTGCTAAAGTAACGCAGGGGAACAAGAATTCGAGTATTTACATTGAAATACAGGCGTCATCATGGAATGCAGGCTTCATCCAATTAACGTATGAAATACGGGATGTTGTAATCCTTCTTACAGAAAGCTATTTGTTTTCATATGGGCTTCCATTCAAGGCCAATAAAATCGGGTTCGTCGATGTTGCACTGCCTCCAAATGCCCAAATCGGGTCTAAGTTTATCGGAGGCCAAGTAACCCCATTGATCAGCCCTCTCCCAACTTCCAATTATTCGGATGGTGTTCGAACTCATTTCAGATGGGAACCGGGAGACGCGATCCAAAACCAGCCAATCGTGATAGAATACCAAATCTTAGATGCATCAGTGGAAGAAACCAATCCCACCGTGTACTATGTTGTCTTCTTTTTTGTGGGTATGATTGTGGGTGTGCTTCTTAGCGTGGCGTCCTATTTTGCCTATCGCAAGTACGGAGTGAAACGATCCAGAGCCGAAGAGCCAACCACAAGGATTTCAGAACCAAGACCTGAGCCAGCACATACTCAGCAACGAGGAAGCGTTCAGTTTGTAAATCTCACGGATCAAGAGAGAAAGATCATCTATGCTCTTATGGATTTGGACAACAGAGCGTCTCAGGAAACCTTGCGAAAACATTTGGGCTGGGGAAAAAGTAAGTTAAGCACATACATTAAGAGATTGGAGGCAAAAAACCTCGTTCAGCAAACGGAGGTTGGAAGGAAGAAGTTTGTCCACCTCATTGGCGAGGTTGAGCTATGATGCAACAATGCTTTGCATCCCTCTCACCATAAACTGCTTAGAACAAGACTTGGTCTTCTGCACTTTGAAGCCTTATGTTTTGAAAAACCTTTTTAGTGAATCCTAGCACGTGTTGAGGTACAAAGATCACGCCACTTGTTGTAGGTAGTATTTTGGTGCGTAGCAAAAATGAAGCCAGTATGGTCACTAAGGATTTCAATGCAGAGGAATTTTCCTCATATCATAACCTGCCCATCTCTACACCAATGTCGTGTTATTGCTTGAAGACTGTGGGAGAAATCATTAGAAGAGGTGTTAAATTGGAAGAAGGGGAAAAACCCGAGAAAAAATATTTTGAGTATTTGATTCCTAATTGTACGCTTGTTGCATACATATTTCCCAGTTGGGGTTTCCGGTTGAGATTATTTGAGCCTTTGAAGCGGAAAAGTATTTGGGAAAAGATTGCAAGCTCTGCGTTTCTAGTGGCTACGGGGTTAGGAATTCTCATGGATGTGCATTTTTGGAGGTTCGACCCAGCAAGAGCTCCACGGTTGAAAGGAACATACACGGTCATTGGTATTATAACGGGTCTCATTATGTATGTTCTACTTATCTTTCTTTTCTTGAAGAAGATTATGCAATGGAATGAATTTCTGCTAAGGGAGGCAGAAGAAAAAAGAGTTAGATGGGAGAGTCAAGATTTTGTTGTAAACCTGAAGAATTACGAAAAGGCAATGAGAAAATCTGGGGGACAGGCCTTTAAAACAAAGAATTTTCAAGTGATAAGCAGAATAGGGGTCCTTTTTCTTTACGAAGGATTTGAGCACATTGCTCCAAAGCTTGAAGTCGGAAAAAAAGTTGAGCAAATGAAACGTCTCCGTTATCGATTTCATCCCCAATTTTACGAAAGGAGTACTAACAAAATAATTGCCCCTTTCCTCGTCGCTTACACCTCGGACCACACGTTCATATCTCTCATTCCAGTGGAGCAACTCAACCCATTCGGCTTACGTACATATACTGCTTTTGAGCTGGGAAGCATGCTTGACCACATTGTTCAAGTGTTCCCCGAATTAGAGGATCAAGATCCAGTATATTATTCTCTAAAGTTTGGGGAAGCAATCTTCCGAGGGGGGGCTCCACTCAATCTAGATCTTCAAAAACTGCTTGGCACAGACTAGTTTACGTGATCGCGAATTTGATTGTGAAACCAAGGAAATTATGGAATTGTGTTAGAAACTCTTTACTGCTGGAATGATTTCTTCTCCAATGGTTTCTATCGGCTCAATCTGTAAGGCGTTGGGCATATTTACGATTGCATGATCGAAACCAAGCATAGCGTGATTTCTGAAATATTCCTCTATTTCTTTTAACGTCATTTTTCCGTCTCCTAAATGAATAGAGCCAAGTGAGGTTTTCTCAATTTCTTCGAATGGTCGACCGATTTCTTTGCATCTGTCTTCTAAGACTCGAAGCTTTTGCTTCAGGACCTCATTCCCCACTCTAGCAAACAAATTGCAAGCGTCGCCGTACTTAGCGATTAATCGAAAGGTCTTGTTTTCACCCATCCCCCCAATTAGAATCGGTGGATGTGGTTTTTGAACAGGTGCCGGGATGCAAAGCGTTTCTTCAAGGTGCAAGTGCTTTCCGTGAAATGGACCATTGTTTGGGCTCCACATTTGTTTTGCTACTTGTAATGTCTCTTCGAGCAGTTCAAACCTTTCCTTTAAGGG
>JALTMP010000320.1 GCA_027001645.1 Candidatus Heimdallarchaeota archaeon
ACCCTATCGGGTTGAGCCTGTGGAAGGTCTATCTTGTTTACAGCCACTACTATGGGCACCCCTGCTGCCTTTGCATGGTTGATGGCCTCAACGGTCTGGGGCATAACCCCATCGTCGGCTGCCACCACAAGCACCACAATATCTGTAACCTTTGCCCCCCGTGCCCTCATGGCTGTAAATGCTTCGTGTCCAGGGGTATCGAGAAAGGTTATATCTCCCTTGTCAAGATGCACATGGTATGCACCTATGTGCTGTGTTATGCCACCAGCCTCACCACTGGCAACATTGGTTCTCCTTATGGCGTCAAGAAGCGATGTCTTTCCATGGTCCACATGCCCCATAACCGTTACCACGGGTGCACGGGGGGTAAGCTCCACCCCTTCTGCCTCTGCACCTGCCCCTATGAGGGTCTCTTCTTCAAGGGCAATATTTTCCACCTCATAGCCATATTCCTGAGCCACCAGTGAGGCTGCATCGGCATCTATAAGCTGGTTAAGCGTTGCCATAACACCAAGGCTCATGAGCTTTTTTATTATCTCACTTGCCTTTACCCCGAGGCGCTGCGAAAGTTCTGATACACTTATTGCCTCTTCTATCTTTATAACCCTCTTTTCAGCCTTCGGCTTTATGACATCAGGCTTTTTCTTCTCCTTTGCAGGCTTTGGCGGCTGTAGCTTTCGCGCTATCTCTTTTGGCTCGTAGTGTTTCTTTTTGGTCTCTTTCTTGCCGTAGCCCTTCTCTGGCTTCTTCTTGTCCTCGCCAAAGACCTTCACCTCCTTTGCCGCCTCCTCCTGCGGCTGGGGGGTGGTCTCTACGGGCTTTGGCTGCGGCTTCTGTCTGGCTGTTTTTTGCGGTTCCTTCTTCTTTGCCCGCACAGGCTGCTTGCGAGCCTTCTTGGGCTGAGCCTGCTTCTTCTCTGCTGGTTCAGCCTTTTCGGTCTTCTGCTGCTCTGGCGCAGGCTTCGCCTCCACAGGCTTCGCAACGCGCCGCCTTATCACCTTTGCGCTTATGCGCTTTTCTTCTACCTTTGGTGTATCTTCTCTCTTCTCTTCTGCCATACCTTCCTCTTTGTTATTTCCGCTATAGAGTGCCAGAGGGTCTCCCTGTCTGGCACGGCCACATTCTCTTTAAGAACCAAAGAGAACAGGGCCTTCTTTCTATGCTTTTTAAGTGCCCTGTTGAGGCACTCTTCAGAGGGACATATATACAGCCCCCTGCCGTGAAGGCTGCCGCTTCTGGTAGTGTCTATGGTAAGCCTGCCATTTCGGGCGACAAATCTTACAAGCTCAGACTTCTCTTTAGAGCTACAGCAACCCACACACCTTCTAAGGGGCATCTACCTTTCCACAAACATCTTTGCTGTGTTGTATATATTTTCTGCCTTCTTCTTGCCTATGCCATCGAGTTTTTCAAGCCCTTCTGTGCCTGCCTCGAGCACATCGCCTATGGTCTCTATGCCTGCCTCTTTGAGAATACTCTCTGTCTTAGGCCCTATACCTTCCAGTATGCTTACTGGTTCACGCTGGCGTGCCTGCTCTTCGGCAAGGCGGGCTTCCACCTCTTTTCTAAGAGCCTCTTCGGGCGAGGGTTCAAGCTTCTTTGCCTCGCTTTCTGTATGTATATCTATCTTCCAGCCCGTAAGCTTTGCAGCAAGCCTTACATTCTGTCCACGCTTGCCTATGGCAAGGGATAGCTGCTCATCGGGCACTATCACTTCCATAGAGTTGTTTGCCTTGTCCACTATGACCTTATTTATCTGTGCAGGTGCAAGGGCATTCTTTGCCAGCACCGCTGGGTCGTCAGACCAGTGGATTATGTCTATCTTTTCACCCCTCAACTCCTGCACCACCGCCTGCACCCTTGAGCCTTTAACCCCCACACAGGCGCCAACGGGGTCCACATCGGGGTTGTTGGATGCAACGGCTATCTTTGCCCTCTCGCCTGGCTCTCTTGCAGCGGCCTTTATCTCAACTATACCCTCGTATATCTCTGGCACCTCCATCTGAAATAGCTTTACAAGAAAGCCAGGGTGTGTCCTTGATAGCACCACCTGAGGGCCCTTAACATCGGTCTTTACATCTATGACGAGTCCCCTTATGCGTTCGCCCTGGCGATAGGTCTCGCGTTTTACCTGTTCTTTGCGGGGTAGCACCGCCTCGGTCTTACCGAGATCTACTATTATGTCTCCCCGCTCGAAGCGCTGCACTATGCCTATAACTATCTCACCCTTCTTCTCTATATACTCGTTGTATATGGCATCGCGCTCTGCCTCTCTGACCTTCTGGAATATTATCTGCCGCACTGTCTGGGCATCTATACGGCCAAAGCTTCTGGCATCTATCTTCAGCCCGAGGCTATCGCCCACCTCCACATCGGGGTCGTATTTTCTTGCCTCCTCAAGCGATATTTCTGTATCAGGGTCATCAACCTCTTCCACAACGGTTTTGAACTCAAAGAGCTCTATCTCGCCTGCATCTTCGTCATATCTTGCCTCTATTATCTTGTTTGGGCCGAATCGCTTTTCAGCCGCCTTGAGCATGGCGGTCTCAAGCACCTTTATTATAACATCTCTTGCAATACCCTTGTCCTTCTCCACCTGTTCTATAATGTGCGCAAGGTTAAGCATTATCTTTAAAACCTCCCTGTTACTCTTCTATAGGGTTATCTCGCACCGCGCCTTCTCTATGTTGTCTATATTTATCTTCCACAGCCTTCCTTCAGAGTCTTTCAGCACCACCACCCCATCTTCCACGCCTACCACAAGGGCTTTGAAGTTTCTTCTACCCTCTATGGGCTCGATGGTTCTCAAACGAATCTTCTTGCCCATAGCCTTCTGAAAGTCTCTTTCCCTTTTAAGTGGTCTATCGAGCCCTGGGCTCGATACCTCAAGAGAATAGCTCTGGGGAACAACATCTTCTACATCCAGAAGGGTGCCCAGCTCTCTGCTGACTCGGGCACAGTCATCAAGGGTTACCCCACCCGGCCTGTCTATATATA
>JALTMP010000321.1 GCA_027001645.1 Candidatus Heimdallarchaeota archaeon
GATGAATACCTTCTCTATGGGCTAGGCTTATTCAAGACTTATCGCTTATACTCTGGTATCGTGCACGCGTTAAGAGGAGTTAGTCTTGGTATTAAGAGTGGAGAGTTTCTCGGCATAATGGGGCCTTCAGGGTCAGGCAAAACAACCTTACTTAATCTCTTATCTGGCCTCGACCGCCCTGACCAAGGCAAAATCTTTCTAAATGGAAAAGAACTCTCACATCTCTCCGATTCTAAGCTTTCCGAGTATCGAAAGAAACACATGGGATTTATTTTTCAATCCTATAACCTGATCCCCCATCTAACTGTGCTCGAAAATACCGCTCTACCTGCTCAAATGGCTGGGGAATCTTTTCGGAAGGCCAAAACGAGAAGCTTGACCTTATTGGAGCAGATTGGGATGGAAACCTTTGCCCACCACTTCCCAACGATGATCAGTGGAGGTCAGATGCAGCGAGCGACAATTGCTCGTTCACTAGTGAATTCTCCTGAAATCCTATTTTGCGACGAGCCCACTGGAGACCTTGATCACGCCACTGGTGAACAAGTAATGGAGGTTCTAAGAAGGTTTAATAAGGAAACCGGTACCACAATTGTACTTGTTACCCATGACGAATCTCTGAAAAAATACTGTGATCGCGTTGTCTATATGAAAGATGGTCAAATAGTTTCTGAAGAAAGCATTCGAGAATAAGTTGCTAATCTACTCCCCTTCATTTACATCCTTGCTTTCTTAACTGCGCTAGATTTTTCATAATCTTTTGAAAAAATGCTGAGCATTCTAGCTTTAAGGTAACAAGATTTTTTTCTAATGCCGATTTGTATCAGTCAGATGGCATCAGAACTAAGAAACGAGCGCATTCTCGAACTCTATGACATCGATTATCTGCAAATGAGTGATGGTGTACAATTACGTCTACTTACGCACAAAGCTAACTCCGCTAAGGGCACGATTTTTTTTCACCCTGGGTTGGGAACGCTCTTGCTTTCATGGGAACGAGTCCTTGAAATGCTCGCGGATGAGGGTTATACGATTTATTACGTAGAATCCCGTGAAAAATACACCGCAAAATACCCTAAAAAAGCAAAACTGACAAGAGAACGCATGATCCAGGACTGTGCCGAAGCAGTAGACCTCATAGGCCTTGACAATGACTCCTACATCGCTGTTGGGAGCTCACTTGGTAGCACGATCCTCATCCACGCCATGGCCCAAGGCTTGATTTCACCTAAACACGCCGTACTCGTTGGACCAAATGCTGAAATGAAACTTCCCATCGGCCTAAAGCTTCTCCTCCCGTTGGTTAATGATACTATCTATCGATTATCTAAGCCCCTCATCAAGTGGTACATTTTGAAAAAATACGTCGATAAGGAGGCTGATCCAGAACAGTACCATAAGTATGCACTCGGAATCGATCTTTCTGTACCAAGTAGATTTAGAAAAGTTTTGCGAGCATGGCTAGGGAACAAGGTATGGGAAGATCTTCCTTCTATCAAATCCCACTGTATCCTTGTAGGTGCAGAAAAAGACAAGCTCCATGCTAGCAACACCACTCGAAGGATCGCTGAGTTGATTCCCAATTCTGATTATGTAGATCTTGGCACAAACAAGGCTGCTCATGATAAACCATTAGTAGACTTAATCATATCGCTAGACATCTAAGTCTTTGTTACGCCGGTCCTTTTAGAATCTTCAAATTATTCATGTAGGGCATGCTTTTTTCTTGAGGGTTACCATTAAATTTTAGCAAAATCGTTGTTTATCTATGAAGGAACGAGTTCGTCTAAATATAAAAGGCCGTGTTCAAGGAGTGTTTTTCCGGGCATCTGCAAGGGACGTGGCAAGAAAATTAGGATTAACCGGTTTTGTTAAGAATTTGCCAGACGGAAACACGGTTCTAGCTGAAGCTCAAGGGCCTGCTGATAAGATTCAAGAATTCATCAAGTGGTGCCATCAAGGACCACCGGCAGCAAGAGTCGATAATGTCACCGTTGAGCGAATTAGTCCTATCGAAGGAGAATCAACATTCGAAGTTCGCTATTATTAATTGACGACCTTAGGAACATCTGATGTTAGGCCTTAGAAAAGCATAATTTGCTTTTTGCCTCTGTAAGCTTACTATGAAATATACTTCCTTTGGCAAGACTGGGATTCGCGTGTCAAGACTATGCTTAGGAATGATGTCTTTCGGAAACCAACAAGCATGGCACCTAGAAATTGAAGACGCAAAACCTATTGTCAAAAAGGCTTTAGACTTAGGAATTAACTTTTTTGACACTGCAGACGTATATTCTGCAGGAAGATCCGAAGAAATTACAGGAGAACTTCTAAGTGATTACAGGGACGATGTGGTTATCGCGACTAAGGTGTTCTTCCCAATCGAAGGATTCACTGCTGAAGCCTCTCCGAATAGGAGTGGTTTATCAAGATACCATGTCTTTCGTGCAATCAAGGCATCATTAGAACGCCTAAAGATGGAATATGTTGACTTATATCAAATCCATCGATTGGATAAATCTGTTTCACCAGAAGAACTAATGAGGACGCTGAATTATCTTATAGAAAGTGGATCAGTACTTCACATCGGCGCAAGCTCTATGTTTACTTGGCAGCTTGCCAAATTACAGTGGGTTGCGGATAAGCTGGGGTTAGAACCCTTCAGTTCTATGCAAAACCATTACAACTTGGTTTATAGAGAAGAAGAGCGCGAAATGATTCCGTTCTGCATCGATCAAAACATGGCGATTATTCCATGGTCGCCACTTGCAAGAGGATTTCTTACAGGAAAGTATTCGCGTGGCATCCAACCGAAATCGGTTCGGGCAAAAAGTGACCCCTTCCTCGAAAAACGTTATTTTAAGGATGAAGATTTTGAAATCGTTGAAAGAGTAAAGCAGTTGAGCGAGGAAAAAGAAGTTAGTCCTGCTCAGATCGCGCTTGCATGGCTTTTCACTAAATCCTATGTGACAGCGCCCGTTTTAGGGGCAACAAAAGTCGAGCACGTTGAGCAAGCTGTAGAGGCTCTTGATATATCCCTTAGCTCCGGAGATATTTCTTTTCTGGAGGAACCATATACGCCTCATCCTATTATCGGGCACTCATAGATTACCCCTTCTTGTTGCCTAGATTCTCGCTAGCTTAACCGTGATGTTTCCTGAATTATTCGTCTCGTTCAATCGTTCGTCCTTTTCTATTTCAAAAACTTAATGGATACTACCACGCTACGTTCCCTTGATTGTAATGCTATCCCAAAAACTAGGCGTTGAGCATATTTTTCGAGCTTATGATATTCGAGGAATATTCAACAAAGACCTTGACACCACAATAATGAATCTCATTGGCCGTGCCTATGGTACCCTTGTTGCTAGTAAAGGTGGAGCAAAAATCACCGTTGGTGGCGACATTAGGGCCTCTACACACATCTTGCTTGAAAGTCTTCTAGCCGGAATAGCCAGTACTGGAATTTCAGTAGAATTTGTTGAACCATCTCCTCTGGGAGTTACTCTCTTTCATGCTTGGAAGCAAGAACATATTGCCTCTGCTTTTATTACTGCATCACACCTCCCGCCAGAGTGGAACGGAGTGAAATTCTACCATGGAAAGGGAATGGGTTTTTCACCTGATGAGAATAATGAAGTGAAATCAATTTTCGATGCCGAGTCGTTCAATAAACCGGATGCATTCAATGTAGGCGATATTGAAAAAGTCGACCCATATGACGCGTACATTTCTTATCTTGAGAAAAAGTTTTCCGGGCTTGCCAACACTTCTATTGCAATTGATTGTGGCAATGGAGCAATGTCTCTTGTTGCAAATGATGTTTTTGAAGCAATAGGTCTCACAACCAAAGTCCTATTTTGCGAGCCTGACCCCAAATTTCCCAATCGCCCTTCAGAACCAGGCCCAGAAGTACTTGGTGAGCTCTCAAAGCTTGTAACAGACTCCGAATTTCCCCTAGGGGTTGCCTTTGATGGCGATGGTGACCGTGCAGTGATTGTTGATGACGAGGGTCATGTACTAAGTGGTGACGAGACTGGTATTATCATAGCGAAATACCTATTAGAAAAATATCCGAAGAGCTCCGTTGTAATAAACGTAGAAACCTCTTTGATTGTTGAACAGGAACTTAAAAATGCTGGAGCCAACGTAAAATGGATTCCAGTAGGCCACTCTTACCTTTCCTTTGAAGCGGAAAAAGAGAATGCGATTTTTGGCATAGAAGCTAGCGGACATATGATTGCGCCAAAGGTTTTTCTCTTTGACGACGCAATCGTTATCCCTCTGTTAATGATTGAAGCTTTGGAACACTTTGGCGAAAAACTCTCAGTTCTTCGAAAACAGATACCATCTATTTTTAAAGAGCGAATTGATTTACCAGCGAGCGATCAGACAAAATTTGCTATAATTGAAAAAGTGAGAGATGAATTCGAAAAACAATTCGGACAAGTCGTTAGCCTAGATGGCGTGATGGTGAGTACTGACGTTAATCGGGTATTAATTCGCGCAAGCAATACGAGCCCTCTTATACGCGTGACAATCGAAGCCAATAGTGCGGAAGAGTTCGAGAATGCAAAAGCCAAATATCTCCCCCTTGTTGAGCAAATCATAAAGAACAATTAGTGAAACTACGAACACTTCCCAAGGTAAGGTTAATGACTAATAAACAAACTCACATTCATTTCCGAACTAGCGGTTATCGTTCAAAAATTGGCAGATCCTTGAATCCCTCAATCGCAGTGGATATTGGTGCTTCGGTGATTTCTCACCTGGAGGAAAGTCCTATTTTCATAGGCTATGACAACAGACGGACAAGCCTTGCTCTGGCTCAAGCAGCCGCTTCCGGGGCTATGACTCAAGGCGCTTATGTCTACATCGGAGCAGAAGCCATGCCAACCCCTGTAGCAGTTAACTACATTGTCCACAGTGATGCAAAAGGAGGCATAATGGTTACCGGATCACACTTGCCACCGTCAGACAACGGTCTCATTTACCTCTTGGGTGATGGTACCTACTTTAAAGGCAAGATCCCCCTTGTTTCTCCAGCAAACTCCTCGTGGGAGGTCTATGGCGATTCAGAATTCATTGAAGAACCCGTTTTCGCCTATCTAGACCGAATCCGACAAGCAAAAAGTGACTTCGACATCTATGACCCTGATCGAATCGTTGTCCTAGATACCGCCCACGGTCCTTCTATTCATTATTTTCGAGAACTCATGGGTGGTTCCAGCAGATCCATTGTTGAGATTAATACTACACCAAATGACGAGTTTCCAGGTAGACCCAGTGAGCCATTGCCAAATCACCTAATTAGCACTCAAGCAATTGCAGAGCAAACCAGAGCAACAATTGGAGTAGCAACAGACATGGACGGAGATCGAGTTGTCTTTATCGACGAGAACCATCATGTGCTCATTGGTGACTTCATCGGAACTCTGTTTGCCATTCACTATTGGGAAAAAAACCCCGGGAAAACAGTCATCGCGCCGATCAATACCAGTCTGGTCTTTGAATGGGCGGCTGATAACTTCAATGGTCAGGTCGCGTACACGCCCATTGGTCCTCCTTCCATTATCCAAGGAATAAAAGAACTAGACGCCAAATTTGCCTTCGAAGAATCTGGAAAATACTTTTTTACAGAATGGGGGCTTTGGCCAGATGCAATGTACTCCACTATCCGCATGCTTCACATGCTGAAAGAACAAGAGAAACTACTAGGTGAATTCAGCAAAATTCTCCCAAAGACGTATCTCGTTAAAGAAAAAATAAAGGGATCGAGAAGTCTCTTTCAGAAGAAAAGCACGCAAATAAAAGAACGCCTTGATCAATATCTCCACCCAGAAGAAATTATCAGCATCGATGGCCACAAACTTGTCTTTGAGGACAAATCCTGGGTTCTTGTCCGTCCCTCGGGAACAGAAAACTACATTCGCATTTTTTCTGAAGCGTTCGAAAAATCTGTCGCGATGGAAAGACTCAATCTCGCTAAACAGATCACAAAAGAAAATCTGGGAAAATAATTACTTGGGGCGTCTAAACGTAACTAGCATTCTTTACTTGCCGTAAAATCTGTTTTTCATTTCCTAAATTCCCCCATGCTATTATTTGCTCCCGCAAACCTTAGAAACTAGTACCATCCTATGAAACATAGTGCCAACTAAAAGATATTCCATGTTTGCAGACAAAAATGGTGTCAGTCCTGTTATTGCTGCAGCTTTGCTTATTGCTCTCATGGTAACATCTGTAGGTGTTGCCTACGTTTTTCTCATCCCCCAAATTCAGCGATTACAAATAAAACAGAATGAAGCCAGTATCGTCAACGGTCTTCAAAACCTGGGAACCGCTACACTAGACGTAGCCGTAGGGAAAGCAAACGAATCAAGGTACGTGAGATTTGCCACTGATACTGGTGTTGAAGTTCGATCATTTGACACGCCTGTTGTACAACAAGGAGTAGTGGTCAATTATCAAGACGCAGGTGGAACTGCTCAAACTCTCACCCTTATTCCTCTTTCCAACATGCCAGTACTTGCGGTATTTCAGTCTCCGACTGGGAATAGCCCCATACAAAACAATCAACATAGAATAATGACTGACCCTGATCCACCAGGGTACGAGACCTTTTTTGTTTCTTCACAAGTTGGAGTTGATATCGGGCGCATAATTCTAAATCTCACACGTCCCGCCCTCGGAGTCAGTGGAAGTGCAGGATATATCTTGATGTTTCGAATTTCCATTACTTCAAATATTTGGGTTGATTCAAGTGGTCAAACACACTTACAACTAACACTAAACCGAATTGTTCTCTCATTCCCAGCTCCCATCCAAGAATCAGATGGAGACTATCAATTCAAGATATTACATGGCAAAACCACCATTACTGAAACGAGCTTAACAGCTTCTGGACAGACAAGCATTACTGGAACGACAGACACCGACGGCGGCGCGGATTTCACAGAAACACCTTGGTTGCTTACTCCAACTGGAGGCACATACATTCTTGACATCCAACTAATAACGACTCAGGTCATAATTCAATCACTTTAATAATTTAAGAAACAAATAAAAGGAGAAGAAAAAATGCCCTCTGAATACGTTATCTATTTGAGTGCCTTTGTGATTGGAGTGCTTGCACTTGGTGCCTTCACTGCCACCTATAGAAACCTAGACTCCCAAACTGAGCTAATCGTTGCATCAGACTCTCTTACGAATCTAGTTCAAGACATAGCTCAGAAAGTACAAATCTTGTTTGAAGAAGCAAGCATAAGCATTTCAAGCTATGGACCTGGAACTAGTTTTGCCAGTACCATTTCGCTCTCACTTCCGCATCTGATAGAAGGCAAAGAGTTCTACGTGAAAGCGATAGTTGATGGTACTGCTGGGGGTGTTCAGACAATACAAATTGCCGGTTATTTTGTGGATGATCAAGTAAATCCCGTAGCTACCCATAATGTTCCCATAAATGCAACTGCGGTTTCAATTCTAGGGACCCTGTATTCTTCAGCAATTGAACATACAATCACCCTTTCCTACTCATCTGGAACTTACACCCTTCAACTAACCAGTGTGTAGCCATGCTCTTTAATTGAGAATCAAGGCTCCTCCTTTATTCAATTGAGGGATTTAGTCGGAAACATGTCTTTTTGAAGAATTGCTACAATGTCACTTCCGATTTTTGCCACAAGGAATAAATAACTCGAAAACAGTTGTTAGCCCATGGGAATGATGCCAAACATGCCTTCAAATGATCCGTTAATCGAGCCCGGAGCCATGCCCGTTCTTGAAGAAACCTATCCATTGATTCCTCCATTTGCATTCGCTCTGATCCAAACTGATCCGGTTTCTAAGAGAACCCAATACGTAGTCATGGAAAGCCCAATGAACAACAAGGAGGAGAAAGCCTTCAATTTCATCAAGGATGTCCTTGTTGAAGAGTTAGATATTGATTTCAGAACTTTTGGGGACAAGTCAAAGGCAGAAGAATACCTCAAGCGAAAAATCAACAAAATCATAAGCGACTACAAAGTTGCTCTTCAACCAGAGGAACTTGACAAAGTAATGTACTACTTGATTAGGGACTTGATTGGATTCGGCAAAATTGAACCTTTAATGCGAGACCATCTTGTTGAAGATATCTCTTGCGATGGAGTGGGTATTCCAATTTATATCTGGCACAGAAAATATGAATCAATACCTACCAATATTGTCTTTGAAAAAGAAGATGAGCTAGATAGCTTTGTCATTAAACTTGCCCAAAGAGCGGGAAGACATATCAGCATTGCCCAACCTCTTTTAGACGCTGCTCTTGAAGATGGATCCCGTGTCCAGCTCACCTTTGGCCGTGAAGTTACCCAACGAGGATCAACTTTCACGATTCGTAAGTTCAAAGCAGATCCATGGACAATAACAGACCTGATAATTAACAATACGATTAGTTCCGAGATCGCTGCTTTCTATTGGTTTGTTATGGAACATAGAATCTCACTCTTAGTTGCCGGAGGAACTGCAGCTGGGAAAACATCTCTACTCAATGCTTTAGCCATGTTGATTAAACCTGATGTGAAAGTAATTTCCATTGAAGACACGGCAGAACTTAATATTGCCCAGGAGAACTGGATTCCTAGTGTTGCGAGGGGGGGAATCGGAGAAACTGCTGCTGGCACTCGCAAAGGCGAAATCACGATGTATGATCTCCTTAGAGCCGCGATGAGGCAACGTCCCGATTACATCATTGTGGGAGAAATCCGTGGTGAAGAAGCATATGTACTCTTTCAGGCAATGAGTACCGGGCACAGTGGTCTGGGAACCATCCACGGTGATTCTGTTGAGGGGGTGATCAATAGGCTGGTTAACAAACCCATGTCCGTTCCCAAGGATATGTTGAGAACATTAGATCTCATTCACATCCAGACCAAAGTGCGTCTTCGAGGAAAATTTGCCCGAAGATGCATGAACATCACAGAAATTATAGATATTGATCCCGTAACTAAAGAACTTCTCACGAACAAAGTATTCCAATGGAACGCCTCAAAAGACATGTTTACATTTATGGGAAGAAGTTACACCATCGAAAAAATCCGTAACACATCAGGTCTTTCCGAACAGGAATGCTGGGATGAAATCAAGAGACGCGAAACAGTGCTAAAATGGATGGTTAAAAAACACATTAGGCACTACAGAGACGTAAGTGCTATGATCCGAGAATACTATTCTAACCCCGAAGAGACTTTTGAGAGAGCCAAACGAGGACTCGAGGCATAATCCCATAAGCCCGCTCATTCACTGAAACTGCGGGTTCTTTTTTCTTTCTCAAGCGCCGATAAAGATTAAGTAGTCTAACGCATAAGCTATACCAGAGTTAGAGGAATGAAACATGGCTGGAAGATTAGAGCGGCTAGCTTACCAATACATTGGAAGCATGCTGGAAAACTATCTCGATCGATTTGCTGATCTTAGAATTCAAATCGAAAAAGCTAACATCAGAAAAAGTCTACGAATGTACCTCTCAGTAGCCATTTTTTGGAGTATTGCCGCCACTCTCGGCTCCTTTTTTGTTCTCTTGCTTATCAAATTCTTGCTACTTCCCGGTTTGCCTTTTATTTTCGTTCCATTGTTTTCATTGATCGCAGGACTTTCAATTATCATCTATTACTTGGTGTATCCCAGCTACGTGGCAAGTGAAAGAAAAAGAAAAATTGATTCAAGCCTTCCAGCCGCTGCTTCATATATGGCCGCTATGGCAAGCGCAGGTGTTACTCCTGATAAAATCTTCCTTTCAATGGCAAAACAAGATCTAGGACTCATAACCGAAGAAGCATCAAAAATTGCTAGAGATATCCAGTTATTCAATGAAGATGTTGTTAGAGCATTAGATAATGCTGTCAAGCGATCACCATCCCACAAGTTTGCCAACTTTCTAGAAGGCATTATTGGGGTATTCACCTCTGGTGGGGATCTCCAAATCTACTTAGAAACAATGGCCGCCAATCTGATGCAAGACAAAATCAATGAGCAAAGAAACTTCATTGAAAGCCTTGGCCTGGTTGCCGAACTCTTTCTAGTGATGTGTGTGGTTGCACCGGTATTCTTCGTGGTTATGCTGGCAATGGTATCCATGCAAGGCACTATGCAACCCAGTGTGATTCTGTTATTTACGGCGATTCTGGTTTTTGTAATTATCCCTATGCTCCAAACAATGATCTTGCTAATGGTTGATGGACTACAGCCTGAGCAGTAAGGAGGTCGCGAAATGTCATCAAAGATTTTAGAAATTGAAGAAGTAGAAGAAGAAATTGTCGTTGGACGTGCCCCCTTCTTCACCAGGGAGCGAATCATATGGTTATTTTCAGGAATATTGGCGTTCACACTATTTCTGATCGGATTCATTGATTTTATCATGGACACAAGAATAGTGAGATCTCCTTCAAACGAGGCTTTTCTTGGCTTTGCAACAACTTCCACAGGAAGTGAAGGCATCATTCCAAATGAACTCGGTCTAACCATCAACGATTGGATCATTTTTGCAATAGTCGTTCTAGTTGCAATTCCCGGGATCATGATTTATGAAAGAGAATATCGTAGAGAACGGGCTATTGATAAACAACTTCCATTTCTCCTTCGAGAGATTGCCGATGCTCAAAAAATTGGAATGAGCCTACCACGGGCAATTCAAGAAGCTGCCAAACGAGACTATGGCCCTATTACGGAACCGCTTCGGAAACTAGCAGCGAAGATCTCTTGGGGGATTCCTTTTCCACAAGCAATGAGGCAATTCATGCAAGAAGTCGATACTCCTTTGTCTAGACGTGCAAACATTCTCATTTTAGAGGCAGAACGAGCAGGTGGGGACCTGGAGAAAATCTTTGAAGCGGCAGAACGCCATACCCAAGAGATTCTAAATGTTGAGGAAGAAAGAATCGGTGCGATCCGTCCTTATCTTTACATTGTATATATCGCCTTTTTTGTCCTACTCGGTGTCATTATTGTTCTCTTCCAATCTTTCTTTGTTCCATTCAGTCAGAAGTCAATTAGTTTAGGTATCGGAACTGACTTGGGCACAATTTCTATTCCAATTGGCCCCTTCACCATCCTATTCATGTACTTCGTTGCCATTGAAGGCTTCTTCAGTGGTCTGGTTGCCGGGAAAATGGCAAGTGGAACTATCAAACATGGATTGTTACATTCAGCGATTATGATGATTACCGGATATATCGCCTATAAGGCGTTCATAACCTCAGACTTATTTGGCTTCACTTTACCCGTGTAATGAAGGTGATAATATGGGAAAAATCGAAGATGAAGTAAAAATGCTCAAAGAACAAGTTGATTCCCTTAATCGAAAAATGGATCAGACAAATCACTACCTCATTCAAGTCATAAATCAATTGAAAGCGCTTATTGAAAAAGGCGGAGGAGCCGTTACTGGCGGCGGAGGCACAGTATCTGTTGATCTTGGTCCTATTGCAGAGCGAATCGATAATTTGGAGAAATCACTTATTCGAAAAGAAGACTTGAATGAATTAAAGGAAGCAATCAGACTTCTTGCCTCCGAAGAGAAAAAACAAGCCCAAGAAACAGTTGTAAGGCTAACATCCTTGTTTGAGCAGGGCTTAGAACTCATCAAGTTAGAAAACACGTTAGATGACGTGAAAAGCCTACTCGAGGAAGCTGTTCTCTCAGAAGAATAAATAGCTGAAAGAAAATATATCCAAAAGGGCGGCAAATATGAAACAACACATCATGCACGACAAGCGCGGACAGGCACGAGGCATCGACTTAATGGCGGCCATGATTCTTTTTCTCCTTGTAATGACACAAATGACAGTGTTTACAATTCAGCAAATAAGCGACTCACGATCTCAGAGTGTTGCCCAGAGCCAAGAAAAAGCTGCGCTTGCTATTGCTGAAGGCTTGTTGAGCACTCGAGGGAACCCCGAAAACTGGGAAACTTTGAATTCATTAACACTGCCCGCTGATTTCATTTTGGGACTTAAAAAAACTCGCCTAGGCGAGACGGATGCCGGAAAAATCGGTCGTCTATTTTTTGAAGCTCCGCCCAACTGGGCTCTTACTTATTCCACAATTACAATGAACGGTCAGCAAGTGTTTTCGGATTGGGACATAGCAATACGTTTTCTTTCCCCAGTTCAAGTTGAAGTAACTTCTGCAAGTTTTCCAAATGGTGCTTCGACAACCATTAACGTTGCAGGAACTGCTTCTCTTTCTGGACAGCCCTTGGCTGGACAAACAATACAATTGATCGCACTTGGTTCACCTGGCTTGCCACAAGCAGTTCTTACTTCAACAGTCACCACTACGGCCACGGGAGATTTCACGGCTACACTCACATCTGCGGCACAAGACAAGTACATTGTTATTGCTTTCACAGAATACACTCCCCAGCTTCAAGGCTTTGACTTTGTTGCAGTAACCCGTCCCAACGGTGTGGCAACTCCTCCGACAGAAGTCAGAAGCATAGTCACAAACTCGCTAAATAATACTGGAGATCCGTTTCCATACGCAACTTCTATTGTTGATGATGCCGTTGCGGGAGTAAATGTAATGTCGCATATTACTATTTATCAAAATGAGACAGCACTTCTCTCAAGGGATTACACGGGAACATTTATTGCTGCTGCCTCTGAATGGAGAGGCGAGTTTCCCATCCCTAATGTTGGGCTAGTTATTGTTGTCAATCTGGGTAGAAATGTAGACACAGTCGGGGGAACCGACGAAATCCTTTCGTATTCCGTTCGTTCTTTTCCACAACCAATAGACGATCGCCATTTAACCCCCCTATTACCAGCAGTAACAAGTCTTTCAGAGTTTACCTTCACTAGAACAATAGTGAGCAGAGGAATTCTGCTCTACATGGAGGTTAAAATATGGGAAAAATAAATTCAAAGGGACAACTCTTCGTTGTCGAGGTACTAATCTCGGTGTCACTTTTGCTTTTGCTCACAACTCTTGTATATCAAGCAAGAGTCAATATCACCTCGGTCAATAACGATGTAGTTGATCCCACTGAAGACGTTTATGCTGCTATAACAAGTCTTAGATCTACCTACGATCTTGATCAATACATTTCCGATGCGGCGGTGAGTCCGAGCGGATTGACTGAAGATCATCCCTCCAAGCTATTAGTAAAACGAACTATTCAAGCAGCTCTAGGGCCCAAGTACCTATTTAGGCTAACACTGCTCGATCGGAGCACTTCCTCAATAATCGACATTGCTAATGCCGGAATAGTTCCTCCAGGAACCGCCGTTTTATCATTCATCACTTACAATGTATTTACGGTCTTTCAACAAAGCGCAGAATACACCATCACTATTACCGCATGGAGTGTGTGAGAGCATGAGAACGAACAAAAGAGGCCAGATCTTTCTCGTTATTACTATGGTTGTGCTCCTGTACTCCATGTCCATTGCTTTCACACTCCTCTCTGTCCAGCTAGAATCGAATCGGGACACAAACCCAAATGCACAATCCTCTCTCCTCCGAATCGACAATGTTATCTCAGAAGTCCACATGATCAGCCAAGTAGTTCTTGGAGAATTCACTCAAACCCCTATTGCCCCTAATGTTGCGGAACTTAGACTACAAGGTCTCCTCCAGAATGTTGAAACTGCATTTAATGAACAGGGCTTCTTCTTATTATTGGAGGAAACCGCCTTCGGAGCTCAACGTGCAGTTCCTACAGATCAATCCCCGGAGGCCAACATTACGTTCCTTCTTTCCATAAACTATGAAAGTGCTGGACGCAATGTTAGTATTTCTACTCAAATTCTTGTAGGCATGCGGATTCAATTTAATGCCCCAACAGCACCGACACAAGCCTTTATTTCCCTTATCCTCTCAAATCAGATTCTACCTGTGCCCTACGCAGACACAACGGGTTCAGACGCTATTGCAATCTCACTTGGTAACGGCGTTTACGACATTTCAGCTTTTGCAACCGGGCAAAACTTTCAAGCAATCAGTCCAACAGGTATCTCTGTAACAGCAACCATACCTTGAATCGTTCTAGCGTTTACGTCTCACTTACTCCTCTCTTCACACAATTGCAAATGTGTTCTGAAACAATTTGAGGACATGGATAAAAAAACCTAAAACCAAGTAATGAAAGCAACATATGGAGGCAGTGGTAATTGAGCCAGACACCGCATTATGGATTCTTTCCAATACTAAAATTAAACCAAATGGAGCCAAGAGAAAAAATTAACACAATCAAGCTTCATCTTTCAATTGTCGCCGGAATAATTACTGGATTGATCCCAGTTCCGCTAGAGTGGAGCGGATGGTTTGGCTTGTTGATGCTCATCGGCTTTCATTATTTCTCTTCATTTATCCTCAGAAAAAAATACCTGCCAAATGAAACAACTGGCACAGTTATCAAGCTCAGTATGATTACAAGTACACTAATGTTCCTATTCTTCTGGACCTTCACATGGAATTTAGTCGTGTTCTAAGGTCCTCTGTTCCTTCAGACACTTCTTTTTCTAAACAAGAAAACTCTCTTACCAATCCTACTGGTATCCAATAATAAGGTCAAGGCGTTTCCAAAACTCCGCATTGCGCGTATTAGCAATCGTTTCTTTAATCTCCCCGGGAGACATTTTTTCAGCATCATTTCTGGCCCAGTAACCAATAGCTGTTGTAGCATCGTGTTTGACTTTGAGTAATATCCCTCCAGATCTTCCATCCTTCCTTATGAATAATAAGAGCCAAAAAACGCCTTCAAGCAAGTCTCTACCCTTTTTTGAGCTTTTTTCTACCCTTTTAATGTTGCGAAAAATATGTACGGGAACCAATTGTTCTCGATAAGAGTTGAGAAGCGTTTTAAGCATCTCGCTGTCAACTTGGATGGGAGAATCCAGCATTTCAAATTCTAAAATTACATCATCCATCTTTTTGGAAGATTCTCCTTCGAGAAAGACAAGCACTTTTTCTTTCGTCTCATTATTGTTCATAAGAACGCCTCTCCTAGTACAATAGGAATGTTTTCCAAATTAAGTGCTTCCACCAAAGGTTTAACATGACCAAAATGAGCATACCTATACAACGTTAGCCGTTTCTTCTTCTTTGTTCTCTCTTGAAGCTGATCAAAGCTAGTTACAATTCTAAGTGCGCCTTCCTCCCCCGAATCTATATCTGGGCTTCCAGATTCTTGCTTTCTGCTACTTTTCTTAAATCTCTTCAAATATGGAGTGTATGTTTCTGCAGGGATCAATTCAACTTGCATTATAGTGCTCTTCAAATAGCTCACGGGCTTTTGAGGTGGGGGGACAATCGCATAATCAGCTAGGCTTGTTGCGAGACTGGCACTTCCCAGACTGGCAAGCGCTCCTGGAACGCTTCCAATGGCGAACCCTATGACTGCAGGAGCCGTTTTTTTCAAGATCGCTCCTATTCTAGTTTTGACGTCTCCAGAAACGAAATATGTTTCTGGCAACCATTGAATTCCCTCACCTCGAACACAAGCAATTACCCCATCGAGCATGGGAGCTAAACTGACGTCATGAAGCTCAACACCCAGTCCTTCAACAGCGTGAAGAACCCAGTCTTCAAAGTTATCGAGAGAAATTGTTGGAAGGCTTTCCAGTCCTGCTTTATTTTTTCCCTTTGGCTGCTGTCTTCCTCTTCGAAACCATCGCATGGGCTTTCATTTTTCTCTTGGTTGCTGAGCATAAAAAACCTTGAGCAATCTCTTTTCTACCGTTGCCGGTAATCAAATACCTTCAATGTTTTCCCCATGGTCTCAGATTGCCCTAAGCTGTTCAGAATAACAAATATCCCATTATTGCAACTGACCATGGTAGAACGATGTTGTCAACAAATGATGTGCTGAGTGCTTCGAGCATCGTAACAATAGCAGATATCAGAACAATCAAAAGAACCGTCCTAAAGTCGCCAAGGGGGATTTGGGAAATCAGAAACGCTAGCATTATTCCTAGCGCAGCTCCAAGAAATACTCCAACAGATCCCTCAATTGACTTGTAGCGTGGTTTGCTGGACAGCAAAGACATGGGTGAAACATACTTGTGTTTTCCAAAGGGTCTTCCTACAAACTCGCCAAATCCGTCTGCAATCGCAAGGACAAAAATTCCAGCGAGGAACCAAACAAGGTTTTCCCGCTGAAAAACGAAGTATAACGCTAATAGTGAGGCAGAGGTAAGAGCAACTGTGACAAAGGTCTCGAGGCGTGTCTCTCCCTCTCTTGTGGATTTAATCAATAAGAATTGGAGAAGGCGAATAGGAGGAAGCGAGAATATTGCAAGAAGTATCAAGAAGATCGTGAGGGCTTGAATAACTTTCCATGGTTCAACTAAGAGCCCAATGAAAACCCCTATCATGATATTTCCAATCGAATGGATAGTTTTTCTCATAAACCACTGGGGGAGTTTCTTGTTAGAATCGATGAGATACAGTGTGAAAAATAGGACATACGCAAGTGCAGATGGTGCGAGAAGCAACACGTACTCGGGTGGCATACTTAATTCCTCTGGAAAGCAACAATCAACATTGATATCATCTTATCCCCCCTACAAAAATGCACCTATAATTCTTGAACTCAGACTAAAGGACTCTTGGGTTGGTTTGAGGTCTTTCAACAAGTGCTGAGATTTCCAGATTCACTTTCTCACAATTGCTTGTATAGAGTTATGAGAGCCTATAAATAAGAGAACAAACATCAGTAGATACAAGAAACCTATTTTAGGTGATCGAAGTTATGAGAAAAAACGTACTCGCTCTGAGTCTTGCTTTTCTCACTATCGCGCTCATGGTGAGCCAAACGTCCGTCCAAGGGGCGTTGCTCTCGCCAATCGATAGTTGGGGAACTCAAGCTCTAGATACCTCCCGCAAATCCGAATTCTTAACGGTAATCGCGGGAATCGATGACGCCGCTCTCGTACAGATCTCCACCTTCGGAGCTCTGGCAGAGAGCGATTACCCGATTACAATCGGGAGTGAATTAAGCTCCGCACTAGCCTGGACATTCTACGTGGTCGATCAGTCTGATTATGCATCCTACCTGGTAAGAAAACCACTAGAGGCTCCTGACGGTGCAGTGCTTGCCATTGTATATCCAAACATTGCTGGCACGAAAGCAATGGCTCTACAAGCAGCATCCCTCTTCGAAGCCGAATACTCCATTACGTTATACCCCATGGGTGTGTTTGAAAGTCCCAGCCAGAAAGTATACATGTTCGTAGGAGGAGATGCAAGCACATTAATGGGATCCATGCTTGACGACGTAATTGGTTTTGGATCATCTGGCTTTAACGGTCTTGTTGACAAGACCACTGTTTCAAATGCACCTGTTAAGGCAGCCGGTTATGGAGCCATCAGCATTAACATGGGAATGGGCCCAGCCAAAAAAGTCTCATTCCAAGGCGTAATGTACGTGGATGCAAATGCAATCACAGGAACTGGCACCGACGCCGATCCTTTCGTGCTTTCCACACAGTCACTGTTTGGCCAAGCCATTAGCCCCCGAACAGATTCTTTCCTTAGCAGAGTTCGGTTTAACTTCCCTTACGTTATCAGCGTTGTTCCAAATGGGATCATTCCTGCACAAACAACGAATCCCGTCCCACAACTTACTGGAAGCTTCATTTGGGATCTCAAACATCCCAATAATGCGTTGTCGCTGGGCTCCCAAGCAGACATGAAAGTTATCTTCACCGTACCAGCAAATGGCATTTCTCAATTCCCAATGGTGAGAGGCAATCTCTTCATAGATAATTCCAAGCTAAACGTAGACAACACCCTGGATGTCAACGTGGTTCTTGAGAACCTCGGAAATGCAGAAGCCAAAAACATCGAAGTTGCCCACCCGCTTGGTGACGCTCTTTCATTCTTAGTATCCCAGGACATCAAAGCAAGGGTGCTCAAGCAAGGAGTTGGTTTCGACACGGGAGTTGTGAACGCAAATCTCAGTCTAAGAGTTGATCTTAGTGGAACTGGCACAATTTATGACAACAGCATTCTGTTTGAACAAATAATGATTCAAATGATGGGCTGGTATGTGAACACAACCGATTCCTCAGTACTTGATTGGGACTTCGGTAATGGACAACAGAATGTTTTGACAATTTCGTTATCAACTGGTGGAACCTTATCATTTACACTCTTATCAAATGGAGGTATGCCTACATTTGTCGTTAATGCGATCAGTTCCGCTTTGTCTGATGTTTTTAGTGGATACTCACCTTCGCTTACTGATATCCTTTCTGGAGACATCTTTGGCGGCCGAGGTGCGGAAATGTTCTTTTCTACTGTCAACTCAACTTACTGGGCAATTCAGAATCAATACTATGAAGAGAAATCATTCTTCAATCTGGATGCTGGCAACTTCACGGTTGAAACCACGACAATTGCTCCCGGAACTCCCTACGAACGTGATGAAGTCGTCTTGCGTGCAAGTGTTGCTTCACTCGCCCCTGGGGAGAACGTAACCCTCAACTGGAAGCTTACTGATGTTCCTGGAAGCATTGATCGTTTTGTTCTTCCAGAAGTTTCTGCTGCGACCTACTTCCAACCAACCTCCGGCGGTGGTGGTTACAACGCTACATTCGTTAAAATCGCTGGAGGAGATTATGGCGCAGACGACTTATTCCGCTATGTTTTCTATCATGTTGGCTTTTCTGGAAGATTCGCAACCCTTCCCGCAGTTCCAGATGACATGAAACTGTGGATGCCCGAAACGGACGTCGAAGCACAGCTCAGTGTCGGAGGAGTGTTTAGTTACGAAGATGCTAACGGCTTTGGTTACTTTGGGTTGACTAATGGCGTGAACTTCCAATATGGTGACGATGAAGCCGTCCTCGTAACCAAACTCCAAGCCAATGGAACAATCTTCAACCCTGGAGATGGAGTCAAGTTTACTGCTGAAATCGAAAACACAGGAGATGCAGCAGCCAGCGATGTTACCGTTTACTTCTATCATGCACAACTGGACCGTGGATGGAGGCTACGAAGAATCAGCCTCATGGGCTCCGTAACCGCTCCTGACATCACCGCTGGAGGAACCGCAACCGTTGAATTCGAAACCGTCGCTAATTCCTACCTTGGATTCCATCCCGTATTTGCAGTGGTTGAATTCACTTCTGAGGCCGGCCAACCCGCCAAGGAAATTGTCAACTTTGCCAATACAAGCGATCCGCTTTACTGGGCAGACGGTGGAGAAACAAAGCAATTCACCATTAGCAACTTGATCGGTGGCTTGCTTCAAGGAACCGGTGGGAGACAGCCTGCCTTCCCACAACCCAACATCGTTCAAGAAACACAAGTAAGCGAAGTCGACACTGATACCAACCAATTTACTTACACAATAACTGTACGAAATGATGGTGATGCCGCAAGCAACGTTACTATTGTTCAGTACTTCAACCAGACGGAAGTCTCCTTCGTTTCAGCAACAGTATCTGGAGGTGGAACTGGCTCAGTAGACACTTCCGAAGCCATGTACCGATACGAAACTGATCAGATCCTTCTTGAACCAGGAGACTCAGTAACTGTAACAATCACCTTCGAGCTACTCGTTTCTTATGACATAGTCTTGCCTCCCGTCATCGTGGTCTACACAAGTTTGTATGAAAGCGAACTTGGAGACCGACCAGTCACTGGTCTACCCGGCTTCAAGTCTGGAGGCGGTGGTGGCACGGGATTACTCGGCCTTAACGCTGAAGCGGCTGCAACTGGTTCCGCAGAAGAACAAGCTACTGGCAAGAGCGACTACACTGCTTACAGCAGTAGCACCTCTGTAGGTGCTAACATCGCCACTCAGAACACCCAAGGAGATGTTCGCGGCAGACAACTCTTCACTGGCTCGAACGAACTTGCTCTTGTCGCAATTCTAGGAACCGCCGGCTTGGCATTTCTCAAGAGAAGAAAACGCTAGGGCTTATTGCTAATTCGCTGGATTAGCAGTCTCTCCTCCCCTTCATTTTTTCTCTCTAGCAAGCATTCCTGTTAATTCTTGTCTATTGTTTGTTTTCTTGATTTCTTAGCATTTAGAAAACTCGAATAATCGTGACTTCCACAGATGTTATTAATCCTCCCCTCGTAAACTCTTTTCAAATGAAGGCCAAAATAACCCGGAAAACGATAGATGGTGTTCGTCAAAACTATGCTTTATTTCATCCTTCGTTCCTAGAACGTCTGGATCTTAGCCCCGGGGAACTGATAAGAGCTCCTCCTCATCTCCAGGGATTCTATGTAATGGCTACGGATACTATGGATGACTACACCGTAGGCATACATCCAAAATACTTCGAGAAAAACGAATGGATGGAAGGAAGTACTATTCAATTTGAAAAATTCAGTGTTGAAAACATCGTTGGACTGATTAGGAACAAAGTTTCAGGAAGAACATGGAACGCGCAAGAAATACATTCAATAATTCATGCTATCGATAATGAATGGCTGACTCCAAGTCATATTGCAACTTTTGCGACAGCATGTGAAATCAATCATCTTACAGATTCTGAAACCGTGTTTGTTGCAAGTAGCTTCTTTGAATTCTCCGCGAAATTACATCTGAAACGTGGACCCGTTGTGGATAAGCACAGTATTGGTGGAATTCCAGGAAATAGAATCACCCCCATCATGGTTCCAATAATCTCTGCTGCTGGATTGACAATTCCAAAAGTCTCAACACGAGCCATTACATCTCCCGCTGGAACTATTGATTCAGTCGAATTAATCATGAATGTTGATTTTTCTCCTTCTGAAGCTACGGAAATTGTTGAAAAAACTGGCGGATGTATTGTTAACGGTGAAACAGTAGGTTTGGGTCAGACTGCAGATAAGCTAATCAAGGTGCTCAAAGAAGTCAGACTTGACCCGAAAGAATTAATGATTGCTTCAATTCTAGCGAAGAAATCTGCCGCTGGTTCCAAATATGTTCTGATTGATTTGCCCACCGGGAGGGGTGCTAAACTTCCTTCCAAGCAAGAAGCCCGTTCACTGGCTCACTTATTTTCCCGTGTCGGTCACGAACTTGGGTTACATGTGGAAAGTGTTATCAGTCCTGGGGACAAGCCCATTGGAGAAATGATTGGTCCTGCACTTGAAATGAAGGAAGCATTAATGATACTTGAAGGCAAGCCTTCTTCCCTCTCTCTTCGAAGAAAAGCTGTTTCACTAAGTGGAATTATTTTTGAAATGGTTGGTCTTGCAGATAGGGGAGAGGGAGCCATGATGGCAGAAAATATTCTTGAGTCAGGCAAAGCTCTCCTCAAGCTTCGAGAAATCATAGAAGCTCAGGGAGGGGACCCTCATGTCTCGTCAGATGATATTCCAACTGCAGAGTACAAGGAAACGATATTTGCCAAGAAAGATGATGTTGTCTACACAATTGACTCGAAGGCCTTGAGACTGATCGCACATACTGCTGGAGCTCCTCAAGACAAGGAAGCGGGGGTTGTTCTCCTTGTCGACAGAGGAGAAGAAATTCAAAAAGGAGAACCTCTATTCGAAATCCATGCAAATTCTAGCAGTAAACTAGAGCAAGCCATATCGCTGGCGAGAGAAAAGCCTCCGCTGGTTCTTGAGAAAATGGTTCTTGAACACATAAAGGACGTCGTTCCTTAGGCTTGCAATCAGCTTCTGTTTCTCCCTTTCTACTCGGAAATATTTTGATATCCTTCGCTCCCATTGACCTTTTTGGTTCCTCATCCTGTCTTTTCTCACTTCTCTCTTTTTGAAATCCCTAATATAAGAATGTCCTTTCGCTTCCTTGGAGTGAAACTAAGATTGCTTTTTTCAAGGTGCAAAACATAAGGATTTTAGTTATTGCTAAGAACATTGTCTCGTGTCCATTGCCATCGAGACCGTTGATTTATCAAAAATCTATGAGGGCGGTGTCTACGCACTCCAGAACATTAATCTGTCTATCCCCTTAGGTGGCGTGTATGGCCTGATCGGCGCAAATGGGGCTGGAAAAACAACCATGATCCGAATTCTTACTGGAATCCTCAAACCTACAAGTGGAACGGCCACTGTTCTTGGCTATGATGTTGTTGAGGAACCTCTCCAACTGAGAGAACGAATCGGTGTTCTTCCTCAAGAATCTGGCTTGTATGAAGATTTGACTATCAAAGAGAACCTCGAATTCATTGCAAAGCTACGAGGCATGACGCGTTCAAAAGCTAAGGAAGAAGCAATCCGGGTAGCCAATCTTGTAGGCCTAGAATCAAAATTAGAGACACAAGTATCTACACTTTCTGGTGGTATGAAGAGAAGAGCGATGATGGCAAGAGCTCTAATCGGTGACCCGGACATCCTTTTTCTAGACGAACCAACAACTGGGATCGATGTATTGATCGCAAGAAGAATACGTCAAGTAATAAGAAACCTTGCTACAAAACGGACAATCATCCTCGCAACACACAATATGTTTGAGGCGGAACAACTCTGCAATAAGGTAGCGCTCATCAAAAGAGGGCGGCTCATGCATTACGAAACACCTGAGAATCTTAAGAAGCGCTATGCTAGGCAAGGTGAGACCTTTGAAGACGTCGTTTCAGAACTGCTCAAGCTCGAGGAGGAAATTGAAGAATGAAAAGATCAATGATGCGTTCAGCCCTAGTGATTACTGAAAAAGAAATTATTCAAATGACCCGAAGTAAGCGTCAAATGGCGTTATTACTTGGCGTTCCCTTGATGTTTCTTATTTTCGGGATAATTGGAGTTACAATTGCAGAAGTCTCCACTTCGCAACAACAGAATCAGTTAGTCCCAGTATGGTATATCAATAAGTCTCCTTCTCAAGAAACTGGGCTCATAATCAATGAATGGGATAAAATTGAAGGCGTTCAACTTATTGACCGCTCAAATTCTTCACTTGACACACTACTCAATGATACTGAGATGAGATTAGTTGCTTATTTTCCATCAAACTTTACACCACTATTTCGGCTCAACCAAACTGCAACAATCTATATTTACTATTACAAAGGTGATTTCGAGGCAGAACAAGTTGCAAACCAACTCGTTGTCGCTGTGAGCACAATTAACCTCGAGATCGTGATAAGGGAAAACCCAAATCTAAATCTCATCCGAATTCTTCCCGTAATTGAACCGGTAGAAACTCGAAAAGAAGGTCTTCCCCCCGCATTAGCATCTATCATTTCGATTCTACCGCTCTATCTTGTCCTCATCCTCGTAATCCCTCCCCTTTCATTAATCCTAATATCGGTAACAATCGAAAGAGAACAGCGAACACTTGAGAGCTTACTTGTTCAGCCAATAGAGCGTACTAGTCTTTTTCTAGGAAAAATCCTTTATGGCTGGTTTGTCATCGCAGTTTATCTCGGGGCGAATCTTGGTGCTGTATCCATTACAGGAATTTACGCTTTCTTTGTTCTGTCCCCCTCATCGGAATCCGAGTTTACCGGATTTCTAAGAACCATTGTAAACCAACTGAAAGGGCCTCTGTTAGCAGAGTTCCTAGTAGGGATACTCGTATTTTTGGTGCTATCTGCTCTAATGTTGAATCTCGCGGTGTTTCTCTCTTTGCTTGCCAAGGATGAGCGAGAGGCCAACTTGATATTTGGTCTGACAACGGTCTTCCCCGTAATGCTAACGATTCCTATCGTGGCAGTTGGAACCAGTGAAACCATCCCTTCATTTGTGTATGCAATCATGGCTTTTCTACCCATGCTTGGTATCGTTCTTGGATTTCAATTCATGCTACTTTACGGACACATTCACTTCGTGACGATTCTTGGCCTATTTACTCACATATACTATGTGCTAGCTATTTTGAAATCGACTGCTTCTTTGTCAGAAGACGAGAGCTTCTTAGAAATCAAATGGACGAAAGCGTTTCGATATCTATTTCGAAGCCTCCTATTATGGAAATAAATATGCCTAGCTTCCTAAATGCTTTCCAAAGCCCTCTTAAACCACAACGGGTTACTGTTAGTGTGGAACAGTCTCCGCACCAGTACACCTATCCCGCAGCAATATACGGTGCAATAGCCAGAATCCTCAACACAAGCGTTGGATTCAAACTGATGGAGATTGACTCACCGTTCCTATTTCTAAGAATCCCAATCATTCCTGGCCACAACGACAGTCTGATATCAAGACTCTTGGAAAAACTCGCAGAAGCCATAAAAATCATGAATGAAAAATACGGGCTCCGTGCACGCACGAGTATTCTTCCAGAAATTAAGCTTGATTTTCAAAACACCAAAAACCACTTCCTCTTTACACTGACCGGGTTCGAACTCATCCCTCCTGCTAAGATTCTAGGTTTGAGCGACATGATCGTATGGCACGTAATAACTTATGTTACTGGATCCAAGCCTAAAGAAACAGAACACGGAACTCAAATGATGGAGGCTTGGAAAAACAAGAAAAAATCGTTTTCTACTTTTATTAATTCCTTAGCAAGAGAAAGAGGAACACTAGCAAAAGGAGCAAGATGTGCGATATGCGGCGAAGGTGCAATTAAGGAACAAGTCTGGTGGTATTCTGATCTCCATGGAAAATATAAAATTCGAACACCAGTCTGTATAAAACACGTAAACAGACTAATCTAAAATGAGATTAACTGCATCCTTACTCGTTGTTCTTGGCCTCAGCTAATGCCTCAATCGCTGGCAAAGGTTTGCCCTTGATGAATTCAATTAAGGCTCCTCCTCCACTACTGACAAAGGAGAATCTCTCCGTTAAATCGAGTAAAGCTAGGGCTGCCAATGTATGCCCTCCACCAGCCACGGAAAATGTAGAAGATTCTGCAATCCCTGAAAAAACCTTTTGCGTGCCAATTCTGAATTCTTCGTCCTCGTAGACTCCCATGGGTCCATTGATAAACGTGGTCTTGGCCTTGTTTACCGCCTCTACAAACGCTTTTGCTGTCCTAGTCCCAATGTCCTTGATCTGATATTTAGTAATTTTAGGGTCAGTAGCAGGGACTTCCACTCGCCTTCCATCAACATCCAAGGCCACATCTATGATATCCACCCATGCGTTTGATCCTTTAAGCAATTCTGTTGCAATGGAGATGAGATGTTTCACCTTGAATTTTTCTAGAACAGCCATATTGATTTCTCCTACATCAAGACCCCTAGCTGCAATCACTACTGTTGATAAAAGTCCTCCTGGCATGATGAAGTCAGCTTGGCCTTTTTCAATGAAAAATTTCGCAACATCTAAGGAATCGTCAATTTTAGTTCCACCAAGTAATAACGCCAGTGGTCTTTCTCCCCTCTGAACACGGGTAAGGGCGCGAACTTCTCTTTCCATAACCAGCCCAGCAACACTGGGCATGACTTGCGGAAAACCGACGAGTGATGTTTGAGCTCTGTGGGCAGCGGCAAACGCATCATTCACGTAAAGATCAGCAAGAGCAGAAAGTCTTTCCACGAGTTCTGTTTTAGCAAGCTCTTCAGGCGTCTTTTTCAGCAATTCGTCAGGATGCTTGCGAATATTATCCAAGACGAGAATATCTCCCTCGTTTAAGCCTCTAATTGCCGATTCTGCCTTCTTACCTATGATGTCATCTACAAAAGAGACAGGACTAGAAACGTATTGCTTCAATGCCTCCGCGTGCATTGAAAGGTCAGTGAAATCGTCAGATCCCGGCCGACCTTGATGAGCTAAAACCACTATTTTTGCTCCTCGCTCTGACATATAATTAAGTGTTTCACTGTGCATTCTGATACGAGAATCATCGCCTATCTTACCATCCACTATTGGTGAGTTGAAATCAACTCTTACAAGACATGTCTTACCCCTTAACTCAACTTCACTAAGAACACGAAATGGGAGCTTCATCACTGATTATGGCCATCGAAATTTTAAAACATATTCTGTTAAAATCTGGACATTTAGAAATCCGGATCAATAACCCTTACCACGGACTTCGTAATTCCTTCCACCAATTCCACGTTTTGACCCAAGATACCAACGTAAGGATGTACCCCGCTACGATGATAAGCCCTTGAAGGACGAGATTCACAGTATCCGTATAAGAATCCTGAAGAATATTCTTTGCCATGGTCGAAATGTCGATGGCCGCTTGAACCGGAAAAGCAATAACGCCAAAAATCAACATAGTAGGAGTCAGTTGATAAATCAAGTATTTCATGGCTGAATTTGCTGAAAACTCTGATCCACCTACATCTGGGACCACGCTCGCAATCCCAATATAGGCCAAAACGCCTACAATTGTTACTGCAAGCCAGACAAGGTTTGCTAGAAAATATGTAATGATAAATGGATAAGAGCGCTGTATGGGAGATGGAGGTTTGAGCACTCTTGCTTTAGCAAATTCATAAAGTTCCCGAATTCTCTCTCTCTCATTGGTGAGCTCATTAATACACTCCGGTCTTGAGCACAACGCTCTCCCATATCCAAGAATGGAGGCCGTCGCTGTACTGGTTGGTTTTCCGCAAGCCTCACAAAGTCTAACATGCAAATCACACGCTTTCCCTCGCTCTACTTCATGTTTTCCGGGAAATGTGTTGCAAGCAATACAACGTTGTTCCTTCGACATCTAAGGATGAAACACTGTTTTAGCATAAAAGTGTTTGACTCAAAAGAGCGTCTTTTTCTGATCCGAACTAGGAGAAAGGTTTTTGGTTTGGATGCGCCAAAGGTGTTTTCAGTAGGAGATTATTATGCCGCTCGAAATAGGATTCCATCAGAAAACAAATGAACCAATTACTCTTCCCCGAAATGCATTGAAAAGACACATAGTGGCACTGGGGTCTTCAGGAAGTGGGAAAACGGTCATGGGCAAAGCAATTATCGAAGAATGCGTTCGAGAAGAAATTCCTGTGATTGTCATTGATATCCAAGGAGATCTTGCGAGTCTCGCTCTTCTAGGAGATAAGAACTCAGTAACTGAGAAAGGAACCCCTGAAAGAATATATGAAGACTACAAAAAGAAAGCCGCGGTGGCCATTTTCACTCCTGCGTCGCGAAAAGGCATTCCAATAAGCATTAATCCTCTAAAAGCCCCTCCAGAAGGTATTGATGAAGAAGACCGGATCCTTTCTATTGATGCAACAGCGTCATCTGTTCTCCCGTTCCTCGGCTATGATGAAGATACCGATGCGGGAAGCCTTGTAAAAGACTATTTATTTGTCCTTCTTCAAAGAATTTGGGAAAAGAACGAAGAAATTAATGGATTTGGAGATCTCGCCCAAGCTATCACGAACGATGCTAATTACTTGCAGCCCGGAGAAGAAAATCTGCTCACAGAAAAAGAAAAGGAAAAGCTAGCTCGCAAAGTGAGAGGCTTAACTGTTGGCGCTGATGCTCTGCTTTTCAACTTGGGGATCTCTCTGGATGTAGAAAATCTAATTAGCTGGGCGCCTAAGGGTAAGGTTCCTGTCAACATATTATATCTCAACACTCTTCATCGGGATAGAGACAAGCAATCCTTCATTGCAGTCATTGCTCAGGAGACCTATCGATGGATGCTTAAGAATCCCTCTAGGAAAGTTCAGCTCATCTTCTTCATCGATGAACTTGCCGGATTGGTTCCACCACACCCGTATAACCCGCCAACTAAGAAATACATACAGCTTCTCATGAAACAAGCTCGGAAATATGGCGTGTCAATGATGCTAGCAACTCAAAACATCTCGGATGTGGATTACAAGTCTCTTTCTCAAGTAGCTACCTGGTTTCTTGGTAGAATGATGACACAGCAAGATCTTGCAAAAGTCAGACAAATCATTGAATCTATCAGCCCTAGTGAGGCTGACTCCATCATTGCTCAACTTCCAAAACTCACCGTTGGAAAATTCATGCTTCTATCACCTGACAACTACGATGAGGTTCAACCCATTAGAGTAAGATGGCTAGTTACTGATCATCGAACCCTAGATGACACTCAAGTCAAGGAGATCATGGATCAATCTGGTTATCGCTCATTATTCACAAAAATGGAAGAAACCGCAGAGGAAGAGGCGAAAATTAAAGGAATTGTTGAATCCTCTGCCATAATTGAGGAGGAAGAGGAAGAAAAGCCCCCAGAAGAAACTAAGAAAATCGAAAAAGGAAACCTCAATCAGATCATCAGCCAGCTTCAAACTAAGCCTGAAGCCCTCAGTGCTGAAGAAATTGCTGAACTAAGTGGAGTTTCCAAGAGCCAAGCTAACAAAGAATTAAAAGCGCTTGTAGATTCTGGAAAACTCGTAAAAGGTAAGTACAAAGGAAAGACTGTTTTCTACAACCCTGAAACTGGAATTGATCCCGAGAAATTCATTGTGGGGGCTGTCTATAGATTCCCCTTGAAATTCCCAATCGCTAAGGCCAAAAAGAGAATCAGAGACGGAATGATGAAAACACTGGGAGTTGTCCAAGAAAGAGTAGTTGGACAACCTCGACTTTACTACGTCCCCTTCTGGAGGGTGCCAGTATTTAGATGGGTTAAGAAAGGTGGCTTGCTTGGCTTTGTTGGCAGAAAAGAGGTAAAAGAACGATTCTATGTGTATGTCAATGCATTAACTGGAGAAATTTTTGTTCCAGATTCTGGACAACTCAAGTCTATAAATATGCTTGAGGAAATTAATCTGAATAAGCTCGATCTTCCTAGCAAAGGTTCAATCCGCTTCGAAAAACTTGTTCCTGGAACACTACGAGGGCAGGATCTTTTACCAAAGATGGCTCGCGAAGACGCCGCAGAACAAGTAAGGATGGTAATTGGAGCTGACCTAGCAGAGGACGAAAACCCAGCACTAGTCTATATGCCACTATGGGAATTCCTTGTTGAGGATAAACAGATTCCCGATAATAAGCGCTATCTATGGCTGGATGGTTACCTTGGAACCATTTACAATGAAGACATCACTGCTCAAGCTCGACTCGTTGCAACGGACTAACCTTTATTAACGATCTCTTTACATTCCCTCCCTCTTCTTTTTTCTCTGCACTCGGAAATCCAAGAATCGCATGGTTTATTGAGCTTGCTCCCATAAACCATTTATTTTAGAAGATTGATTAGCTGTGTAGGAATAGGTGTCATTATGAGTAAAGAAGAAAAAGCATCTAAGTCAAAAACTGATTCCGCCACTAAGAAAGGAGCAACATCTAGTCAACCCACAGAAAAAAAAGAACCAGTATTCGATTTGAGCGACGGATTCAGTAAAGAAGATGTTCGAGCAATTCTGCTAAGCCTATGGCGATTCATCAAGTATTTTATCAAGTTGATTCTCTATCCCGTTATTTCACTCGCAAACTGGATCAAGAAATCAATTGTATTCCTGCGAGTGCCAAGCGATAACACAAGAACACTTACAGAAGATGAAAAAATCTACGTCGAATCTATACCCGTCGTTATCCTGACAACAGGGATTGGACTTGGAATAACAATCAGTATTTTTGCACTTCTCCAAATTAATTCTCTCTTGGAGCAACTACTCTCATTCGAGTTTACGAAAGCAATAGGGAAGATCTGGGACGCATTTGTTTGGGTCATTACTGGGATTTGGACCGTTCTAAAATACGTCGTCTTAGGAATTTGGTCTGCTGTTTCTGCTGTTTATGATTTCCTAAACAGTCTTGTTAATAATCCATATGTTGCTATGACAATCTTGGCATTCATCGCTATGATCATTATTCTGCTGTTCCTCGTATTGCTAGAACTGGAAGTTTTCCAAAAAAGTGCTGGAGTTTTCAGCCGTTTTGTGAATTGGTTATTGGAACGACCTGAAGAAGCATTGAACCGTATCACACAATTCATTAGAAAGATAAATCACTTAATTAGTGTGCTCGTGATTGGTGAAGACAAGCTAAACACAAGAAGCCAGAAATACTTCAAAAGAGTTGTTGGTGCAGTGCTAACCTTCAGCTTTGTGTTCCTCTTCATTGCAATAGCCATTGCATGGAGCTCTCCACAACTTCATGAAGGAAATGCAATCCAAGTCTTTTGGTACGCCATCTTTGTATGCGTCCTTTTCGCACTGCTTGCGGGCTTTTTCATGTTTTGGATAACAGCGAGTGTCCTCGACCTTATCGCCAGGGGAAAATACACTATCAAGTCTGCCACAGCTACCTCTTGATAAACAGCGAACAAATCCTTTCTCCCCTTCTTTCAATTATGAACAGAGGCGTTCCTTGAATGGAAAAACGTACTTCTCCTTCTTCCAATGACACCGGCGCCATAATTCGAGACGCCCTTGCTAACGATCTGCCCCATATTGTCAGCCTTTGGAAAGAAACACTAATCGAGCATGTTAAGGCAGAACCTGACCACTACCAACCAGATGAACAAGCTCTGAAATTCTATTTCAATATGCTTGATCGTGTCCGAGAAACTCCTGATCACTATTTGCGCGTAGCAGTCGTTGATGACTATGTTGTTGCCTTCCTTTATGGGTACATGCGTTATCTTCCCCCAGTGTTCAAGTCAAGCAAACAAGCGTACATCTCTGACATCACAGTTCAGAAAGAATACCGCTCAAAGGGCCTTGGCCGGTTATTAATTGCCGATTTCACAAAATGGGCTAAACAGCGATTTGCAGACAGCATAAGTCTCCATGCGCATGTTGCCAATACTTCTGCCATTGAATTTTATGAAAAAATAGGTCTTAAGAAGCAAATGTACGTAATGAGAGCACCCCTTTCAGAAGTTCTGTCAAAAATGAATCTCCTTTCTGACTCTGACCACTAGTTGGGTGCGGCGTCTGCCTTATTCAAAGCAAAATGCGAATGCTAATTAACTTCTCAGTTCATTCGAAGAATAGACATGGAAAATAACCGATGCCCCAACTGTGGGATTTTACTTCGAGAAGACTTTCGCTTTTGTCCCTCGTGCGGCCAGCCATTGAATCGTGTTCTTCCTAACCCCTCCGAACCCTTAAAGGACGATACAACTACACCACCCCCTATCTCATTTTCAGAACGCCAATCTCTCTCTAAACCCCATGGAACCTCGGTCCCCGCCCAGCCCGGTCATGTTCCCACGCAAGACTTTGTCTCCGCAACCACGGAAGAGCAACCTTACTTGGCGAGAATGTTACCCGCCCAGCCTCTTCCACCCTTTCTTACAAAAACAGATGTGTTTTCTGGATTGTATTACTGGTTTGCAGTTTCTATTGGACTTCTCCTTAGATACATTCTACTCACAGATTCTTTGCTCTCTTTTTCTCAAATCGTCGATAGTCTTCGAGGAGGATTCTTAGTTGCTCTTACCGTTTTCATCATTTTAAAAGTAGTAACCCGGTCTAATGCGTATTATGCAGAATTTACGTTTTCAAGCGACTCTTTTGCTAGCGTTATGGCTGGAACTTCGATCTTTCTAGGGTATCTGCCAGATATCGCCAAGCTCAAGAAAACAAAGCTCCCCCCTCAACAGAAAGGAAAAATTGCCACATTCACGAGTCTCTGGATATTTGTTTCTAGCATTATCTATCTGTATCTTGGCTATGCCCTATCTCCTCTGTCTGGCACTCCCGCTCTACTGTTGGGTAATAATAGCGGTTCACTGAGCGTATTATGGATGTCTGGTCAAGTGATGGCAGCTATCGCATTTGTAATGACGATTTCTGCCCCGTTTAGTTTTGGCAATGAAATGTCTATGAGTAACCCAAGAATCCAAAGTTTGGTCAGAATCGGTTCTTTCATCGTATTATTCTTTGGTTTAAGCTCACAAGGTCAATCCCTTCTTCCTTCTATCGCTTAGGTATCGATGAATAAGTCTTAAACAAATTGTGACAATAGAGGTAATAGTTATGTCAAAACAGCAAATATCAATAGAAACAATTTCGAAAAAGCTCGAAAAAACCGTTGAAGAAATAAAGAAAGTCATTGTGGGCCAAGACGAAATCATTGAGGGCGTCTTGCTTGGTTTGCTAGCTGATGGACACGTGCTTTTGGAAGGTGTTCCCGGAGTCGGAAAAACGCTCCTTGTACGCGCGCTTGCAAAATCCTTAAGTTGTGATTTTAGCCGTATACAATTTACCCCTGATTTGATGCCTGGCGACGTTACAGGAGTTACAGCGTATAATCCAAGCACTGGAGAATTTTACTTTAAGCGAGGACCTATTTTTGCGAATATTCTTCTAGCGGATGAAATAAACCGTGCTCCACCTAAAACACAGGCATCAATGCTTGAAGCCATGCAAGAAAGACAGGTTAGCATGGATGAAAAAACTTACACTTTGGAAAGACCTTTCTTAGTCATAGCAACTCAAAACCCCGTTGAGCAAGAAGGAACCTATCCTTTGCCAGAAGCGCAACTTGATCGGTTTGTCTTCAAGTTGCTCGTTGAATATCCCGGGGTTGACGACGAGTTAGAAATTGTTGAAAGATTTACTTCTGGTGAGGACGCCTATGTCAAACTTGAACAAATAGTTCCCTCTCTCAACAAGTCCGAAATAGTTCAAGTTCAGCAAGTTCTTCGAGAGCAAATTAAACTAGAACGAGAAATTATGGAATATATCGTTAAACTAGTAAATGCCACTCGACAAAGTGAAGAAGTAGAAATAGGAGCATCACCACGAGCAAGCTTATGGCTTGCAATCACCGGGAAAGCAAGAGCTTTGTTAAGCGGCAGGGATTACGTTAGCCCCGGAGACATTCAAAGAGTGGCTCCCATGGTCCTTCGCCATCGAATCATCATCAAGCCCGAGTGGGAATTTGAAGGCATAACTTCTGATACCATTATTGAACGAGTTCTCAAATACGTAGAACCCCCAACACTTGAAGTATCATCGTAAAAGGTAGCATGGAGAAGAAAAACAATGCAGATCAAAATGCTGAGTAATATGCGAACGCTACCGTCTCCTATCAACTCAGATGCATCTCTTTTCCTTTTTGAAAATACTTACATCCATCCAAGTATAGGACCTATCTAGGTGAAATCTATGCAAAAGTTATTTCTGATCCTGGCCATCTTGATGCTGACTACCAGCGTTGCTGTGAGTACAGAACTTCTTGCTAATCAACTAGAAGACACCAATGCCAACAAAGGCCTCGATCAAGAAATAGTTCGATCCACACCTAGTGATGTTTACATTGAAGAGTATGCTAGATATGAGCGTGCGGTTGGGAATGAACGACCAAGACAATATTTGAAAGGACTAGTTTCTTGGTTTCTTCTAGCAGGTGTTTCAATTGAGTTTTTCTTGAACACATCTGATATTATTGGTGAACCTAAAATCTGGGACCCAAACGACCCCAATGATCCAACAAAGGTCGAATACGAGATACACCCTGACCGCATCACTATAACCCCCAGTAGCCAAACTTTCATGTACGAAATAGAAGCTTATTACGACCCTGACGTAATCGGAGATACTGGATTCATTGTTATCTTCCAGACTCAAACCGTAAACTTTCCCCTAAACTTCGATCTAGAAAACGGCACTACTATCTATGCTTACACCGATTACAAATACACTGTCCTACTCCCTGAAGGAGCCGGAATCGTTAGTTACGGCCCTACTGATGCAGAGCTCTTCAAAGAAGGGAATCGCTTTGGTTTAAAATGGGAATATCGCCATCGGGCAATGGACAGTAAACATGACCCCTTTGTAGGTGTTATTACATACGCCTTTGATCCCATCTATCTCCAATTTACCGAGATTATCTATCAAAACCGAAAACAACAAGAAATCAAACAAGAACAAGAACAGCGTCTCCGTCTCCAAAACCTTGCTCTCATACTCATTGCCATTTTCAGCTTCATTGCGGCCCTACTGGCAATCTTACTTGCCTACCTCATAGTAAAACGACAGTTTAAGCCTAAATTGGAAGAAGCCAAGCAACTTCCTCGAAAAACAGCCAAAGATGTTGAAAAGACAAGAACCATGCAGAAAAAAATAGCAGCATTTCTAGCAATCGGATTCTTGGTTCTTTCATCACAAGCATTCCTATCAGTAACATTTGCTCAAGATGCAATACAACCAAAAAATGATCGCATTGTTTGGGATGGGGTCATTGAATTGTTCAAGGACGGTCTTTCAGAGGAAACCGTCCAGATGGCTCTTCCAATTCCCCAGTCCAGAATAGTTATCTGGGTTAACACTTCTCAAGTTCTTGCCTTTACACCTTATGATTCATCTGGAGCTGAGCTCAACTACGAGACCTTTTCGGATCGATTTGTTGTAAATAACCCTGGGGATTATATCAAGTATCGCATGACTAAGCCCTATGAGGTTTACAATAACAGCGGAATGCTCATCTACATCAATCGGTTCTGGCTGGAATTTGTGAATCCAAATGCTCAACCCGATGAAATCTCGTATTTTCCAGCAGACATAACTTACACTGTTGTGTTACCCAGTGACGCCATTGTATATTCCGCTTCCCCGTCAGACCTCATGAAATTTGAGCGGGGTCAAGATGGCAGAAAAAGGATCTCTTTCAAAGATGAATTACGGCAGATAGACGCATTTCATGATCCCTTCACTCTTCAAGTAACGTTTAGCTTTGAAAATGTCCTAGATGCAATCGAGAACCTAAATGTTGAATTTGAGCAGTTTAAGGTAGAAACCTTAAATCAACAAGAACTTATCCAATCAACAGCACAACAACTGCTCCTCATTGCTCTCCTTGCAATCATTACTCCAATTCTAGCATTCATCCTTGCTTATTGGGTTTTTAGAAAAAGATTTCAACGTATGCTTGAGGAGCAACAAGAAAAAACCGAGGAAGAACTACTTTTAGAATCTCCTCAGATACAAATTCTCCTCGAGATGCAGAAGAATCTTGAAAAACAACCTTGGCGTGCAGTCAAAGGTGCCTACGACATGTTGAAACACCTATTAGCAACCATTAGCCATCAGTCTCTCGATCGATTCGATCTCGACATTGCCTTACAAGAGCTTATTGAGCTAGGGTATTCTGTTGATATTGAACGGATTAAGGAAACCTACAAGTTGTTGCAACCCCTAATCGAAACCATCGAACGCGAAAAAGGCATTCCAATGGATAATGACGAAGCTGCCAGAATCATTCAAGACACTGATGATCTAATTCAAGAGCTGTGGAAAATATACCGGAGGCAAAAAACATGAATTCAAACAAATCACTTTCAATGCTCCTTTTGGTTCTCCTATTCTTTGGTGCTATGAACATATCCTTAGGAGCTGCAGCACCCGCTACACAGACCTACATCGAAGATTTCGATGATGGCTTTCAACTCAAAATTCAAGTAACGGGAGAATTACAATGGCCAGAACAAGAGCCCCAACCGATCAATGTCACAATAATCGCGCATGAAATGCCTTTGGACGTGGCTGCAAGGATTTTCATTACGCTCATTAGCATTCAAGTAATCCAAGGGGATCAAGCCATCGATCTAAAAGCATCTACCATAAACAAGGCCCTAGACGCAATCAATCAATCTATCACAGAGACCATAACTCTGAATCCGCCACCAGTAGACAGTTTTCATTTAAACGTCACTGTGATCGGATCAACAGAATTGGGAGGAAACCAATCCCCCCAGAAGCAAGTGGTAGTCCAGTTTCCTAAAGAAGGGTCGATAATTGTTTTGAGAGAAGAATTAAAGCCATTGATTCAACTTTATGGTTTTCCTGATCGAACTTCATTTTGGTTGTGGTTCCGAATCTTCTTGGTTCCCCTTGGGATTATAGCACTACAATTTGGGTTTGTAGCCACATACGTTGGTTTGAACAAAATGCGGAGGAAACAAAAGTGAGTATTACCACCTCAAGACAAGACAAAAAACCAACAGACGCCTATTCCAGAGTAGTTGACAAGGTCAGAGCATACCTTCGCTTTTTCGGAATGAAAATTACCGCTGTCAAGCCAGGGAACCGTAGGGCAAGCATTTACGCAAGAAGAGGAGTTTATCCCTCTCAAGTTCAAATTCACATAAGAGAAACAATCAAGGGAACTGCAGTAGTTTTTCGGCCTCACAACTATTGGACCTCTTTCTTCGCTGGTCTACCATATTTTTTCCTTGGGTTGTTTTCTCTCCTCGCTTACCAGACCCCTGCAAATAAATTAGTAGAAAAATTCTCTTCATGGGCGCTCATAAACCCCGGTATTCTCTTCTTTGGGACAGAAAATCCTAGTTGGTATATTGGCCTCATATTTTTAGTACTTGGAGCAATGTACTCCATTGTCGAAATTGTCGAGCGAAATATTAGAGTAAGCAAGCTCAAACAGCGATTTCCTTACTTCACAAGAAATGCAATCTGGTCTCCTTCTGACACTCCAACTGTTATTGATGTAATTCGTTCAACAAACTCTCCTTTCATATTCTCTTACATCATTGCGATTGTCTATTTCTCTCCCCTAAGCTTAGACCAGGAAATTCTCAATAAGTTAATTTCCGTATATGGGATATCTGCTGAGCAGTTGCATCAATCAATTACGATTGCCTCATTCATAATCATAACGTTTGTTGCTGGATTGTACTCCGGTGGGAAAATCATTCATCATGTTGCTTTTAGATCTAAGATCGACCCCTCAGCTAGACTAAAAGGAACTCACCGAGAAAAAAGGTTGCAAATCCTCGCTATTGGGTCTACAACTGGCGGCCTAGCAGTTTTGCTCATTATTATGGTTATAGGTGCGATATTTGGATTTCCAAACTGGCAAATTCTCCTCCTTCTAACTCCTATTATCGGTGCTGGAGCTGGGGCCCTAGGTGCTCTAGCAGCAAACGAGGGGGAAGAATGGCTAATTGGCTTCTCAGTTGCTTACTTCTTGGCTGCTGACATGATTTTTGTCTTCAATACCGGAAAAAATGGAGGCTTCGCTTGGCTTATCATCATCACATTGATGTTGCTTTTGTTTCCGCTTTCTAACTATGTCATGGCAAAATTCATCCAGCAGACCAGTTCTGCTCATGATGAAGATCCCCAGTTATTCTATTCGCTCTTTCCTCTCTTTCTCTACGTATCAATTTTCTATTTCAGAAAAGAAAAACAAGCAAGCCAAGTCATCCAGAAGATAATACAAACCGCCGAGGAATCAGCAGTCGTTTCCGATACAGACATGGAACGATTGAGAATGGTACTAATAGATAAGCAGAGACTAATCTCAAAAAACCCCACACTCCCATCTGTCGCTAAACTATACTTTTCAATTATTTCTAAATACACATTAAGTCAAAAGGAAACCACACTAATACCTACTCCCGAAGAATTAATCGATTGGATTAAGAACAAGATTCCAGCAACTTCCGCGCTCTCGGTTGATGAAAACATTCTGACTATTGATGCTGCTCTTTGGAATCCCCATTACATCCCTGATAATTCTGAACTAAGCCAGGCTGAAATTGAGTTGCAAAAGATACTAGACCTAATTAAATAAAACGTGAGATGAAAATGCTAGAACCCCTACTACGCCGTAAACTTCGCAATCTTTTCATCCAATCGCGGATTAAAGTAACAACGTTCTTACAGGGTCATAGACGATCCGTTTTTCTTGGGCCAGGGACAGAATATGCTGATTTACGAGAATACGTCCCGGGTGATGACTTGAGAAGGGTTGATTGGAGAGCCACAGCTCGAAGACCCGGAACCTTGATAGTTCGAGAGTATGAAGTTGAACGGAATGTAAATGTCCTCGTCACTATTGACGCCAGCCAATCAATGTTGCTCGGAGAAGGTTCTCCCAGAATTCGTTCTGCTATTTTGGCTGCAGCCGCGCTTGGTCAGGCTACAATCAATAGCCGCGATTTTTTTGGAATTGGTCTCTTCTCCTCAGATATTGACTTGTTCCTTCCTCCAAGAGGAGGAAGAAGACATCTGTACTCCGCGCTCTCAAAAGCTATTGGTGTAATTCCCAGTGGAACAACCACTCTTGGCCCCTCGATTAGGGAGGTCGCTGGAAAACTCAAGAGAAGAAGCATTATTATCATTATTACTGATTTGCATGATAATTTTGAAGAAACCATCAAGGGTTTTCGAGCTGCTGTTAGTAGGGGGCATGATATTCATGTGATACACATTAGCGACCCTTTGGAGTACGTATTCCCAGGAAGGCTTGGAAAGGTGAAAATCTTCGACCCTAACCAAGATGACCCCGTAGTAATTGATCTTTCTGATCCCATTGATCGGGGGATCTACTATGAAGCTTTGATCCAAGAAATCGAGAACGTGCGGAATTTTGTCAAAACCCTAAGATCGCTTCGAATCCGGGTTGTTGAAGCATCTACAAAGGACGTGGTAGATCAAATACTTTTAACATATTACAGCGCGAAGCGAAGAGGAAAGGGATTGAGATGAGGAGACTAGGGCTTCCCTTAATATTCTCTATTATTCTTTTGGGTGTTTTCTCTGCACACACAGTCATTCCAGTTACTGCTTCAGAAAGTGCCGAAGGTGATCCAACTCCACCCACTGGAGG
>JALTMP010000322.1 GCA_027001645.1 Candidatus Heimdallarchaeota archaeon
GCTCCCGCCTCCGATATTCCCACTCTGAAAAGGAAGAAGGCTCCCCTTCCAGACGTCAAAAAGGCTCTAGAAGAGGAAATCATTGCATACCAAGAAACTGCTCCCGACTCAGTAGCTGTAGAATTTGAAGAAACAGCCGATTTTGTAGGGAGCGTTCCACCTGAAGCTGAAAGAGCTGAGCCCAAAGCCATTCATCGCCATGTCGAGGTAACTTACTATTCCCGCATGCGAATGATGCGAACTTATCCATTGCGAACACGAGTTAGTGTTTCACGTTTAGAAGAACCTGCCAAAAGACCACATTTTGTAGAACGAGTCGAAGACATTGTTGAATTCGAACCCGACACCGAACTCGTCGAAATGAAACTCGTGATGCCAGGCTGTCTTATTAACCCCCCTAGCATAATTGTTGATGTTCGAGAAGAATTGACGGATAACCTCTTCTACATCACCCCTCTGTCTACTGGTGCGTTCACTGGGCTTTTGGAAATCTGGAAGGAAGGCAGAAGAGCAACAACTATAGAATTGCCTTTCAGAATCACCTCCCTTACTCCTGCAAAAATCAGCGCCCTTAGTGGAGCAGTAACCAGCAGTCCATTAGTACTCACCCCGTTCGGAATTAACCTCGAAGCAAAAATCAATAGTACAATCGAGAATGGCTCATCGGTAATCAAATCAATTCTCTCCGCCTTGGGCTATGCCAAGGGTCTCTCCCTAGCATTGACTGGAGTGTTTGGGCTTGGGGCTGCCTTGTATGCATTTTTAACTCGAGAAAAAGAAGCTTATAAGGATGCATTCATGAGATAGCACTCTTTTATTTTTTCCAACTTTTATCCTCACATTCACTCATCTTATTAGTCCTCTTAAAGAATTGATTCAGAGGCAAACGTATAATGCTCTTACAAGCAAGAATCTCATATGGAGCTAAGAGACATAGAACGGTATCTTTTACGAATCGCCCCTAAACGCAACCCCGTGCTCGAAGAGATGGAACGTTACGCTGAAAAAATCCATTTTCCAATAGTTGGACCCATTGCGGGTAATGTACTCGGTTTTTTTGCAAAGCTGATTCATGCAAAAAGAATTTTTGAGTTAGGTTCTGGATTTGGTTATTCTGCCCTTTGGTTCGCTCTGTTTACAGATGAAAACGCCAAAATAACATGCACTGATTTGAGTAATAACAATCATGATCTCGCCATGACGTATTTTAAAAAAGCTGGAATCTCACACAAAATCGAATTCCAAGTCCAGGATGCTCTTGAAGCATTAGAACAGGTAACTATTCCACAAGACATTATATTTAATGACATTGAGAAGAAAGACTACCCTAAGGTGTTCAATCTTGCCTTGGACCGGTTAAGGATTGGCGGCTTGCTAATAACGGATAACACCCTGTGGCATGGCAAAGTCCTTTCCTCTGATAATAAAGATGAAAGCACTCTTGGCGTAATTCGATATAATGAAATTGCTTTTTCACATCCTCGTGTTCACTCAGTTCTACTGCCAATTCGGGATGGAATAACGGTAAGCGTGAAAATAAGCGACTGAGAGGTTCTCTCACGATTGTATTCCCGATCGATAATTCTACTCGGTTTTTGGATCTTAGTAAATTAGGCAATTTTCCTTATATCCAAATACGTGTAAGGAAATTTTTCTTTTCTATGTGGTTTTTTTATTACTTAATTTATCGAAGGTAATAAAAACTCGTTTTTGTTACTGGTCTCTAGATGAAATCTCAAAGCACTGTGATACCGATCCAGAAGAGAATTGGTATTGTTGCGATGGCCTCTTTCATCATGCTTCTGCTAACTACTGCTGAAGCTCAAGCCGGATCAAAGCTCTTCAAGAACTACAAGATGCTTGTAGGTACTGTGCTTTCGATCATGTTTCTTGTGGCCTTTTTCGTAACAATTGTCATGATTTACTTCTTGTATAAGTATCGAGAAGGATCTGCTGAAGAGCGCCCGAAAATAAAAAATGAAAAGAGATTCGAAATCGCCTGGACATTATTGGCAAGTCTCATCGTCTCTGGAATTTTCGTTGTAAGTGTTCCCGCATTCTTGGACGCAACAGACTCGCCGGCACCTAATCAAGAATATATTGTGGTCAACATCGTTGGATATCAGTTCGGGTGGGACTTCACTGTTGAGGGACAAAACACAACCACAGGCTATGTGAATTTACAAACGAACACTCTATACCTATTGAACATTACAAGCAATGATGTTATCCACAGCTTCTTTAGCTACGATCTTGGGTTTAAAGTAGACGCCGTTCCCGGTCAGAGCAACTATTTCTGGTTAGAAATTTTGGAACCTGGGACCTACCTCATTCAATGTGCTGAATTCTGTGGTAAGTACCACTATGCTATGAGTGCTTACATTTACGCGTCTTAAGGGAGGATGGTGATACAAGAATGAGCACTGATTCTAAGTCTTCTAACAATAGGGGGTTGCTTGACCAAGCGATACGCATTTTTGGAACCACGAACCACTATACTATTGGCAAGTTATACTTGAGCTTCGCTTTTGTCAATTTTGTCATGGCCGGAATTCTGGCAATGATTATGAGAAGCGTAATGTTCAATCCTGCTGGAGAAAGTAGTGGACTAGGTGCTATTGCCCGTGGTTTTGTTGACCCCGAGACCTACAATCGATTATTCACGACACATGGAACCATTATGATCTTCTTTGTGATCTTTCCCACAGCAGTTGGGTTTGCTAACTACATGGTTCCGCCACTAATTGGCGCAAAAGACCTTTACTGGCCGCGGTGGAATAACCTTGCATTTTGGATGCTTGTTCCCTCTGCGCTGATGGTATGGGTTGGTTTTGCGGATGTAGGATGGACTGGCTATGCCCCATATTCCACTCAGTATGCCGTTGCTGATCAAAGAGTAATCTTATGGGCTGGTGGTCTGCTACTAGCTGGCGTTTCTTCTATCATTGGTGCAGTGAATCTGGTCATGACCATCATTCACATGAGAAGACC
>JALTMP010000323.1 GCA_027001645.1 Candidatus Heimdallarchaeota archaeon
GATTAAAGCAGCCACCGCTTCAAAAAGCCGTGTCAGAATCTCATTTAAGGCATTGCGAATAGTAGTGTCTGAAATGCTAGAAAGAAGTTGTTGGACGACATTATCAATTTCTGCTTGAATCTCAGACACGACGGTCTTTGTTTGATTTAAAATTTGCTTGTACAGGTCGGTCAGTTGCTTGATATATTGATCAAGATTCGGGTAAGCCTGATTGACAACTTGGTACAATTCCTTCAATAATGATTTAACAGTACTATCGATGGGGAATTGCTCCAGAAACTTCTTGGGATCTGGAATGCCACCAGACTTTGAAATGGCCCAGTAAACCATTTTTGCCATTTCATAAAAAGGTTTTAGCTTGTTTAGGTCTAGTTCTTGCACAGATACTTGATTTATACTTAAGCCTACACTTGCCATAGGTGAGGAAGCCTGATTGATGTACTTGTCAATCAAGGGCTTAATCTTGTCAAAGGTCTCTGGCAAGGTTTGCGTAATAAACAAGAGAATATCTTGATCTTGGAATGCGCTTATCGTTCCTTTTACAATGGCGACAAGGGCATTAAAGTCCTCAATGATTTGAGAAAGATTAATCCCCAGCCAAGAGGATAGAGTTTGATTGAGAAAATCGGAAGTAAGAACATCTGTGAGCCACTTCGTAATCACTTTGAACGCGTCTTCCCCTTCAGCGAGGGATTGAGCCAAGTCATCAACATTGAGTTCAAGAATGACGTCCGTAACGTTCTTTATGGTGTCAGCTTTCCCTGGGAAGAAAACTTCCAAGGACTTGGAAACAAACTTGATAATGTCAGTCGCGTTTCCGCGAAATGCTGAGAACGCTTCAATTGCAAGCTCCAAGTAGGGTTTTGTCTCGTTCAGATTAGGGAATTGCTTTGTAATAACATCCAGAGCTAATTTCAAGATATTTTCAACACTCGGATCTTCAATTATGCCCAATACTTTGGGTAAATATAGAGTCGCGTTCCCTATGGCGTTCGCAACATCAGGAGGCAATTCGATGGCGTTAACTCCCTCTTTGATCAGGTTTTGCAAGAACTTATCAACAATTTCACCAGCTGGACCTTCAATTCCTGATTTAATGGGAATCGTGTCCACAATAAGACTCCCAAGATCAGAGGAGCTCAGCACTAAAGCATAATCGTTCTTGGGGATCGCATTCAGAGCTTGCCTAAGAGGGACTCTCTCCCCACTTGGAGAGACCCAAAAGGCCTTGCCCCTTGAAGGATCGATCAGCTCCTGAAATTCCAGTTCTTTTGCAGTAAGGTTTTCTTTCCCCATTTCCATGACCGGTTCGTATCCTCTTGCCACAAGGGAATCCATATTTTCCGCAAAATACTTTAGAGTGAGCGATCGAAGCAATTGGCCAGTTTGCTGCATTCGGGAATCCTGACTTTCAAGCTCCAAGATATCAGAAACCATCCACAAGGAGTAAATGCTGAGCAACTCGGCGTCTGCAACTTCACTTCGGTCATCAGGCACTCTCACAAACTGAAGAGCCGGCCCTAGGTAGCGAACTGCTTGGGCGGAGTTAGGAATCGATAATACATGCTTCTGGTCAGAATGACTCAAAATAACACGTTGGAGATCCTTCCAGCTTGATTGACCACTGGCGAGAACCGGTCCTTCTGGAGTGGTCTCGTACACGTGAATAACAATCCACGAATTCTCAACTGCAGCATCATAATCATCAAAACTCACAATTGGGTTCAACAACACGGGCCGATAGTAATACTGCAGTGTTTTCTGTACACTGAGAGCCGTCTGCGTTACAAAATCATTCACTGGGGAATACACGATGGCGATTGGCCTATCAAACCGAGGGCCAAGAACCACCAATTCACCTTCAGAATTCACACCTGTTGCTTGATTTGCAGCAACAGGGAACAATATGTTCGTTGATAACGAACTAACCAAGAGTATCGTGATTATTGCTAGACTAACGTGAACCTTACGCGCGACATTCATGGGCGTAAACACCTATGTTACTGTTGTTGCTTGAGTGGTCACCCCATTGTTTCATGTCTCGCGTCCACTATCCAAGCGATAGTTTTGCTTGTTTCTCTATTTCGTGGGATTAGCGACGACGTTTCAAACAACGGGGTCAGCCAAATCACGAATTTTCTGCTCTTTTTTCGTATATAAACTATTCTTTGCCTATTTAGGAATAAAATATTAACAAAATAAAAACGGGGTAATCGCCCTTTTCTGTAAAAGCAACAAGACATCAAGGGAAAACCGTCAACATTGACTGTGAAAACGGAGAAACTCCGGAAAAAATTGCAAGATGATTGCTCACGATTAGCATTCCAAAAATACAGAGAACCAATCATTCATTAAAACATGAAGTGACAAAAAGGTAACAATCATCTCAGATCCATGTGAAAAAGAAACGCTGTTGAACGCTATTCTACCTAATCGATTTGGCGAGAATTGAAGAAAAATGCAGAATTAAAAGCCTTGATTAGCTTCCCACAATCAAGACAGACGAAGACAAAATGAAACCTCAGAAACCTAGTAGAGCATCTAAGTCGTTTACTGAAAAAAAAGGCTTTAGGGAAAAGAAGGCGAGGCATGATGATGTTAATGGCCTTGGAAAAGAATCTAACGAAAGCCAGTTATTCCGGCATATTCGAAAACAAAGAAAGCAAAATAGATCCGAAGGAGTCGGCCTATTGGCTGGGGAAAGATTCACTCTGAGAAGAGGGGAGAAATATCCATATAGATGCGGTAGTCAGCAATGAGGCCGTCCTTCATTCGGAAAATATCGGCAAAAGGCAGTGTGATCTGGGTGTCATTGTGGCGTGTATAAGTAACCTTGCCTTCCACGACTATGACGTCATCCACTTGCCAAGAGCCGGTAATTTGATGACTCAAACCCTTGATTGCTTGGAAGAAGTCAGAGACTGCTTTCTCAATCGCTTCCTTGCCCTCAACAGGAGGAGCATTCCCAAAAACGAACGCACCGTCAGGA
>JALTMP010000324.1 GCA_027001645.1 Candidatus Heimdallarchaeota archaeon
TTTCCTAATGAGAAGGGCAAGTGTTTCTGCATCAACTTCTCCCCATGTTATGAGATCTTTTGCTTTCTGTAACATGCCTCGTAAACTTGGATTATCTCGATAAAAGACAGCATGTTGAGGCTTGTTTAGGCGGAGCATGTGAAGGGTATCTGACACATGGTATGGGAATCCTGGGCGTCCTCTGATGCGGATGATTGCGAGCAGTTTCCCGGTTGCTTCTGCTTTCATACTCATTTTATTCACCTTCACGAATTTATGCTCTTGTCCAGTCGTCTGGATGAGCCAATTGATAAGTTTGTTTCAATGCGTTGTAGGTTGCCTTAGCAAAATTGTGGGTTGTTCTTGTGTCCCCGAGAGTTTTGCTCCATACATCTTTAATACCCGCAAGTCTGAGGACCGTTTTCGCGATGTCTCCAGCAACGAGGCCGAGACCCTTGGGAGCGGGATATAACGTAATAACAACGGAGCCCTGCTTTCCTTCTACTCTGAAAGGAACGCTATGAGGACCACCACAACCACATTCCCAGGAACCACAGCCTCGTTTTACTGCAGTAATGTTGATTTTAGCATCGAGGATCGCATTGCGAATTGCAGGCCCGATTTCTCTCGATTTAGATTCTCCAACGCCAACATAGCCATCTTCGTTTCCAACAACCACTGTTGCTTTGAATCTTCTTTTGCGTCCTGCATCACTCACTTTTTGAACTACATTAATGTCGACTACTTCGTCCTTAAGATTGGGAAGCAGAAAATCGACGATTTGCCATTCGCGAATTGGCCTCCCGAGGCGAAAGATCTCATCAATAGAGGTGATTTCTCCTTCTAGAACCATTCGCCCAAGTCTTGTACGGGGAACCCATTCGTCGAGATTTACTGTGCTACTCATAGATCATACCTTCTTTTATGCAAATTCTGAATCAATCTGCTTTTTCGTCTCCTTGAAATACTTGGGAACGTTTTCAGGTTTAAGGCGAACCTTCCGGTAAGCAGAGAATATTCTCTTGTACTGCTCCTCGTCGCTTGATGAGAGTAATTGACCGTATGAAGCAATGTGCTGCCCTTCGATTCTTTCTTGGCTGGGGAGCTTTTCTTCGCGGTGGGGAATTTCCATTCCCGCATCTAATGCTCCCTTCAAAGCAGCAAATACTCGGGTTCCGTTTTGGGGAACATTGAGACCAATATCTAGAATTGCATCGGTGAATCCAGCTTTTACTGCTCTTTTCCCTGCGAGATATCCAGTAAGGTATGCAGCGGGGAGGTTGCCTCGAGCGATCTTCCAGTTGTATTTCCTAGCCAGTTCGCTTGAATCAGCCGCTACAAGTATCTTATCTCCGTTTGGTTCGGAACGAACAAGTTGCACGGTAATATTCTTGATACTGGGTCTTACAACCAGGCGTAATTTGCGAGACTTCAGCATCCCGCGTCTTCGATAGTAATTTGTTTTCTGTTTTCGCCGTCGCTTTAGTGGAACACGATAACCAGGTCCTGTTGCCATTTTCTTTCACCATCCTATTCTGGAAGTCGCTTAAGGGCAAGCCCACGTTCCCTGATGTAGTTTTTCAGATATCGCACGCTACGGAACATGCCTCCTTTCGCTTGCCTATAAAGGATACGATAAGTGTGGGCATCAATATATCCACCGTCACGCAATTCCCGAAGGAGAGCCCTTTGAGCGCGGATCTTATTGATCCAAACTCTTTTTTGAGGAAACCGAGCATTTGCTGTTCCTTTTCGGGAACCGGGACCATATCTTTGTCCCCTTTGTTTTTTCTTATGAACAATCCTTGCCTTGGCTCGGGAAACACCCTTGACTCGGCGTTTCTTGATGGCCCCCTCGCTGACTTTCTCACGAATGTCATTTCGAGTAAGCGCCATGGAAATATCGTCAAGCTTGTCATTGTCTATCCAGACACGATTAACGCCTACACCTAGAACCTTGGCCGCAAGTTTTCTTTGGGGTCTTACGTTTGTCATTGCTTAAACACCTAACCTTTCCCTTTCATTACTCAGAGGATTCCTCTTCCTCGTCATCAAGTAGCACAACGTCTTCGTCTTCTCCAAAGTCATATTCTTCGTCGTCAAGAACGTACTCTTCTTCTCCTTCAATTTCGTATTCTTCGGCCTCAGTAATCGCCATGGTAACGCCAGAATTAAGTACTCGAATACCCAATTCCTCGGCTCGATCAATGATTTGAAGGCGTTTTCTACGACCAACAGTGCGCCCAATCATCACAGCGCTGGTTTCAGGATCAACGTCATCCAGCATGGAGGGGTTATACACGTGAACAACATTTAGACCCGAGGGATGAAGTCCCCGTACCTTTCGCGGGTTTCTATAACCAACTTCGACCAACTTTGGTTTACCCCTTCTCTTGTGCCTCATGGCACTATCAATGCCTTTAGGCCTGCGCCACTTCTTGCCTAAGCGCTTGTACCGCCAATGCTCCTCCCGGAGGAACTTGGGACGCTTTCTATTGAGTTTTTTTCGGAGTTTAAGTAATCTGTTTAAAGACATTTGAATCATCCTTTGCTTTTACTAGAACGGACATTTTAGGCTCCCTTGTTAGAATTTATAAGAATATTGTTACTTCAGAATTCCTCTCATTTGTTTCTTGAAGGTTTCACAGCATAAGAAAGCAAAAATCAAGAGATCTTTTGAGCAAAAAGAAGTTTTCTTTTCTGGAAAAAGAAAATGAACATGTAAAATGCTTTCTTGGAAAAACGATAAGTCCCTTAGGTTAACTCTTCCTCGTAACACGATTCTCTACAGACATGATGGAAGTTGAAGAGTGAAAGCTCAAGACAAGGACTGTAAACTTAGAACATATGATGAACATGAAGCTATGAAAACAAAATTTGTAGTTACTTAGGAAGTTTGCCATCTCTTAAGCTGATGCCTTCAAATCCTCTTGTCTGCATCAACAAAAAACGAAAAATCATACGAGTATCAGAATCTGAGCATTTGGGAATTTGGAT
>JALTMP010000325.1 GCA_027001645.1 Candidatus Heimdallarchaeota archaeon
CCTACATAGCCGATGGTGACAACGGTCTGATAATTGTGGATGTAAGGAATCCAGCCAAGCCTACTCCGATAGGACATTACGATACGCAAGGAACTGCCTATGACATTGCCGTGAACGAAAATTATGCCTACATAGCCGATGGTGACAACGGTCTAGTGGCGGTACGTGTGCGTACCGAATCAGATCCCTCCCAAGTTGGACACTTTGATACACCAGGAAACGCATTTGGTGTTGCCGTAAGTGAAAACCAAGCCTACATAGCCGACATTGATAATGGAGTAATGATTCTTAGCATAAAAGAATCGCTTCCATCCGGTATTTTTAATGCCACTGATTCCAAGAAAAGTTCTGGGCTATATCCTTACGTATTAGTTACAGGAACGATCGCCTTCATAATCGCGTTTCTTGGAAGTATTGCCATATTTCTCAATAGGAGAAAACGAGAATAAAAAACCAAATCTTGTCATCAACATTCTTCTAATTGAGTAAGTAAAGTAACGACTTTAGCAAAGCGCATTCTTTCTCCTTACATATTTCAATTTGAGGTGGCATCAATGATTGAGTTACAATTGGTAAGCAAATCTTGTGTCTCTTGATATTCCCTAATCGATTTTGACTACGTACCATTAATCCATGAGTCCTTCTGACACCCTTCTAAGTCGGATACTGTTCTTGGATATGAGTCCGATTTTACTGAAATATCACTCATTGCATCTGACAAAGTTGATTCGATCAAGTATGGAATTGGATAGTCCCAATGATTGACGACCTTTCTACGCTAGGGTTAGGATGCACTTCAGATATGACAATAAAGGAACAAGTGCCAAGAAATTCCATCCAATTACGAACTGTGTGTCTTAGATGTCAATTAGATAGGGAACATGGCAACCGTGAACCAGAAAATATTCTGAGCAATTATGGCGATTAATCATTGTCTATATCTGCCAATAACAAGAGCACGAATCCTCGAGTCAAGAAATCAGCAATCGTAACTATGACGCATATAGAAGATAAAAAAAATTGAATGGAGGAGAATGCTTCAGCGATTTGTGTGCTGTTTCAGATCAGAATCTCATCTTTTTCTGACAATCACTGAAGTCCAAGCAAGTCCTGCAAGCAAGAGAAGTGCTCCAACTACTAAGCCTGCAATTTGCGAGGTCTGCTGTAGATCTTGAGCGCCATAGATCTTGTCCTTGTAGGTGTTAGCAAGGTCTTGAGTGAGCTGACCTCCCTCTTCAACCCAGACAAGTGGATAGAAACCGTCGTCGTAGACTTGTGGATAGAAAGTATCTGTTCGGGAGGCACTAACTTGCAAGTTTACTTGCAGTCTCTTCGCAGCACTCATTACCGTGCCAGTAATTGGGTCTACATCGATGAAAGTATCGTGCATGGCCTCATTAGGGTTAATGCCGCTGACTGCTTGAAGGACAGAATCTGCTGCACCTAAGAAGTGTGGTTTGCTCAAGAATACTGGTGCGCCTTTTGCACTCGTCATATTAGCAATACCAGTGATGGTTTGGTAGTAAATAGCGTTGCTTGGGTTGTCGTCTTCTGAAGCAAGAACACTGTCAGCAAGTTTGAATCTTAGCAACTTGATTCCGTATAGTGTAGTTTCTTCAACAAAGGTTAGTTCAACGGGTCTGAGGAGGTCAGAGACGAAAGCGATGAGAGTGTCGTCTTTGGTAGTACCTGGCGCAAACTGGGTAGCATCAGTGCCCTTTATCTCAACGTCTTGCTTCCAGACGCCAGTAATGACACTCATGCCTTTCCATTCCACATATTGCCAGATCTTAGAAATGTCGCTCTTTCCAGTGTTGAATTTGTCACGCGGTTCTGCCTCATTCTGTTGGGTTTCGTTTGTGAATAAGTTGTTCTTTGGATCCTCAGGGTTGACAACACTCAGTAGCGGATCCGTGTAATCCCACAACCACTGATAAACCGTTCTGGTGGAAACTAAGCCTCCACCTTGAGCAAAGATTGGGAGCAATGTATCATTGACGATGAATGCTTCAGAGAAGTATTGTATGTAACCCGCTACTAGCTGGCTTTCAAGCTCGTTCAATCCCCAAAGGGCTTTGATTGTATCGTTCTGTTTTAGTTGGAATAACGTCAAGAATGTGCCTAAATTGACTGCATCAAAGAATCCATTCGAACCATTGAGGAGTTCCTTGCTCCTTGAAGCATTAAAGACATATGGCACTCCTTGAACGTTTGCGGCCCATGCCGAGAATTCGGGATATCCAGGGAGATCTGATTCTGGGTCGAGGTCTTTCACGCTTGCACCAGCAAGTGCTGACATGTTGCCCCACTGTAGGTAAGCAATGTCATTTAATTCAGTAACACCATATGTCGAAAGTTCATCAATGAGTAGAGGAGGAATCAAATTATCTTTGAACGTACCAATCCACATGAGAAGCTGGCCCAATTGTGCAGGGCTCAAACCGAAGGTAGAAGAAAGCAAAGCTTGGAGTGTCGTGTTACCAAGCGCGGCTCCATACCAGACATAGATGCCAGCGCCCATGGTTGCATTGGTTAAGCTATAAAGCTCACTTGGATCAAATAATTTCATGGCCATTGTTCGGTTAATCCCGGTAGGATTGACAGTGCCATTCATGTAAATTGCTGGTTCGAAGCCATCAGGAGTGTTTCCGTCTTGAGTAATATCAAACCCGGCTTCATCCACACTCCCGTTAGCCCATTGCTCATAGAATTTCCACTCAGCAATCATTTTTGCAGTAACTCCCGGTCCAATCTGGGCTTGAATAACCACAGGAACAACATTGTTGAACATGTATTGAAGGTATCCAGCAAGTGCATCGAGTTGCGTATCGGTTACATTGTATCCCAATTTGAGGATTGTTGTATTCCCCGCTTCCTTGGCAGCTTTATACGCTTGAAGGAAACCTAGTACTCCGAGTCCTTTATCTGGTTCAAGATACCAACCCGGGAGCTGGTAAGTGGGGTCTC
>JALTMP010000326.1 GCA_027001645.1 Candidatus Heimdallarchaeota archaeon
TTGTACAAGTCTATGGGGGGAAAAGAACATCCTTTCTTTTACGTTGTTGTATCCGCACTTCTTTTCTCGTCTTTACATTTGATTCACTTCATTTCAGTGATCAATGCATTTTTTGCTGGCTTGATTCTGGGTTTCTTGAGGATAAAATCATCGTCGTTTAACACCGCTTTTCTCGTTCACATAATCTATAACCTTGGAATTTTCATAATCCTCTAACATTCCTTGAATGTCCATATTTTATAAAAACAATAGCTTAACCTTGAGGAATAATTGAAAATTCAATAGAAAATGGACATGGTCGGGCAAAAACTTAAGAGAAAGTTTTCAGTATCTATCAAAAATCAATCTTCGAGTTGATACAAATGGCAAAAACAGAAGATATTCCAACCCCTTGGTTAGACCACTATCCTGAAGACCGACCAAAGAGTCTTCAGTATCCAGAAAATGAAACCTCTTTTGACCAGCTGTTTAAAGCAGCCAAAGAGTTTCCAGACCAAGCGGCGATGTACTTCCAAGACAATCCGATATCATATTCCGAACTCGTGGTTCTTGTGAAGCGCTTTGCCGCTGGGCTACAGAAAAGGGGATTCAAAAAAGGCGACCGAGTAGCTTTAATGCTACCCAACACGCCGCACTACGTGATTGCTCATCACGGAACGTTAGCCGCTGGAGGAATCGTTGTCCAAGTCAATCCGCTCTATACACCCTACGAGCTAGATCATATTCTGAACGATTCTGAAGCAGAGTGGATGGTAACTCTTGATCTTTTAGAGCCCAAGGTTAGGGAAGTCCAGGGCCGAACCAAGCTGAAACACGTCATCCTTGGCTCAATCCCGGACTATCTACCAGCCAAAAAGCAACGACTCATCAAGCTACTAAAAAATGTCCCCGTGTTGAATAAGAAGATCAAGGCGATTTTGCCCCAGCACAAAATCGTTTATGATGGCGAATATACCCACCGTTTTCTTGATTTTTTGGGAGACGAGAACGACTGGAAACGTCCAGACTTTGACGTTAAGAAAGACGTAGCACTTCTGCAATATACAGGCGGCACTACAGGACTCAGCAAGGGAGCAGCCTTAACACATTACAATCTTGTTTCAAATGCAATGCAAACGAGAGCAGCGATCATGCGTGTTCCAGATGGACACGGTCCAATCTTGACGGTTCTACCACTCTTTCATTCTTTTGCCTTAACAGCATGCATGGGCTTGTCATTCCAAATGAAAGTTCCAATGATACTGATGCCCAAGTTTGATGCGAAGGAGGCGCTGGAGCTTATTCAAAAATACAAGGTCTCATTCTTCCCTGGCGTACCTACCATGTTCGTGGCTATTAACCAGGCTGCGAGAAAGTATGGCTCTGACATGAGCAGCATAGTTGCCTGCATTAGTGGTGGAGCCCCCTTGCCATTAGAAGTAATGAATGAATTCAAAGAAATTACAGGGGGATTCCTAGTGGAAGGTTACGGATTAAGTGAGGCTAGCCCAGTAGTTTGTGTGAATCCACTAGATCGGCCGAAAGAAGGATCAATTGGACAACCAGTCTCTGATACCATAGTCAAGATTGTAGACACTTCCGACAACAAAACAATTCTTGGTGTCGGTGAAGTTGGCGAACTCTGTGTGAAGGGACCACAAGTCATGGTCGGATACTGGAATCGCCCTGAAGAAACCGAAAAAACGCTGATTGATGGCTGGCTACACACTGGAGACATTGCCCAGCTTGATGAAGAAGGTTATGTCACTATCGTTGATCGTAAGAAAGACATGATTATTGTTTCAGGCTACAATGTATATCCCAGAGAAGTCGAAGAAGTGCTGTACAAACACCCCGCAATTCTAGAAGCTGCAGTGGCTGGAGTTTCACACCCCGTCAAAGGAGAAATCGTAAAGGCGTGGGTTGTCTTCAAGCCTGGCCAATCTGCAACAGAAGAAGAAATCATTAAGTTCTGCAAAGAGTACCTAGCGCCTTACAAAGCACCAAAAGAAATCGAAGTCCGAGAAGATCTTCCGAAATCGATGATTGGCAAGATCCTCAGGAGAAAACTCGTTGAAGAGGAACAAAAGAAGCACCAAGGCTCTTAAGAAATCAACAAAACGGTTAAGAGCTGAGTGCTGTCACCACCGTGTGACTTAGCTCTTTCTTCTTCCCTTTTTCTTCCTTTCGTGAATTCTTTTAAATCAGATCGCAGATAAGCAGATAAAGTCATTTTACAAGTTTGGAAGTTGAAGTTGAAAACCAGCGAGGACTGTCTCTTTTTTTTGGATCGTTTAAAGTCCAATTTTTTCAAGAATTGTTTCAGCAATTAGTTCAAATGATTCTACTACATTGACGCCTGTAAGTGCGCTTGTTAGAATATGATTTACTCTGAAGAAGCCAAGGCTTGTCTTGGCATATTCTATGAGATCTTTAACATCCTCCTCTTTGATCTCGCTTTTAGAAAATTCTCCAACTAGGTCCAGTTTATTTCCTACCACGACGAGCGGAACCCAGTTATCACTTACGTACGTTCTGAATTCTCGGAGCCAATCGCTAAGCTTGTAGAACGTTTCAGGGCGCGTTAGATCGTAGACCGCCAAACAACCATTAGCCCCCTGATAGTACCCGGGCCGAATTACATTGTATCTCTGATCGCCAGCTAGGTCCCAGATCATCATTCGGAATACTTGGTTCCGGTATTCCAAGCGCTTCAGAGAAAAATCTACTCCAAGCGTTGGGAGATAATTGTCGTGTAAGGATTCACCGAGGAACCGTCTACGTAGCGTGGTTTTTCCAACATAGGGCTCGCCGAGCTCTATAATTTTTGCAACGATTATATCTGGACCCAGTGGCATGGTCTATCTCACATCTATTTACTTTTTTTGGGTTTTAAGACTTCTTGATTCCAAGTATTAGTTGAAATCACTGATATTTAAGTTTCAAGGGGATTTCTTCTGAGTATTTGTTTTTTTCTCGTGAAACAC
>JALTMP010000327.1 GCA_027001645.1 Candidatus Heimdallarchaeota archaeon
GAAATGAAGGCAATGAGTGAATTGTATTTGGCAAAGAACGCCATTAAGACGATTCCAGAGAACATAGATGATCTTAGAAATCTGAGAGAACTCGGATTGTATGCAAACAATTTGGAAACTTTGCCGGAAGGCTTGTACCTTTTAAAAAGTTTGCAGAAACTTGTCTTGGGTAGAAATAAGCTCACAAGTATCAGCGATGAAATTGGAAGACTATCTAATTTGAGGGTATTATCACTGCATGATAATTCACTTTCTGAAATTCCTGAATCGATCGGGAATCTAAAGCATTTGGAGGAATTATACATAGAAGGGAATAACTTAAGGAGATTACCAAGTACGATCGGAGAACTTCGAAAGCTCAGAGTACTGCACATCGGCTATAACCAATTGCAAGAACTGCCAAATGATATCCTAAATCTGGATTCTCTGGAATTCTTTGTTGTGAAAGGGAATAGCCTTCAGGACAAAAGTATTCTCACGAAGATGTCAGAGGAAACTTTAATCCTTTCCTAAAAGCGTTCGTTGAGCTCAAGAAGATACGGAAAAACGATGGAGTGAGATTATCAAAACAATAGTTTTGGAGAATAGACAAAGCCCTCATTCGTCAAGAAGTATTCTTCTTGTCCCTGACTTAATTGCGGGAAGTCCTGTAAAATGGTGTGATATAGTTCGATTAAAATCCGGCGAACCCATTGCTGTTCTGCGGGATCAGGTGGCAAGTTTTTCTCACTTAGGCCAAAAACATCAACTGGAATTAAGGGGTAAAGGTGGTATGATGGAGTTGAAATAACAGGAATCGCAAAGTTATCTGGGTGTGCTTGTCTTATCTTGAGATCGATATCAAATCTGTCAGAAGGCCGAATTAATTCAAAAGGCTCATTGGATGACAGGTACGACGTCTTGATATGATGAAGAGGTGCGACGAGAACCCAGAGATTTAGAACTTCGAACGTTTGTTTTGGTTCGGAGGCATAGGTCCCAGTAGTGGAACCACTGGTATCCGGTTGAACCAAAAAAACTCCTTCCCACTTAGGTGATGATCTCATTTGTTTAAGAATCATCTTTGTTACTATCTTTTCATGCAAGATTGCCACAATTATCACGCTCAGAGGAAAGTACAAAAATCCCGTAATTACAGCAACATTGCCAGGTTGAGAAAAAAATTCGTTTTTGAAAGGAAGCATAAGAGTGAGAATCGCAGCCAATGCAGGAATGAGAAATACTGAAAAGTAAGTGAGATAGAGCAATTTCTTGAATCTTGGTGTCAGGCTTGACCAGATTCTTATGCGAAAAGAAGAGAATCCCTCATTGTTTTGACTCTCATAAACAGTAACTACGTGGCTGTAGAATGCTTCCGGCCAATAGACCAATTGACTGGGCGTCTTCATTCTCTTCAAGGATACCAACTCATTCTTAGCTAAGAAACCCAATGTATTAAGCATTTTACGAACTGAAACGGAGTAAAAGAAATATCGCCGCACAAGCTATTTCAGAAAACAAGAAAATCCGTGCACATCAAGATATAGTCACTCAGATCTTAGAAGTTAATCCTAAGGATTCATCAAATCAGAAATTCGGGGCAAGCCTTGGTTTACCCTTGTGGTTTTTCCTTGATACTATGATTTCAAGGCAACGCACCCCCAACATTTGCAAACTCCGGGAGTATAGCTTTCCAAGGACTCATTCATCGTTGAGTTTTAAAGTCAAATCTAGTGGTCTTGACACGGAGAACAGACATGGTAGAGCTTTCACAATTACTTCCGACAAATGAAGAATTATTCTACAGAAGCCATGATGAAAATGATCCCCGCTTGGGCACACACGTTGAAAGGGGCCCAGAAAAGTATGAAGAAGCAGACATTGTCCTTATAGGCGTTCCCACTGATGAGGGTGTTCGTCGAAACAAGGGTCGGATCGGATCTCGTTTTGCCCCTAGAGAAATAAGAAGGGCGTTATACCGACTTGCCTTAAATCGTCAGCTTGAAAAGCTAAGAATTCTAGATCTGGGAGACGTAATGTTTCAAGATTCTTTAGAAGCAACCCACGAAGCTCTAGAAACACTAATGAAACAACTACTTTCGGACGATAAGATTGTCGTAGTAATGGGCGGTGGAAACGATATTTCTTATCCGAACTGTTCTGCCATGAGTGGGGTATTTGGACAAGACATTGGGGTTTTCAATATCGACAAGCACTATGATGTTCGTAAGATGAATCCTCGAAACAGCGGAACCCCGTACAGAATGCTCTTGGAAGAACAAAAGATTAACCCCGCATTGTTTTATGAACTAGCTTCAGAGCCGTTTGCTAACTCTAGAGTTTACAAAGAATATTTGGAGGAAATGGGTGTCCATGTGATTGAACTCAATGAGTTAAGAAAAGGCAAAATGTCGCAACTAGTAAGAAAAGTGCTGGAACAGATGGATACCAAGGCGATTTTCTGGGGGTTTGACATGGACGCTGTTCGAGCATCAGATGCGCCTGGCGTAAGTGCTCCGAGTCCTACAGGGTTGCATTCCGAGGAAATAATTGAACTTTCAGTTGTTGCAGGAAAGGACCCAAGGAGCAAAGTGTTTGAAATCACGGAAGTGAATCCCAGATATGATGTAGACAATAGAACTAGTAAGCTTGCTGCGATTATGATTTACGAGTTCTTGAGCAATCTTCCAAGAGGAATTTGAGACAATCAGTCAGGAAGTCTAGACGGATAGCAACCTATTTCAAAAAGGGGACAACCATCTTCAAATCAATTTGGAGAAGTTTTTTAGGTATTCCGTGTTCTTATTGTTGAATTCAAATGTCTTCTCAAGTCATGTGCGTCTTTCATCCAGAAATAATGGCAAAAACAACTTGTGCTAGATGTCATCGTCCCATTTGTCTTGAAGACATCAGAACAATACGACGATCACATCACATTCTCGAGAGTGATTCCTTTCATCATCCGTCCTATGTAGCTATCGATTTCTGTCCAATCTGCTATGCTGAAGTTCTTAAGTTTCAAACACGGCAATTGAGCAAAATACGTTCTTTCGGTGATAGGAGTTTGGGGGCATTCACAATTCCCCTTTTGGCCATTGTCGCCGTTGTCATTATTATGGGAATAGGATTTTCTCAATTGTTTTCTACAAAGTCTGCATTAGTAATTCTAATCATTCCCATCTTGTTTTTCCTTGTTTTCATGATGATGAGTAAAGGTACACTAGGTATGCATAAGTCAATAATGAATGACATCAATACACTGGCAAATGATCAAACCCAAAAGGCAGATCAAGAACGAATAGCTTACCTTGCAATCCTAGAACGAAACGAGACAAAAATCCAAGAGCCTCCCAAGGATTTTGTTCTCAAATGTTTTCAATGCGGAAACCGCATATACCCGGGAGACCAGTTTTGTGCAAATTGTGGCGACCCCACAACTGACGAAATGCAAGCCATAGGAAGTAAAAAGTAATTACGGGTTTTGATCTGAGTTTGTGAATAAAAAGTGTCGGGAAAACCCTTGGAGATGTTATTCTGCGATTCTAAGAACGATCTTTCCGATTGATTCTCTACTTTCCATGCGCTCATGAGCCTTTCGCACTTCTTCTAATTCAAATACAGAGTCAATCACGGGTTCGATTTCCTTTTTCTCAAACATTCTTGAAAGGCTTTGCCAAGCGTTTTGGGCTTTATCATTTCTTTGTCGCATAATTCTGTTGAGGTTAAACCCGATGACACCTCTACTTTTGTCGAGAAGCTTAATGCCATTGATCATAGGAATTGAGAGCAACACTTCAATCCATGTTAGAGGGTTCCAGTATCGAATCTTCGTAACAGAAGCCATTCCAACGGTAACAATTCTACCAGAGGCAGCGAGAGAATGGTAAGATTGACGAAATGTTTTCCCACCGACGCTATCAATGGCAACATCAATCCCCTGTTTATTAGTCCATCTGCGCAGTTTAGAAGTGATGTTTTCCTCCAAATAGTTAATTGCTAGATCAACCTGCATATTCTCTTTTAGGAACTGAAGCTTGTTTGATTTACTGGAGGCTCCAGCAACTTTAAGGCCAAATGTTTTTGCGAGAGAAATAATGGCGAGACCCAAGCCTCCTGCGGCAGCAGATACGAAAAGCGCCTCTCCTTTCCTTACTCTCGCAGAATCGACCAGAGCCAAGTATGCTGTGAGGAAAGAAACGGGGATAGCAGCATTTTGTTCGAAGGAAAAACCAGAAATAGCAGGGAACACCCCCCGTTCACTTACCTTAACAAATTCGGCGTAGGAACCAGTGCCCGAAAGATAGACAACCCTGTCCCCGGGTTTAAAAGATTGTACATCTGAGCCAACTTCTTTAACGATACCCGCTCCTTCTAACCCTAGTATGAAGGGACGCTTGGGGGCGTCAGGATAAAGACCTCTTCGAGCCAATACTTCGGCAAAATTTAGCCCAGCAGCCTTATTTTCAATAATTACCTCATGAGGTTGTGGAGGCGAAGGATAATCGGTTTCTGAGATCTTCAGAATCTTTGGCTTTCCTGTCTTTTTAAGAAGAATTGCCTTCATCGACAAATATCAAGAAAATGTGTATATAACCATTGGCTCCTTTGAAATAACAGTTCTTGATTCGAATAAGCTTAACAACATTGCAACACTTAAGAAGATGAATTGAGAATTTCTTCTTTTTGGGATGAAGATGATTTGGGTTTTATTAATCGGAGAACAATGGAGTAAATTACGACCACGTATGCTGCCCCCCATAGTAGGTCAATCAAGTAATGGTGGTTGAGCCACATGGCAGAAAACCACATTCCTAAAGGATAAAGTATGGCGATGGTTCCTTTTTTCCCGTATTTTCGAATAAAAAAGATAGCAATAATAAGAGAATAACCCGCGTGAAGGCTCGGAACTGCTGCGTACGGGTTTGCATTAAAGAGTTGATACACTGATTGTGAGAAAGAAAAACCGGTCATTTGATCAAAGTTAAGAAGGCCGGCAGCACTGATCTCAACATCACCCCTAGGAGGAGGGGAAAATCTCAATTCTCCGCCATTGTTCCAGACATACCACGGAGGGGCAGCGGGATATAGCACAAACGTTAGGAACGCAGCGTAGGATGTCGCTAGAAGTGTTGCGACGTATCTCCAGTATTCTGTTCTATCCTCCTGTTTCCAGTAAAGTAACCAGCCAAGCAAAAGAGGCATTGTGAAATGGTTAAAATAAAACAATGCAGCAACAATGTCTAGCGTGGCAACAATTGGGCTGTTAGGATGGCTTAGCTTGTACTCTTGGAACCAGAAGGGAGGAATGTTGCCATTCAAGAACCAGCCGGTCAAAGTCCTTTCCATTTCATAAAGATCCCTAACATGAACGTATGGGCCAATTTGGTAGGCAATTCCCCGGAGCATGTCGTAAGTAATCCAGAGAAAGATGAAAGGAAACCAGTGTTTTATGAAATCTCTGGCGTCACCAAAAAACACAGCAATGATTAGGAAGGCAACAAATGCGTGGTCAGGCCTCAAATATGCAATAAACCACATCGAGAGGAGGTAAAACACCGCAATCAAAACGCCGGAACTTCGAACAATCCGAGTTTGTTTGTCTGGGGAAAGATTTTGCCACCAGTTCAAGACCCGAGAAATGAATAAAACCCCGGGGGCTTCAGACGGAATTGAAGACGAGGTTTCAGAGACTGTAGCTTGGTCTGTTGCATTAAGGCTAGGATCATCATCCATGCATTATCACTTGATTCTAAATAAATCTCGGAATGTTTTGCTTCATATCTGTTTTGCAATAAGTAATTCTACGCTTCACGGGAAGAACTCATATACTCGTCTCATGCAGATAGGTTGTGTTTTCAAAGCGAGTTTCAGATACGAGTTTACCTCCATTAGTGGAGCTTGGAAAATTAGCGAGCGAAACACCAGAGACGATTAGCCTCGGACAGGGAATCCCGTTTTATTTTCCACCACGTTATATTTGGGAAGCATTTTTTGATTTGCTTAGATTCCCGGAAATGCATCAGTACGGCCCGGATCCTGGCCGATTATCATTTAGAAAGGAGATAAGCAAGAAACTGAAAAAAGAGAACAAGATTCCTGCACATCCAGATGAAATCATAATCACGCCAGGAGCGAACCTAGCATATTTTATCGCTGTAAGCACCCTAGCAGATCCCGGGGACAAAATAGGGTTGATTTCTCCGTATTATTTCAATCATGAAATGGCTTGCACTCTTCTCAATGTTAAGCCAGTTGAAATTCCGTTAGTTGATGACTTTGAGTTGCGGGCAGAATTCATAGAAGAAGTGATAGCGGATCCCAAAACTAAAGCGATTACTGTAGTCAATCCCTCAAATCCAACAGGAAAAGTCTTTGAAATTAAGGAAATAAAGATGATCCGAGACTTGGTGGAAGATTATAATAAGTGGCTCATCTGTGATGAAACATACGAATACTTTGTCTATGAGGGAGATCATCATATTTCATGTGGATCTATACTAGGCCTAGCTGAAAGAACCGTAACAATTGGTAGCTTGTCAAAAGCGTATGGAATACCAGGATGGAGGGTTGGGTACCTCCATGCGCCAGATGACTTCGCTAAGGAAGCCATCAAGGTACAAGACACTACTGCGATAGCAGCACCAATGCCTAGCCAAGTCTTAGGAGAGCTGTTAGTAAGAGACAGAAAAACCTTAATTCCTGAATTTTTCGAATACATGAAACAAAATTATGAAATTGCTAAAAAGCGACTAGAGGATGTTCCATGGCTAGTCCCAACTCCAGGCCGAGGGGCATACTACTTGTTCCCAAAAATTGCTGAAGATATTTCCTATGAGGACGGATTTGAGTTTGCGAAGAAGCTAATTTTAGAAGCAGGAGTTTATGTTGTCCCAGGAGAGGCCTTTGGACAAGCTGGGAAAGGGCACCTACGTCTTTCATTTGGGAATACGCTACCTAAGGAGTTAAACAAAGCCTTTGATCGGCTGGCGTCATACTCTCCGTCTTAATTACTAAGACCGAGTATCTTTCATTAGCGCTTCATAGATCCTGCTAAAGACTTTATGCGGCTAACAATTGTGAAGATATAGAACGATCATTTCTAACAACATTGACCATTGATTTGGTTACCTAACGTAAATTCTAAAAACAGCAAAGCAAAATCCAGCATGACTCTTCTTGCAGTGGGCCGGTAGATCAGCCCGGTAGATCGCCTCCTTGGCATGGAGGAGGCCCCGAGTTCAAATCTCGGCCGGTCCACCAATTTCTTGTTTTTCTCAAGATTAAGGCACTGTTCATCCAATCGCCTACCTTAATAAGTAATGTGAGAAAATCCTTGTAGAGGTAATTAATTCACAAGGTGAATATGTCGTGGTTTTCAGCACCCTAGGTAAATCCCTATCAAGCGTCATGCGTAAGCTCATGGGTAAAGGAGTCGTGGACGAAGCTCTGATTAAAGAATTAAAGAATGAAATTTTCAAGGCATTACTTGAAGCAGATGTAGACTTTGACATCGCCTACGCAGTAGCTGAAAGGGTCGAACAACGTAGCCTAACAGAACCCTTGCCGAAAGGGATTACTCGAAGACAGCAAATCATTAACATCGTTTATGAAGAATTAACAAGGGTGATGGGGGAAAAACCGTATCCCCTCAACATTCAGAAAGGAAGGCCAAACATCATCTTGATGGTGGGTATCCAAGGATCTGGAAAAACAACAACAACTGCCAAACTAGCTCGGTATCTTTCAAAGAACGGCTGGAAGGTTGGTCTTGTAGCAGCGGATACTTGGCGACCGGGTGCCTATGATCAGCTAAAACAATTGGGGGAAAAAATCGGCGTAGAGGTCTATGGCGATCCCAAAGAAAAAAATGCCATCAAACTTGCCAAAAAAGGCAGAGATTACTTTATCAAGCAAAAAAAGAACGTCATAATTATCGATACAGCAGGACGCCACAAAGAAGAATCCAGTCTTATTAAAGAGATGAAAAAGCTCAACAGAGAACTAAGACCTCATGAGGTCATTCTTGTTATCGACGGCACCCTTGGTCAGGCAGCATTTGGTCAAGCTTCAGCCTTTGCAAAGGCAACAAAGGTTGGGTCCGTAATTGTAACAAAGCTTGACGGAACAGCAAAAGGAGGAGGCGCGATTAGTGCATCTGTCGCAACGGGAGCCCCGATCAAATTCATTGGAGTCGGAGAAAAAATCGATGACTTGGAAAGATATGACCCTAAGCGCCTCGTATCTCGTATTCTTGGGCTCGGAGACTTAGAAACCCTCCTTGAAGAAGTAAAACAAGCTCAAATCGACACAAGTGAAGAGCAAGCTAAAGCAATCATGAAAGGAAAATTCACTCTTCGAGACATGATGGACATGATGGAACAAATGAATAAAATGGGAGGCATCAAGAAGCTAATTTCCATGATCCCAGGTATGAGCATGGGGCTTGATGATAGCATGCTACAAATGTCCAAAGAAAGCCTTGAGCGTTTCAAGATCATAATGAGTTCAATGACAGACGAAGAACTTGACGGGAAGGTAAAAATCAACAGATCACGACAGGAACGCATTGCCCGTGGTAGCGGCGTAACGCTCGAAGACATCCGAGCCATGCTCCAACAATATGAGCAGAGCAAAAAGATGGTCAAAACATTCATGAGGCAGTCAAAAAGAAGAGGAGCCGGAGGACAGCAAATTCCAGGGATTCCCGGATTCCCACCTGGTGCGTTCCCCTAAATTCAGCTCTCTAAACGTCGATCAAAATGAAATTCGTACTGTGGTTTCCTTGGCAACCATTGACACGAGCGGACATAAGGGATCCCCACTCTGAACAGCTATTATATTATCACTCACTATTACGCGTAATTCCCAGCATCTTTCTATTGTCTAATTCTATGCGTAAGGAAAGAATTGCAGAAATCGTGTTCTTAGCAGAAAACCCGAGTGAGAACGCGTTTCTTCTTCGTTTTGAAGGGAGAAACTTGCGTTACCTCTCACCAGATTGGCTATCAACGGGTGCAATCCTTGTCAAGGCGTTCAAAAGAGGTGAGAAGCTCAAGGAGAAGCCAGAGGTGTTCGTGAATCCAGGTGTCCGCTTAGAAAGGCTTCAAAGTGAGCAGATTAGAGAACTCACAAAAGCCGAATACGTCCTAAACCAAGTTAGGGAGAAACCCGTATTCTCAACATTTGAAGAGTTTCTTAACATTCTTCCTCTTAAGACCGATGGAATAAGAATCGACGTAGTATTTAAGGAAGCACCCATAAGGCCGACAGCAAAGGTTTCTGAATGTAAGATAGACTCGCTCGATCAAGCAATTACCATAATTAACTTTAGGAAGGACGAGATAAGCAACGCTGGGTAGCTCCGTGGATACCACAACTCAGTCAAATCAAAAATTAATGCTCGCATTGCTTGAAAAACATGCGTTATGTACCCATTGCTTGGGAAGACAATTTGCTTTAATCGGGAGCGGTGCTTCTAATTACGAAAGAGGTTCTGCGCTGGTCATGACAACACTAATGGAAGAAGTCATCAGCGAAAAGCCCAGTTCTGAAATTCTGATTCGGCTTGCCAAAACAAGACACCCTTTCGTGCTAGGAACGCTAAAAAAACTAGAAATCGGTGGAACGTGGGATCCAGAATCACAACCAGCTTGCGAAATCTGCAATAATGTTTTTGAAAAAGCTAACCAGTTCGCAGATCGAGCTATTCAAGCATCCAAAGACATTGAATTCGATACCTTTCTCTTTGGTTCATCCTTTCCTTCCAAATGGCTGGTCAAGGAAGAAGAAATATGGGCAGAATTCGCTATTACAAAAGCAGAAAGTATCAAAGGACACCTTAACCGTGAAATTGGCAAGAGATTCAGCGAGATAACAAAAAAAGAGCACTCAAGGGAGAATCCAGACATTCTGTTCATTGTACATGTTGAATCAGAACGAATCGAGCTCAAGATCCGCTCAATATACGTGTATGGACGATACAGGAAGTTAGTAAGAGACATCCCTCAAACAAAGTGGCCTTGCAGCGATTGCGAAGGGGTAGGATGCAAGGAATGCAAGTACACTGGGAAGCGATATCCCACCAGTGTTGAAGAATTGATATCTCCCGCCTTAGTGAATGCCTTTGACGGCAGAGGCTCGAAGTTTCATGGAGCAGGAAGAGAAGACGTAGACGCAAGAATGCTAGGAAATGGCAGACCATTCGTCGTTGAAGTGTTGTCTCCCCGAAAAAGAACTGCAAATCTAGAGGAGATCGAGCACCAGATCAATGAATCAGCTAGTGGGAAAATAGAAGTATTAGACCTGAAACTCGTAGACAAAGCTACCATGCAGGCCCTAAAGGAAAATTCGTCCAGAGCAGTAAAAGTTTACAAAGCAAAAATTAAGTGCGACAAAGCCATTGATCGAAAAGATCTCGAAAAGCTGGCTGAGAGTTTTTCTACTCAAAAGCTAATCAAGCAGCGCACTCCTAACCGAGTAGCCCATAGACGTGCTGACATGCTTCGACATAAAGTAGTCTACAGTGTCAAAATTAACGAGATCTTGTCAGACACAGAATTCATCGCAACCATTGAAGGACAAGGAGGGCTCTACATCAAAGAACTGATCTCAGGAGACGAGGGGAGAACGAATCCATCATTTTCAACAATTTTGGATGCAAAATGCCAATGTGTGGAACTGGATGTAATTGAGGTTAGAAACTAGGGGAAGCATCTACTTCTACCTTCCAAGAAAGAAGGTCTTATGCATCTTCAACTTCAACATAGACATTGCCATTTTCGACAATTACATTATATGTTTGAAGTGGTTTTTTTGGAGGTTTCTGGGTTGGTTTGCCAGTGCATAAGTTAAACCTACCGAGGTGAGCGGGGCAAACAATTTGTGGGCATTCTCCAAATTCGAGAATCTTCCCATCCGCCAATTCTACTTCTTGATGGGTACATAAACCATCTACTGCGTAGAATTGCCCATTATTCATCACAATCAGAATAAGCTTGTTGTTATGCTCGATTGTTTCTGGCATGTTTTCTTCGAAATCTTCGGCTGAACCCACGAGTATTCGACTCATTCACTCACCGTCACAGTGCTTCAGTGGTCTTTAATGAATATATCCGTGGAAGCAATGGTTGACCAAGCTGTCCGTTCCATTTAGCTAAGACCAGTTCATGAGCGAGATTCTTGATTATTTCTGTCGGATGCATTTGAATGACAGGATCAAGATAACCACGAATGAGAAGTTGCTCGGTTTTATCTCTGGGCAGTCCTCGAGACATTACATAAAAGACAAGATCTTCATCTAGCTTTGAAACTGTTGCCGCATGACC
>JALTMP010000328.1 GCA_027001645.1 Candidatus Heimdallarchaeota archaeon
CACGGTAAACTCGATTTCTCCAGGTTCATCCATTTTGGTCTACCATAGGAATGATAATGTAATGATAGGGGCTGACAACATTGGGGAAAGAGGTGTACCTGCTCAAGAGGTCGGCAAAAAAGCTGCAAAAGCTTTCTACAACGAATTAAATGCAGGAGCCACACTGGATATTCACGCAGCTGATCAAATATTGCTTCCAGCCATCCTTTCACGAACTCCTTTTCACGTCTTTGTTCAGCAATACACGTCTCATGCCAGGACTAACATGTGGGTTGTCCAGCATTTCATGCCAGAGGAAAAAATCGCTATTCGTAAAGAAGGATCTCATGTGGAACTAAAGTATGATCCTTCTGAAAACAGTTAGCTCAGAGCTTGTCATCTGATCTTTCCTTCGATTTTTTCTGCATTCACCTTCAACTTGGCAAAATGAGAGCAAATCGCTATTTCTTTGTTATTATGTCCACTTATTCACAAATCATTGATCGCACTCTTGTTTTATCACGGAAAAAGTATATAGACAAGACCTATGCAATAGGGAAGGAGGACGTTCTATGATCACGATTAGGCAAATTGCATTCATAATCTTCTTTCTCATAACAATCTACATTCTTATTGATTCCTTCATACGAATGCTACGATATTACAGTATTGGGAAGCCGACCGATAGACTCAACAAAATCCCCACACGTCTTGGAAAGGTGCTTACCTATGCAATCGGGCAGAAACGAATGTTTCGAAAGCCATCAACGGCCGTGCACTTCCTCCTATTCTACGGGTTCCTAATCCTTCTCATCCCCAGTTTCGAGACATATATTCGGGAAATCTACCCGCCCTTCAGAATGGATTGGGTTTTTGGGTCTTTATATGGCCCCATATTACTAGTTGCAGACTATATCGGCTTTTTTGTGCTTGGCGCAGTCATTGCATCATTTTATCGACGGCTCGTGCTAAAACAAGTTCGTTACGTCTCTAGTAAAGGATTACACCGAGACATGACGCTCATTCTCTACGCCATAAGCGCACACGTAATATTCGCCTGGGGCGTTCACTCAATGGAAATCTTCCTCAAAATCCACCACTACCCAGAGTGGGCACCTGTATCTAACGCAATTGCGCCAATATGGCAAAACGTTCCTACTCCCGTGTTTAACGTACTTTATGAAATTGTTTGGTGGTTACACGTCTTCAGTGTCCTGCTAACAACTATCTACATCATGTCCACAAACGCATATCTCACAAAGTTACGAATATTCCCCAGTAAACACTTCCATGTCATTGGTTCTTTTCTCTCGATCTTCTTCCAAAAACTAGAACCCCAGGGAAGACTGACACCCATCAACTTCGAAGACGAAACCCTCGAACAATACGGTGTCGCAAAAATAGAAGACTTTCAAATCCACCAGCTGGTCCAGCTTACAGCGTGTACTGGATGCGGTCTCTGCCAAGAACTATGCCCTGCATTCCTTAATGATCAACCACTTTCTCCAAAGAAATTAATTCTTGACATAAGAGAACACTTCCTAGAAAAAGCCCCCATTATCCTCAAACAGAAAAGTGGAAAAGAGCTAAACGATTACGAAAAATCAGTCCTTGAAAAAGAATTGATTGGGGACGTTATATCTACAGACACGATCTGGGCTTGCGTTACATGCAATGCTTGCCAAACCGCGTGCCCCGTATTCATCGAACACATAGACAAAATTGTGGACATGCGAAGAGACCTCTCCATGATGAAAGCAGAATTCCCTGAAGGAGTAGACAAAATTTTCCGCAATCTCGAAGTCAATGGCAATCCTTGGGGTCTCGGCAAACACACACGAGCAGACTGGGTGAAAGAGCTCGGAGAAGACCTAAAAGTTCCAACAATCGATGATAACCCCGAGGCTGATTATCTCTTCTGGGTCGGCTGCTTTGGATCTTTTGACGATCGAACTAAGAAAGTAACAAAGGCATTCGTTAAAATTCTAAACAAAGCAAGCGTGGATTTCGCAATCTTGGGCAAGAAAGAAAAATGCACCGGAGACCCAGCTAGGAGGCTCGGAAACGAATACCTCGCTCAAGAACTCATCATGGAAAATGTTGAAACGCTAAACTCTCACAACGTCAAGAAAATCCTAACCTTCTGCCCCCACTGCATGAACACCATTAAGAACGAATACCCTGATTTTGGCGGAAACTACGAAGTAATTCATGCCGTGGACTTCCTAAACGAACTCCTCAAGGCAAATAAAATTAGAGTGAAACCCGGAGCCGTCTCGAGCCTCACTTATCACGATTCTTGCTACCTTGGAAGACACAACGACATTTACGAAGCTCCCCGAGAAATAATCAAAGAAATAAGAATCGAGGACGTCAGAGAAATGGAAATGAACAAGAGAACTGCCATGTGCTGTGGCGCTGGCGGGGGTAGAATGTGGTGGGAAGGAAAAGATGGTATTCCGATCAACAAGACAAGAGTTGAAATGGCTGCAAAAACCGGAGCTGAAACCATCGCCGTGTCTTGCCCCTTCTGCATGGTAATGCTGGAAGATGGGCTCCTCAAAACCGACAAATCGGATAAGATGCAGGTTCAAGATCTCATTGAAATCGTTGCACAAAACCTAGAGGAATAACAATAGAATTTTTTCCCTCCCCCTCTCTTTCCTACATTTTCTTCTCTTTGCATTCACAAGAGAAAAAACTGGGCTTTTTTTGAGAAAATTTTTATCCAAAGTTGTGAGTTGAAATTACAGATATACATGACAAGCATAGGAAGTGCAATTTCTAGCTCGATCTTGTTCACCGTACTCGGGGCCGTTTTCCTCCTCCCCCTGTACGCCCTAACATATTTCATGAATTGGTATACCGGGAACTGGTACGACTCTGGAAACTTTAATGGTCAATTTGTTACATACCTCGCGCTCTCATACATCGTGTTTGTCATTATTTA
>JALTMP010000329.1 GCA_027001645.1 Candidatus Heimdallarchaeota archaeon
TAATTGTTGGGATTAATCTTTTGCGGGAAGGGATTGACTTGCCTGAAGTTGCTCTTGTGGCAATTCTCGACGCAGATAAGGAAGGATTCTTGAGGTCAACAAGGAGTTTAATTCAGATCATGGGCAGGGCAGCTCGAAACAGCGAGGGAACCGTTGTCCTATATGCGGATGAGATGACAGAAGCAATGAGACAAGCAATAAAAGAGAACAACCGTCGAAGAAGAAAGCAATTAGATTATAATAGGAGACATGGAATTACCCCCAAAAGCATCTCGAAAGAGATAATTCAAGTCCTTGAGCCGTTAAGGGATCAAAGTAGCGGGAGACAGAAAAATAGGGCAAAACGAGATTTAGCTAAGATTTCTAGGACAGAATTCGAGCAATTAATAGAGGAGCTAACTATGGAAATGCTACAAGCAGCAAGGAAGATGGAATTTGAAAGAGCAGCAGAGCTGAGAGATGAAATCAAAGAGTTACAAGAAATTGTGGGGAATTAAAATGGAACAAGTTGCGAAAAAATCGGTTTTAACATTTAAGGAATCGTCTAGAGAACCGGCTACACTTCTTGAGGAAGCAAAGTGGATCCGGGTGAGAGGAGCAAGGGAACATAATTTGAAAAACATAAATGTGGATATCCCTCGAAATCAATTCGTAGTAATAACGGGATTATCAGGGAGCGGGAAATCTTCACTAGCAATCGATACACTTTTTGCAGAGGGCCAGCGAAGATTTCTGGAATCACTTAGTTCTTATGCAAGACAGTTCGTTGGCAAATTAGAAAAACCGCTAGTAGATCATATTGCGGGGTTGTCTCCGGCTATTTGTATTGATCAAAAGACAACGTCTGCAAATCCTCGATCTACTGTTGGCACAGTAACCGAGATCTATGATTATCTACGCGTATTATTCGCGTCAATTGGTGTTCCATTTTGTCCAAAGGGACATGGCAAGGTTTTACCTACTTCAGTGCAAGAGATTATTAATGCGGTGTTATCGCTCCCTGAAGGGACAAAGATTTCAATCATTGCGCCCGTTGTTCGCCAACGAAAAGGACATTACAAGACCCTCTTTGAGGATATGGTGAGCAAGGGTTATACTGAAGCGATTGTGGACGGAAAACGGTTAGATTTGACAGAAAAAGAGCTTGACTTAGATAAGAGGAAGAAACATTCCATCGAGATTGTCATTGACAAGCTACGCGTAGTTAAAAGAAATAGAGAAAGAATCGCAGATGCTGTAGAACAAGCACTGCAACTCGCGAATGGCATTGTTTCCATTAGAACGTTAGATGAAGAAGGAACTGAAGAGCAAATGCTGTTTAGTGAATCAGGGTCGTGCCCAAGATGCGGATTTGCAGCCCCAGAATTAGAACCACGTCTATTCTCATTTAATTCACCACAGGGAGCATGTCCATCGTGTACGGGACTTGGAGTTGTCCTCAGAGCAGATCCTGATCTAATAATTCCGGATAAGACAAAGACAATAAGGGAGGGAGCCATTCTTCCACTCAGCAAATCTCCTGACTCATGGTCCCTTAAAGTAATTGCTAGCTTGGGCCAGCAGTATGGTTTTACTTTAGATACCCCTATTAATCAAATTTCTAAAGAAGGATTACACGCCCTACTTTATGGAAGCAAAAGAGCGGTTAATGTTGAAATTTCTAGCAAATCGTCTGATAGTGAATTTAGTTGGTCATACAAGAAACCAACTGAAGGAATTGTCAATGCAATTCAGCGAAGACATCGACAAACAAAATCTGAAAGCATGAGAACATATTACGAATCATTCATGAGTGAATATGTTTGTGAAGAGTGTAGGGGCACTAGACTAAATCCAACAGCATTATCAGTCAAAATTGCCGGACACTCTATTGCACAAATTAACGAAATGTCTGTCAGACAAGCCTATGAATTTCTAAGTGCTCTTGATCAGCAATTGTCCAAAAAAGAGAAATTAATTTCAGAACAGATCTTAAAAGAATTGCGAGAGAGATTAGGATTCTTGATTTCGGTAGGTCTTGATTATCTCACTCTTGATCGAAAGGCGTCTACACTATCAGGAGGCGAAGCACAAAGAATACGGCTAGCGACTCAGATCGGTAGTAAGCTTGTTGGAGTTTTGTATGTCTTAGATGAACCCTCGATTGGATTGCATCCGAGAGATACATCTCGGTTAATAGCAACCTTTAAGCAACTCAGGTCACTTGGAAATAGCGTTTTGGTTGTCGAGCATGATGAATTAACAATTCGTTCAGCAGACTATGTTTTGGATATGGGACCAGGGGCTGGTTTGAATGGTGGATGGGTGGTAGCCCAAGGAACGGTTGAAGAGATCCTGCATAGTCAAGAAAGTCTAACTGCAAAGTATTTGAGAGGCGAATTGGAAATCAGTGTTCCAAAAACAAGGAGAAAAGCAAAAGGATGGCTCGTGCTTCGAGGAGTAAAACATAACAATTTGAAAGGGATTACCGTTGAATTTCCCTTAGGAACATTCGTTTGTATTACGGGCGTATCAGGATCAGGCAAGAGTTCACTAGTGCAGGAAGTATTATGGAGAATTCTTGCAAGGAAATTCTATAACAGTAGAGAACGACCGGGCGAATACGAAGCGATTGAAGGAATAGAGCAAATTGATAAAGTTATTCTTATTGATCAAAGCCCAATTGGAAGAACGCCCCGTTCAAATCCTGCAACTTACACGAAAGTGTTTGATCATATTCGTTCCTTCTTTGCAAAGCTTCCAGAAAGCAGAAAACGTGGCTACAGACCGGGGAGATTTTCATTCAATGTTAAGGGGGGAAGATGCGAGGCGTGTAGAGGAAATGGTGACGTCAAAGTGGAACTACATTTTCTTCCTGATGTTTATGTTCCTTGCGACGTTTGTGGGGGGACGCGATTCAATGAAGAAACGTTAGAGGTTA
>JALTMP010000330.1 GCA_027001645.1 Candidatus Heimdallarchaeota archaeon
TCAATCCTCTTCTTGAAGCACTTGGCGCTAACTTGAGGATGTCCAGAGACGCTGTAGATGATACTGTCAGCAATGATGGTGCCTCCTACAGAGTAATTGCTAACCAGCCCGGAACCGACGCTGTTGCAAAGGTCTTGGCAAAAGGAGTTAGCAAGGCAGTGTTCCATGGTCCAACCAGTGTCCTCGGCTGGTCAGACGATGGTAATGTTGTAGACCTAAGAGACAGCAGCATTGATGGAAAGAACATCAGTGTTGTAATGAGCTCCAGCAAAGATGCAACTGCCATTGACCAAGACATCAGCCTTGACCCAGTCTATGATTACTACTCTGTCACTGCTAAGGATAAAACTGGTTCCTACCCCATGCTGGTTGCCCAATTCTTTGACAACAACAACATGCTTGTTGTCAGTGGTGAATCAATCTTTGCCGACTACAAGAACATGTATGGCCTCATTACAGAACATGGCGGAGACCACGACGGTAAGACACTCGTGGACAACATTATTACCTACGCCATGGAATTAGAGGCTCCCTCAAAAGAAGGAGGCTTCTTGCCCGGCTTCACCACATACACTGCTTTGGCAGGTATTCTAGCAACTGTTGCAATCTACGTCAGACGCCGAAGATAAACATATAGGCAATAATAAACAAAATATTTTGAAATGGGGGAAATCCCCATTCTTTTTTCCACATATCACAGTGTTGAAAAAACAAGTTCTACAGTACCATACGGGTACGCTCATTTCCAGAAAACAGCCCAAAAAGAAATGAATGTATCTTGTTCACATTCTCATAAATAGAAAAACATAGATCACTAAAACGGGTGAAAAAATGAAATCAGATAAAATTAATCTGCTAACCGTGTTGCTTACACTGAGCATATTAGCCTTAGTAGCTAGCCCAGTTGTAGGAGTTAATTCAACCATAGTAGTCGATTCTCAGCAAATTGGGTTAAACGAAACCAAGCTAGTCATTGTCTCACGGCACGAAACCGTGATTTTGAATAAATTCATCGACGCTTTCGTTCAAACAGATCTTGCGGCATCTGTTGGAATCACAAGTGCTGACGAGATCCGGATTTATCAACCTTCCTCCTATGACAGTTTTTACAGAGCGATGACACTCGATCAAATCGGAGCAGACATTGGCTGGGGAGGAGGTCCAACACTGTTTACTTCCTTAGCCCTTGACCCAGCAGGACCAGCAATTGGGCCAATTACAGATCAAGAACTCTTAGACCTATTCGACAGCGTCGTTAATGATTCAATTGCTGGCGCAAGCATGAAATACTACAATGATAATAATGAGTTACTCTGGGTTGCTAACGCCATTTCCTCTTTTGGGTTCACCATTAACAAGAAAGTCATTGCTGACCTCGGTCTGCCTACGCCCAAGAGTTGGTCAGACCTCGCGAGTATAGAATTCTACCGGTCTGAAAAGCCGACGGTAGCTCTTGGCAATGCCCCAGACACAACCAGTAACACTAGAATTTATCAAATCATCCTGCAAAAATTTGGATGGGAAAAAGGATGGGAAATCATTTATCGTATGGGAGGAAATGGTGCAATCTTCCCCGGATCAGTTGCTACTAGACAACAAGTAATTGATGGTAATGTTGCGGCAGCAATGACCATCGACTTTTATGGCTTCATTGCCCAGCAAGAAAACTCAAACACCCAATATGTTGTTCCTGCTAACGAAAGCATCGTAAATGGAGATCCCGTTGCTCTTGCCGTTAATCCCCCACACTTTGAAGCAGCAAAAGCATTCCTCAAATTCATTTTCAGTCAGAATGGACAAGCATTATGGCTCGATCCAGAAATCAACAGATTGCCTATCAGAAGCGACGCATTCGATACTCCCCTAGGTCAGACTCGTCAAGACATTTATGCAGTATATAATCAAACGATTCGAACCCCCGGAATTGTGTTTGATGAAGATAAAGCTCTCAGTCTGGAAGAAGCTATGAGATATCACTTTGAGGCAACTTTGACTGACGTGCACGATGACATGAGAACCGTTTGGGGTATCTTAGTAGAACGACTTCAATCAGGCAATTTAACAGAAGAACAATTCAATGCAGAAGTGAAAAAATATGCACAACCAGCGATTACCGAGCAAGAGGCACAACAAATCAATGAAAAGATAATTGAAGATCTGAACTATAGAGCTCAGAAACAAGAAGAGTGGAAGAACTTCAAGCTAGACAAAATCAAAGAAATCTATGACGATCTCGGTATTCCTTACGGTGGAGCAGGAACTGGCGGAAATGTGAAACAGTTCCCTGGATTCACAACAACTCTAACAGTAATCACTCTGCTCTTCATTGCTGTTCCAGCCATAATACGAAGAAGAAAAAAGTAGCGAAGCCAGAAGCTAAAACACCTAGATTATAAGCTTGGCAGATAGTCCCCCCCTTGTATTCACCTACTTTTTTTCTCATTATTCTGCATCGTTTCCAGTTATTGTTCCTAGCGTATTTACCTACATGCGTGAAAGAGTCGATCTCCTATAATTTTGCGTGTTGTTGCGTCCGCTATGATTGGCGTCATAACTTTTTTTCTCAGAATATCGTATTGTATGATTCGATCTTGTTCTTTAGCAACCGCTTGTTGCGATTTTTAGAATTTTCTTGATATTTGAAGAAATATTGCTCAATTAGGGGTTTCAATTACCGTATTCAAAAGGGAGCAAAAGGGAATACTTTTCTATATCATTCGAGAACACGGGATGAAAAGTTAGGTGTCAACCATGACATTTTCGTTCCCAGCCAATCCGAATCCAGTTAAAGAGAGAGTTGAACGGGCCGTCCGTGAATTGAAGAAGGATCCCATTAGCTGGTTCTTCATTGTTGCTATTACTGCATTTTTCGTCTATTTCCTCGTAGTGCCCGTAGTCGTCGTCCTTGTCAATGC
>JALTMP010000331.1 GCA_027001645.1 Candidatus Heimdallarchaeota archaeon
CTCGTTTCTTGTCAAGTCCATAAGCTGCTGTATCCTGGCCGGTTAGCCAGATTTCTTTTGCCCCTCGCTCTATTGCTCGTTTTGCAAGACGGACAATTAGATCTGCGGGATAAGATTTTATGAAGCCCCTGGCAAATTTCACAGCGCAGAACGTACAAGCCCCAACACATCCTTGGCCAACTGGGAAAATTGCTGAAAGCTTATTTCGATCATGAAATACGGGCTCTAAGAGGGGGATGCTTGAAATTTCTCTGCGAGAGGTTTTTAGTTTCTCGGGATCAATCATTGTTTCAAGAATCGATGGAATCGGGTTTGGACTCGCTAAACGTATGTTGTCGCCTAAAGAATGAATTCTTCCGGGGTTTATCAGGGGAAGGCAACCAGACATGATAACTAGCTGACTTTCTTTTGAGCTCTGTCTAGCAATTCTGATCATTCGATCCTCCGTTGGCTTTTTGACCGCGCAAGAGTTAATCACTCGAATTTCTGCAAGTTTAGGGTCTTTTACCTTATTACCACCAACTCTTTGCAGGAAAACATCCAGATTCGACCCTTCCGCTTGGTTTTGGGCACACCCATACGAATCTAAATAATAACTCCACTCTCTCTTTCCGTACTCGATGAGGAACCGCAAAAGTACTTGCTTATTTCCTCCAATTAGGCTTGGTTCTGCACCCTCCTGGTTTGACACAACCTTGTTAGAAAAATCATAGATCGCCTCTAATTTCTTAAGTCCCAAAAGATCGTTTACAACTATGCCTTCTTCTGTCTCAATGAAGTCGATCCCATTTGTCTCAAGGAGAACTAGATCCTCTGGCTCTACTTGTTCATTAGGGATGAACCAGTAACTGTTCCCATAAGGAAGGAATACGGGGTACCCCTTGCCCGCCTTTTTTAGAAGTTGCATAGTTGCCACAAGCAAGTCTGATTTTAGACCCCCAAAAAATTTCCGATAAAGGGAAACATAAATTCTGGCTGAAAAAATTGAGAAAAAAAGAATAGGAAAGGAGTACTCCCCTTTAAGCATATGTTGCAGATGGATCTAAGCCAGCAATTCTATTGGAACCCCTGCCTTGGGTAAGATCGGAGCGGTTCCATTTGTTAATTGCTGACCAGCATGTGTTCCCTCATCATGGTCGCAGTGTATTAGTATGGTTTGTTTTGGCTGGGTGTGAGAAAGCAATCGTTTAATGCCTTCCAAGGAAGCATGGCCGCTATATTGGAATCTTTGAATCGATAGTTCTAAATTAACCGTTGTTGGTCGTCCAATGAACTCGTTCACCACAATTTCTCGCTGGCCCTCTATGATTGCTCTCCCTAGGGTTCCTTCCGCTTGGTATCCCGGAACCGCTAATACATTTTCTTGTTTCTGTCCGTGAACCTCGAGATGTGTATGGATCGGACCTCCCTCCATCATTCCACTTGTTGATAGAATAACGGCTGGTTGGTCGGTCTTTCCGAGAAATCTGCGAAATTCATGGGGGTTTCCAACATTCTCTCTAGTGATTTCCGTAAAGTTTTCCTTTTCGAAGGGGTTAGCAAGTCCTTTCTCTTTCAAGTATCTGAATACTCTGGGTGAAACCCAGTCCGGATGAATGTAATAATTTGTGATTGCATTCATCAAACGGATCATACCGTCAATATATACTGGGATTTCATCTAGGAACTGTCCAAACACGAATTCGAGCTCTTGAGATCTGCCAATAGCAAATGAGGGAACAACCACCTTTGCTTTCCTTTGAACTGCTTTTGTTACTGTTTCGCGAAGATCCCTATTGACTTGTTCCCGATCAGGAATTATCCTATTACCGTTTGTTGCCTCTGTAATTACGATGTCGATGGGCTCGTTCCCCGGAAGCTCAAACCCATCAAATAAGGGAGTGGTCTTGTCATTGATGTCTCCAGTATATAGAATCAATGTTCCATCCCATTCAATAACTGTTTGAGCCCCACCAAGAATATGCCCGGCTCGATAGAAGGTTGCATACACACCATCGGCAATTTTGTAGCGCTGGTGGTAGCGATGTGCCCTCATAGCATCAAATGCTTGTTCTAGGTTTTCTTCTCGCCAGTGCCTCTCTCCTTCTATCTTGAAGTGGTCTTTCCAAAGTTCATAAGTTATATCAATTGTAGGGTTTGTTGTATGAATTTCTCCCTGAAATCCATGTTTGAATAATGCGGGGATGTAGCCCGAATGATCAACATGAGCGTGAGAGAGGACTACTGAGTCTATTTCCCTTGCAATTTTGTCTACTCCGCTAGGAGCAAGTGAAGGCTGCTTTGGTCTCAATTTAATTCCACAATCTAAGGCGATCGCTCTATCACGATCTTTGAGAACAAAACAACTCCTCCCAACTTCTCCTGCGGCTCCGAATGCTGTCAATGTTAGTTTTCCAGTCATTTATATCACCATCTCTTCTACGGACTACTCCGTGCTCCCGTAGGCATTGAACGCGCTGTCCTGTGTTATAGGGAGGGGAGTGGTCTGAAGCATGACTGCTTCGAGAGATACTCTGAGTTAAACTTCTCATGGTTGTTTAAATAAATTTAGGAATTCCTCCGAACCTAAATTATTTGGTTTTTCTTTCAACAGAATTCCTCTTGATTCCAATAGTCACAGGAAAAAGAATGTGGAACGGGACAAACACTTGAAGCTTGCTACGCAGAGTAGTCGCTAAACATTTCATTCCTGTATTTCTTATACTCTTTAATTTTCTCTAACGAAACGACAAGAGAACATTCTCCCATCCCTTTGCAATTCTTTATCCCAAGGCTGAATTCATCCATGGTTCGAAAGCGGAAGGAAGGATCAATTACAAATGACGCACCAGAAGTACTCCATTCACTTTCTGGATAAATCTTACCTGGAGGCGGATCGGCGCTTGCAACCACCGCAACGTTTTCTTTTGCTCTAGTTACCGTCAGCGACTGCCAGAGAAATCTGCCATACTCAATGAGATCGGGAGAAGGAACAACTGCCTGAGTGGGGACAAGTATCAGATCAAGACTTTGCTCGTATCGGTCGATCAATTTAGGGTACCATAAATCTGCACAGATTACCCCTCCGAAACTTACTCCTTTAATCGTTCTTACGAAGACTTCAGTACTGGGCTTTATCCCCATTTGTTTTTCTCTTCCAAACGGATATCGCTTTGTAATTGTGCCCTGTATTCTGCCTTTGTAAATTACTGGTGCTTTATTGTAAACAGCATCGTTTTCCATCCATGCAATAGATCCCGGGATAAGTACAACTCTTGCATGCTCATCGCTCCACTCGTAAAGATTTCGGATTGATCCTTCCTCTTCGAGTATTTCCCAATTCCTCGGCTTTCTGCCAAGAAAATACTCTGGAGCAACAATGAAGTGTAGGTTGACATCGTCGGGAGTTTTGACGTTTGAATCTAGAAAATCTATAAGCCAGTTAATTCGATTTTCTACCCCCACCGACAATTGCAATGGGATTTGTAGGCTTGTAACCTTGAATTTCACAACTTAACATAGTTCTCTTGATTATTTGAATTATCCTCTCTCTGTTGCTGTGCTGATGGCTTTGGGTAACTAAATGTTTGATAGAAAGCGTTTAAGCTTATCTAATGCTACTGTTAGCTCTTCGAGCTTCACTCCTAAGCTTATTCTTAAGTGACCCTTTCCAGCCGGACCAAACGCTGAACCAGGTGTGATAGCGATGCCCTCTTTGCTCAAGAGCTGTTTCGCTATTTCAATGTCGTCAACGCTATTTCCGTCGCCAATTCTTAGAAATGCATACATTGCCCCTTCGATTGGAGTCAGTTGAATGGTTTCTAAATCTCCGAGGATGTCAAAAACAGCCTTTATTCTTTGAGGAATCGTTTTTGCGATCTGCTCTCGTGCTAGATCAACATGTTTCAATGCTGCTATCCCACCCCATTGGGAAATACTTGGGGGACAACTTGTTGTGAATTGGATAACCTTGTTAATTTGATCGATAATCTTAGAATTCGCCGCGATCCATGCTAATCGAAGCCCCGTCATGCTGAAAGATTTGCTGAATCCATTGATTACAATCCCTATCTCTCGCCATTCTGGAAACGAAAGAAGTGATGTCCACGAGCTGTCAAAAACATACTCTGAATATATTTCATCAGACATCACATAAATTCCTAAGTCTTTGGCGAGTTTTAGGGTGTCATGAATCTGCTTCTCGGAGTAGATTGTTCCCGTGGGATTGTTCGGGCTGTTAATAACAATAACCTTGGTATTCGCAGTTATGTGTTCATGAATTAGATCTGCGTCCAGATCAAAATGCGGAGGATTAAGGTTGATGAAAATGGGTTTTGCTCTAACTGATCTAACTATCGCTTCGTAGGAAACCCAACACGGATTCGGAAGGAGAACCTCGTCTCCTGGGTTTAAAACGGTAAACATCGAGCTAAATAATCCGTGTTTAGCCCCCGTTATCGCAATGATTTCATTTTCTGGACCAACAGTCGCTCCTGTTGTATCTAACAAATATTTCGCAATCTCTTCTCGTAGCTCAATCATGCCTCTGCTTGGCGTGTACGTTGTTTTTCCTTGTTTTGTCGCTTCACAAATGGCATCTAGCACAGGTTGTGGGGGAAGAAAATCTGGTTGGCCGATCTCTAAGTGGTAAACCTTTTTTCCTTGCTTTTCGAGTTTCTTTGCCTCGGCGAAAATCTCTGCAGTAGCGCTTCCTTCTAGAGCAGTAACCAAGTCTGATAGATACACAAAGCCTTATACCTTCGCCTATTCAAAAAAGGCTCGATATTATCTCGGCAAAAAAGCATGCTCGGGCGGATGTGTTGAGTCTGTAAACCAAATCCATGCTTAATTTCTAATCTTGGAGAGGGGCAGATGTCGAGTCTTGCGAAAATGGAGTAGTGACCTCTGGTGGGGAAAGCTCAACAAGCCATTTTAGGACAATGTCGTCAATAGATATTCCAGAAACCCGATACTCAATGAGTTCGTCCAACTCTAGAAGTTTTTGTTCAACCTGGAAGAGCTCCTCCTTATCTTTTACATAATATCTAATCGTATCTGCAAGTATCTGGTACCTTTCGTGAATTTTCCTTACTCTTTCCTCTGGGATCTGTTTCTTCACTAGCACTAAAATGTCGTAAGCATAATCAAACGATTTGAGCAGATCTTCAACGCTTACCAATTTATCAACAGTGCCTCCCCGTCTCAATAAGAGAACCTTATCACAGACTCTGTCTAACACACTCGCATCATGATCAACAAGGATTACTGTTCTTTCTTTGGATTGGCGTTCGAGAAAGTCAACGACAATCTGCTTTCTCTTAGCATCAAGCCCACTAGTGACTTCATCTAGGAACAAAAACTCGGGATTCTTTTGCAGACCAACACACAAACGAGTGATGGCTTTTTGCCCAACTGAGAACGACTCTAATCGCTCATCCAGCATATGTGTCAAGTTCAAGTCCCTTATGAAGCTCATCCCTAAACTAGCATCCCCATCCGTAATCTTGGCAAAATACTCGAGAGTCTGCCTCAGTGTAAGCTTGTTTTGAAATTGCATGTCTGGTGAAACAAATGATATGTGTTTTCGAACTTCTGAGAGGTTCTCAACCACGTTTATCCCATCAAGGATGATCTCTCCCGAGTCGGGCAAGTACAATGTTGCAAGCGTTTTCAGCAATGTTGTCTTCCCACTACCGTTTGGTCCAAGCAACGCTAAGTTAAGATCTTCATCAAGTTCGAAGCTAATTCCGTTGAGAATTCTGCGGGGTTCTTGATAAAACTGATTTTGCGTGAGCTTATGGAATATACGCGGAAGTTTGGGTCCTGCTTGAAATTCCTTGACAATATCTTTTACTTGTAATATTTTTTTCTTCGCCATTCGCCATCACCTTGATCAATAGAACTCCAAAGTCCCTGCCCTCAATGCCTTTAGGGTTAGCTTATCCACAACAATCTTGGAAACAAGAAGTAAGAGCAAACTAATGAGGAACGAAATTGGGATTACGAGCAAATATGGATCGTATGGGGATTGCAACGTGTGAAGAATTAGTATTTGTCTCATTCCTTCCAGACCCAAAGTTACGGGAACATAAAACATGAATCTAGGTAGCGATGGCATGAACAAAGCAAAAGCGGCTAAAGGTGTAAAATAGGTCGAAATGATTCTTAGCGAATAAAGGATTATTCTAGAAATTGTTTGTGTGTTTTTGAAAATTAGCCCCAAGGAACCTATGAGAATAGAGCAAGCCATGACAAATAGATACGTGTTTAGGAACAATAGTAAGAGCAAGAAGAATTCTGAAAGGGAAACGGGTAACATTGGTTTTCCTTGATAGCTTATGAAAAAAAGAACCGGGAAAATTGCTCCCAAAAAAACAATAAGGAATTTGAACGCTGAGGAAACATACCGGGCAAGCATAATAGAAAAGGGGTTGACATCATTTGTTACGAGAAACCCCATTGTTCCTCTTTGGGTTTCCTCTCGAAGAGCAACTGAAGCTTCCTCAAAGGGCGCTGAAAACAAGGTCCAATAAGCCGCCGAGGCGACAAAGAAAAGACTCATGGTGTATTTGGGAGCATATTCACTATCTCCTTGCCCCACTGCAAATCCTAGGAACGCGAATGCAAGAACATTTACTAGTGACCACGTGGCTTGAATAAGGAAATCTGTTTTGTATTTTAGATCCGTTATGATATTTCTTTTTGCGGTTGCAAAAGCAACAGTAGCTAAGGAGGGCATAATTTATATTTCAAAACTTAGGAGATAAAAACCTTATCAAGAGCGTGTCTAGATGGGTGAAAACACTGTTCTTTTGCTCTCCATTTGGGCTGGAATATGGTCGTTTTGCCCTCAATCAATATTCTTTTTCCTTGCAACAAAAATCGTTGCGGTTATCAGAATGGTGAATAGGAAAAGGTACCAGTAATCGATGAGGACGAAGGCTTTCTTAGGAGAACTTGTGCTCCCCGGTGACAGATCTGAAGGGGTAAAACTCGTCCCATTAGCTGTGACTACGACTGTTTTAGCCTCCCACTGTGAGTTCAATATGCTTAAGAAAATAAGAGGTTCCTGTTTTTCCAATACCAAATCGCTAACTTGAGGGCTTAGCCGCAAATACAGCGTGTCTGCAGTTACGTACTCGACTTTTAAGGGGAGTTGCTCATCATCGAGGGTTGCTGAAGCAATGTAGAATAAATTCGTAGGGGGTGAATCGGGGTATTGAAGGACTGCAATTGTGTTCCAGGCTCCCGGCGAGATAGTTGTCGTAGGAATCGTAATTTCTGGAAAATCGAGGAAAGAAGTAGAGAGGTTCCATTGAACATAATTTCTCTCTGTGTTGAACACGGTTATGGTTGATGGAGCTGTGGGAATTGATACTAACCCCGAGTACTTATTCGACCCTTCCTGTGTTAGGGCAACGAGGGCATCCTGTCCCGGTTTAACAAACACTGGGCTTTCACTTCTAACCCTTATTGAAAATGTGGAGTTCGAGAATATCTCTACGTTCTCCACAAAGATCGAGGAAGTAATAAGTACTTGTTCCAATATGGTTCTTACGAATTCACGGTTTTTCCCAATGGTATAACCGTCTTTAATTCCAGAATTATCAAAAGGAAAGTTCGATGTAACGACAAATACTTTTCCAAAGTTTCCCGTTTGAGTAAGGGTTGCAACCACGTTTCCATTTTCAAGACGGGCAATGGGAAACGTTGTCAATCCTGCATGTGCTATACTCGTTCCGAGATGAGTAATGGCACTCGTCTTGAAATTTGCGCTTGTACTGTTTACGATTTTTGCTGCCGCCATTGCTTGGGATGCCAGGTCATCGCTAAGCGTTAATCCAAACGCGGCGAGGAGGTCGTCGATCTTTAAAGGATCCGTGCCACCGTTGGACGTTGGTCCTACAAAATCAAGAATTAGGGCCCCCCCTTCCCTTACATAATTGGATAATGCATTTAGTTCCGCATCGCTTAGTTCTAAGGTTCCCACGTAAGGCTCGTCTTCGGGGGGAACATAATCAAACCCATCGGGAATCATGATAAAGCGATATTTTGCCAAATCGAGTTTGGAGAGATCACCCACTTGAAATAGCTCTGCGAAAATTTCTTCTTCTTTGAGGAGATTGAAAAACTCCCCTAAATTATAGCCATTTGGAAGATCCGCTCCTAGATCATCCCAGTTTGTATGTTTCAGATCTATTAAGGCGATTCCTTTCCAATAGTCTGTAACGTTTAACTCAATTGTAAGGGAATCATTAATCGTCCCCAGTGAGAAGGAAACCTTCCCCGTTAGAAAGGTCGCAAATTCTGGAGCAGTAACTATTAACTGATAAGTGCTAGTAATTAGCCCCTTTCTGAATAGCTCAACTGAAGCATAATCACTTAGATTTCCCTCAACCTTTGGCTGAAGATCATCCAAGTTTGTGCTTGTAACAAAAATTCTCTGAACAAACCGAGTACTTGTGGCAATCTCTCTCATTGTGTTTAGTGGTGCAGAGTAGGGTTGCACTGCTACAAGTTCTGGGTCACTTTGGCTTTCATTCAATAGTGTTCCCAATATTTCGAGCGATTTTGAAGCATTCACAATTCCCATTCCTTCGATGCGCTGATCATTTGCAATTGGATGGGCTCCTTTCAAGATACTTGATTTAACAAGTGGCTGGAATTTGGCAATTGTTTTGTTTTTCAGATATTGGGTTAGTAATGCTGCAACGCCTGCGACAATTGGTGCCGCATAAGATGTTCCACTCCCCGTTTCTCCCGGTCTAACCTCAACGTTCTGTCCCGGTGCAACAACGTCTGGTTTTGGCTCGAAAAAGGTTGTTGGACCACCGCTTGAAAACGCAGCAATGCTAGATGAGCCAGAACTAGCTCCAACGCCAATCAGCTCGGGACTGCTTGAAGGCGTTCCAATCTTATACCATTTTGATGATCCGTCATTCCCAACTGATGCGATTACCAGCTTTCCAAGGGCAACAAGTGCTTCTGCAGCTGCCTCGATTGGGTCATTGTCAGCAATATTAGGGCCACCAAAGCTAAAATTGATAATATCTACCTCTGGTATTCCGCCTAGCCAATCCATGGCTTGAAAAACGTCCCCTACTAAGTATCCATTCGAGTCTACCCCCAGCTGTGCATTTGCGATCTTAGCTCCATACGCAACACCAAAGGGTTGTTGCGTAGAATTATCATAACCCACCATGAGTGAAGCAACCCTTGTAGCATGAAGATTATACGGGTTGCTATCATCTCCCTCACCAAAAACCTTGGTCAGAAATTGCTTTCCTTCTAATACTCCTGAGTAAACAACTTTGGTATCTAGCAAGCCAATGACAACTCCAGACCCATTAAATCCTTTGTTCCAGACCGTTTCTACATCAATTGGTGAATAATCAGCTGTTCCAAAGAGAGAAATACCATCACTTAAAGAAGATAAGCGAACTCTTGTGTTAGAAACGTCGTATATCTTATAATGGGGAGAATTCGCTATTGCGGTCTCCGCAGCTACTGAAATCCTAAATGCGTTAATATTTGGATAAATCTTCTTTATGTGAAATTCTTTTTCGCGGAAAAGTTCTACTATTTCAGAGCGTCTGTCATTCTTAGCAAACACAAGATAGTCTTTACCAGGCTCCAATACTTGGTTCTTTCTTGAAATGCTGGTTGAATCATTTGAAATGGACGATTGGGATGTCTGATCACTTTGGGTGAGATCCCCTAGTGTTTCATTTCCATTTGTTGATTGCTTCCTAACTCCTTCGTATGAGTCAGAAGGAACTGGCAACACGTTGCTCCTTTGATTGAATTCCGCTATCTCACCAAAGACAAAGTTCTCGGTAAGGGCTGTTTGACTAAGGAGAAGAACTGATATGAATATGAAAAATAAGCGCGAGGACATTTCTAATTCGGTAATGAATCTCTTCAATCTTAAGCATTCTCAATTAGTTTTGGGACAAACTTGTATGTAAAACCACGCGCCTGTCTCAAAGGATTAGCGTTATTAGGCTCTATGCCTAGCTCGACTTAGATACTATGCGGAGCTCATTTTTCAAATCTAGCATGATTGTTGTGATTCTTACAATGTTATTATTGCAAGCAGGAAATGCAACTATAATCAACACCACTGCATCCCCGTTATTGAAATCGTCATCTCCTACTCGCCTTCAGCAAGGAACGGAAAACGGCCAAAACGACCTATCATCACTTCCATCCCTTGGGTCTACGATTAACAAAGCTCCGCAACTGACCCTTGCTTTACAAAAGTTCCTCAATGGCGAAGACCCTTCATTCTTAGGAATTCCCTCGAGGAAAGATTCTTCTATAATTGTGGGCATAGTGTCTAGAGAAAAACCCTCAAACTGGCTTATCCCTCCTGCTCCTTTTGGGAAAAATTACTTTTCGCTGATAGCTGTGAATCAACCACAAGATCTTCTCAATGTTCTTTCTTCCTCAAAGGCAATCATGGCCTACGAATGGAAAAAAGCACCGCAAGAAGTATTCTTACAAAATACGTTCAACAATTCTTCCGCCGTTGTGAATGCCACGTATGATCCGTTAGAGTTGATGGGTGTTAGAGAGGTCTGGACTGAGCAAGGGATTACTGGAACCGGGGTCTCCGTAGGCGTTGTAGATTCCGGGGTTGATTTTGGGAATACCGATCTCTCTTCAAGAATCCACAGAGAAGACGGTAAACCATCATCCTTTGACCCTAGTGGAGCCGGTATTGTCTTGACTCCAGTTGAGATTTCTCCAATCGTGGTCGAGGGACGGAAGTACCTTCCCTTAAGCAACCTGACGGATTTTCCTGTCTGGACCGGAGAGAACTTTGTCCTTGTCAATTCAAGCCAGCTTGGTATTCAACTCGAGGATCTAGAAATAGAAGGAATAACATTACCTAGTGTCTCTGGAACATATCGATTTGGTATCGGTTATGAGGTAATGGGGCAATACGTAACCGCTTTTTTGGCTGTACTTTCAGATTCTCAACAAGCGAAAGTTTATGACACCCTATACATCGATATGGACACATCCCTGGCTTTATCTCTCGTTCAGTCCGGTTTGATCTTTGAAGGGGGGAGAACATATCGACAACTAGTTGATTGGAGTTTATCTGATGATGAGCCATTCTCTTGGGGA
>JALTMP010000332.1:0-1556 GCA_027001645.1 Candidatus Heimdallarchaeota archaeon
ATATTCAAGTGATATCGGATGTTACAGCTTAGGGGTTTTACCTCCCTATCAAGCTGCGGATGCCCTTGTCGCAATGGGTGCTTCAATTGGGATGGGTGTTGGCTTTGCGTTCAGTAACCCTGATAGACCAGTAGTAGCGCTCATCGGAGATTCAACATTCTGGCATACTGGGTTACCCGGTCTCGCTAATGCTCTTTGGCATGATTCCAACCTTCTTCTCATAGTGATGGACAATGGAGTAACTGCAATGACTGGAATGCAAGAGAACCCCTCAGCAATCGATGTGCCCCCGAAAGATCGACTCAGCATTGAAAAGACAGCCGAAGCTATGGGTGCAAAGGTCTGGGTCTTAGATCCCTTCGAAGAGCGTGAATTGAGAAGAACAATAAAAACCGCAATGAAAGAACCTGGTGTAAAGGTTATCGTGGCAAGGCGCCCCTGCGTAATTCTCGAAGGCCAGCATCTTAAGCTGAAAAATGAGAGTTTTCCACCTCCTGTAGATGTTGACCATGATGCATGCGTTTTGTGTGGTATTTGTTACGAGGACATGGCTTGCCCAGCGATAAGTTTTGATGTAGATGAACAAAAGGTAAACGTGGATCAGTCACTTTGCACGGGGTGTCTATACTGCGCGATTATTTGTCCAAAGGACGCGTTCTTTGTTGTGGATTCTTAACAAGAGGTGAAATGAGTGAGAATGAATATTCTTCTGGCAGGAGTTGGAGGGCAAGGAATTGTTAGCCTTGGTCATGTCATCCTTCAGTCAGCCATGAAGGCTGGACTGGGAGCAAAAGGAGCTGAAACTCATGGCTTATCCCAGAGAGGGGGCTCTGTTGTTTTCCACGCCCGTGTTGGCGATTTCCTCGGCCCACTAATTGCTAAGGGACAAGCAGATGCACTACTATCCCTCGAAGTCGCCGAAACCATCCGATACCTCGATTTCCTAAGGAAGGATGGAATCGCAATCATGAGCACGAGAACAATTTCTCCAAATATCCTCATCCAGATTGGGAAGAAATATCCGCAGCTTGAAGAGATTTATCAAGAAGTTTCTGCCAAGGCCAGCAATGTCTATGTTGTACCCACCGAGCCAATGGCACTAAAAATCGGTGCTCCAAAGGCTGAAAACTTGATTTTGTTAGGAGTTCTTCTCAAGGTCCGGCCATTCGTCGACTACGAGATAGTGGAAGAAGTGATTGCTCAAAGATGGCCAAGGGCTAAGGAGGCTAATCTTCAAGCCCTTAAAGCTGGATACGAATACCCTGACGACTCACAAGGTAAGGACCTAGCGGAAATTCTCTCGGAAAAAGCTTCAACTCCTTAAAGAATGCATTGAAAATTCTTTCACTTCTCCCTCGTAACTGACATTGTGAAACGCATTTCAAGCTTGTTGCGGGGCAATCAATATTTTCTACTTCTTCGGAACACGTTTTATTTCGTAACCAATGACTTCATGGGGTGTGCGTCCTGAATATTCGGGATATACCTTATTGGAGTAATAAAGGGAATAGATAAGTCCCCTCACTCCAAAATTGGCGAATCGTAACAACGTAAAC
>JALTMP010000332.1:1566-2904 GCA_027001645.1 Candidatus Heimdallarchaeota archaeon
TGCTAGAATCCTCTCAGATGCTCTGTGGGAAAGAGCCATGATTGTTAATGCAGGATTAACACCAGGAGCCCTTGGAAACACACTGGAATCTGAAACATGAATGTTTTCAAATCCATGTACTTGAAAATCATCGTTTACCACAGATGTTGCAGGATCACTTCCAAGGCTACATCCTCCCATGAGATGTAGGCCAAACATGAATGGTGAGACAAGAACTTTCTTTGCCCCTGTCTTATAGAATATGTCTGTCACGAACTCTACTCCCGTTCGTGCTCTTTTCTGATCTTCCTTGGTCAAGCTTTTCTCAACAACAAGCCTGCCTTTCTTATCGAGTTTTATACGCCCTCTACCAACATCTTTAACCGCCACCTCAATACAAGCCAAGTACCTAAATTTCTTCATCCATTCTTGATGCTGTTTCCCATAACCCGGGGTTAATAACGCGATCGCGATTGGAGGGGCAAAAACATTTTCCAGCTTGAACCCTTGGGCGTGAAGATCTGGATCTGATGATTTTACAGATTGAAACATGCCTTTGTGCGAATCAATGGGTTCATCATACACTCCAAAATTCATGATTTGAGGATGGCAATAGAACCCTTCCCCAAGCGCTGGTAACTGCTTTTTCAGACCCGACGCAAGCAATAGGCTCGTGGAGCCAAATGATCCTCCCGCAATGACACATTTCTTAGCCTCCAGTTGCAATGATTTTCCATTCTTCACCGCATGCACAACAATCTTTTCTTTACTTGTTTCTATCTTTTTGACTGTCACTTCTGTCATTGTTTCTAATCCGTGTTCCCTCGCTTTGGGGAGAAAAGTAACGAGCATACTTTGCTTGGAATCTCTGTGGCATCCTCCGAGACACGCAATGCAGTCATTTCCCTTCTCAATAGCGCAATCAACATGCCCTCTTCTGAGAGGAGACCAAACCCTCCCCATTATTTCCATACCCTTGATAAATATCTCTGCATTTTTGTTGCGATGTTCTGGGGGAATTTCCTGCAAAACAATGTTTTTTTCGATCTCATCGTAGTGAGACTTCATCTCAGTTCCAGTGAGGAAATCAAGACTGGTAGCATCCCTCCATTCTTCGAAGACTTCATCATGGAACCTATCAAGCAAGCACTGATTAATTACTGATCCTCCACCAACGCACTTTGCTCGAAGGAACGCCATGGTCGCCTTGGAATTTAGATCCATGCCGCCATTCCAAAACATTTGAGAATTGTAATCCATTTCATTAGGTGGAAATGTTTCTGCAGTAAATTCTCTACCTGCCTCAAGCATTAGCACATTGAGCCCTCCCTTCGCCAAATAATATCCAAGAACTGAGCC
>JALTMP010000333.1 GCA_027001645.1 Candidatus Heimdallarchaeota archaeon
CTGAAAGTGGCAGGAGAGGCAGGAATGGGAATTTTTGCCTCTGGAGAGATGCTCGCAAAAGCGTGGGCAAGAGCAGGTTATGACGTTTTTACTTACACCGAGTATCCTTCTCTCATCCGCGGAGGACATAATACTTACCATATTAGAATTGGGAACGAACCCGTTCGAAGTCAAGTACAGCACGTTGATATCTTGATTGCACTTAATGAAGAAAGTATCCACTTGCATTTGGACGAAATGACGCCTCAAGGAATGATTATTTACGACTCAACAAAGGTACGCACGTGGAAACCAGAGGATTCCCCAAGAAAAGACGTAAGGTTTCTTGGAATCCCCATGTTAGAAACAGCACTGCAAGCTGGTGGAACAAAGATTACAAAAAATGTTGTTGCCGTTGGAGCCGTTATGGCTCTCGTTGGGTTGCCTCGTGATTACTTGGATGCTGTTATTAGGCATCAGTTCGGCAAAAAGCCAAAAATCGCTGAAATGAACATTCACGTTGCTAAAGCAGGCTACGATTATTTGATTGAGAATATTGGAGAAAAACTCTTCAAGATCCAATTGAAAGCAGGGGAATCGAAACAAAAAATGCTCATTAATTGTGCAGATGCTCTTTCCATGGGTCTGATTAAAGGTGGGTTGAAAGCCTACTTTGGATACCCAATGACCCCGGCAACTCCTGTGCTAACCTTCCTTTCCCAGCATCAAAAAGAATTTGACCTCGTATGCTTCCAAGTTGAAGATGAATTAGCCTCTATCAATTTCGCAATCGGAGCGAGTGTGATGGGTGCAAGAGCAGCGTGCGGAACCTCGGGAGGAGGTTTTTCCCTAATGACAGAGGCTTTTGGCCTAGCCGGCAGTGCTGAAGTTCCTCTCGTCGTAGTTGAAGCCATGCGACCTGGGCCTTCAACCGGCCTTCCAACCTGGACTGGGCAAGGAGATCTGCTGTTTGTCGCTTTTGCGTCTCAAGGTGATTTTCCGAGAGCAATTCTCGCCCCAGGTGATCATGAAGAACATTTTGAATTGGGCTTCAAAGCTTTGAATCTTGCAGAGAAATATCAAATGCCGGTAGTTATTCTAACCGACAAATGGGCTGTTACCTCTCAAGCGACTGTCCCAGTATTTGATACTTCTAACCTAAAGATTGAACGAGGAAAACTAATCACTCCAGAGAATTACAAAGAAATCTTAACAGAAGATGTGGAATTTAAGCGGTATGAGTTCACTGAGGATGGCATCAGTCCGCGATCCATCCCAGGAGTACCGGGAGCGACCCATAGGATTTCAGGAAATGAACATGATGAATATGGGCACATCAATGAAGATGCGGAGAATCGAAAACGCATGATGGATAAACGGATGAAGAAATTGGAAACTCTGAAAAACAACAAAGAAGACTGGCCAGATCCTATAATCTATGGCTACCCATTAGAAGAGTCAGACATCGCGATTATTTCTTGGGGAACAACAAAACAAATCATCCTTGAAGCAATCGCGAGATTAGATCATCGCGGAATTAAGGCATCCTTAATTCATGTATCCCATGTGTGGCCATTCCCCACTGAATTCTTCGAGTCAATCAAAGGCAAGGTCAAAAAGACAATTGTTCTGGAGAACAACTATATTGGGCACTTTTATCGACTATTGAGACAAGAAGCGTTGTTTGATACAGACTATCAGTTCTTCAAAGATGATGGTCGCCCATTCTTCCCCGAAGAAATAACTGAGAAAATCGAAGACATTTTTACAAGAGACCTTTCAAACTAGCCTAATTGCACAAGTCATTGAACACATCTCCCCCCTTTTTCCAATGCTACGATGCTTGTTTGTTAAAAACTAAGTAAGCTCATTAATCTGGGGACTTTAAACAACTTAATAATGCAATTCTCTTATTCTCCCCCGTATGACGAGAGTATTTGGCTTTCCAAGAATGTGGATTTTCCCTCCATTCCGAAGAGAGTTCCCACCCTGGCTAATCCACGAACTTGCGAATAAGCCAAATGTGGAAGTAATGATTGCCAGCGGCTACGGTTCAGATTTAGGATTTAGCGAAAAAGAGTATGAACACCCCAAAGTAATGTTCGTGTCGCAAAAGAGCATATTCGAAAAGGCGGACTACATAGTATGCTTAACAACTCCTTCAGAGGAGGAATGGAAACTGTTGCACGAAGGCCAGACGCTTTTGGCCTTTTTGCATTACAATACCCACCCGGAGAAGACCAAGTGGTTCTATGAACATAAGGTCAATACGATTTCATTGGATGATATTAAAGATGAGAGAGGAAACCGCCTTGTTGAAGACCTTCGATCAACTGCTTATAACTCGGTTAAAGCAGGATTAATAGAGTTAAGAAAGAATCTTGGCGAAGAAAAGTGGTTCGATCCCAATCGTGAATCATTAAGATTCTATGTAATGGGTACTGGCCAAGTAGGGTTATGGGCAATCAGAGCACTGAATCACTTTGGTTTTCTTGGGTATCAAGAGGAACTAAAAGAAAAAGGAGGAAATCCGAAAACGATAGTAATCCCTTTGGGTAGGTATGAAACGTCAGATACGGAATATATGAACGAAAAAGTTCTTCCGAATGCAGACATTTTGCTTGATGCAACATATCGTCCAGCTGGAAAGACAGATAAGCCAATCATCACTTCAGATCAACTTTCGCTATTGCCTAAGCACGCAGTCATCATTGATACAACAGCGGATCGTTATGATCTAAATTCAGACCCTCCTGTTGTAAAAGCGATTGAAGGAATCCCAACAGGGTGGGTTGATAAGTTCGTTTTCTCCCCCGATGATCCTGAATGGAATGATCCCAACAAGGTTCCCCCTCAATTTCAGACCACACCAGATCAGAG
>JALTMP010000334.1 GCA_027001645.1 Candidatus Heimdallarchaeota archaeon
TTTTCTTCAACTTTGATAACGCTCTAATATTGCTCCACAACTGATGATTCACCATTTGCAGAGCTTTTGAATAGACCTTTTTCAACTCTGTATGCTCTTCCTTCAATTTCACGATCAACGCCTGTGTGTCCTTCTGCGTTATCTTTCTTCCTTCTTTTCTTGCTTTCTCTATCTCCTCCAATAACCTGTTATAAAGCCATCTGCTTATCTCTAATTGCTCCTCTAATCTTCTCTCGTGCTCTTTATTCGGATAGAGCCTGAACTTATGACTTCTCAACATTTTTCTTTCCCTGGCTTTCAACGTATTTTTTCAACACATCAAGAGTTACTTGTCCAGAAGTGGCAAGAAAATATGAAAGAGACCAGAAAACATTTTTCCAGAGTTTTTTCCTGACCTCTGGAAACTTTTTCCGTTTCTCTCTTGAAGTAATTGTTTTGAGTGCATTTATATACCTCGGGATGTCTAATTTCGGCGTTGCTTTGAACAACATGTGTATATGGTCTTTGTTTGTTTCAATAGCAAGGATTCCAGCTCTAAACGTGTCCGATATTTCCCTTACTTTTTGTTTTAGAAAGTCATCTATTTCTTCTGTCATCACCCTTTTTCCATATTTGACAACAAATATCAGATGGTAGTATAACGAATAAACGGAATGTGGGCCCCTATCTACTTTGTATTGCATAGTTGATACTAATACCATTCAACTACATGGTATTTTCTGCTCTCATCCCCTACCTTTCGGAAGGGGACTTCCCACCAACAAAGTTAAACTTGTGCCGTTGTTATTGCTAGACATGGCGATCTGGAGATTTGAAGACAAGATTCCTCAAATTGGCGAGGGGACTTTTGTTGCCCCGACTGCTGATGTTATTGGTGATGTGGTTATCGGAAGCGATTGTTATGTTGGTCCTGGAGCAAGAATACGCGGTGATTATGGCAAAATCATTATTGGTGATGGTTGCTCGATTCAAGAGAATGTCGTTATTCACGCTAGGCCTGACGAAGTGACGAAAGTTGGTTCAAGAGTTACTATGGGTCATGGATGTGTCTTGCATAACTGTATTGTTGAGGACAATGTTGTAATTGGCATGCGTGCAGTGGTTTCTGATTATGTGCTGTTGAAAGAGTGGGCAATTGTTGGTGAAGGCGCAGTGGTTTCTCGGGGAAAAACGATCAGAAGCGGAGAAATTGTCGTTGGCATACCTGCGAAAGGCATTGGTAACATCTTTGATGAAAGTAAGAAGGAAGTGCGTGAGGAACTAGTTCGTTTCAAGGACAAATATATTGAGATGGCTCATAGACACCTTGCTGAGGGTGCGTTAGAAAAAATTGCATGAGTATGTTGTTCATGGCTTATAACGGGTAAATACGTAGTACTTTGGTATTCCCTTACTGACGGTTGCGGTTACGAATTTCTTCTTGACTGATGTCGCAAGCCTTCCGGCTCGGAGTAGGTGGACTGGGTCTATGACGTGTTGGTCATGCTCAATATGAACCATGAACGGTGAGTGGTCTATACCCGGTCCCTTTTCATAAACCACAAAGTCTACTCCGAACTTCATTCCCGCTCTAGGAATGTATCCTTTTTTCCTTAGATCTTTGTAGACAATGTATTTGTCTTGGAAATGGTCGTGGTTTTCGATTGCCAATGCTTCAAATTGTGTTTTATCTAACTTTCCTTGGTCCGACTCAATGCATATCTTTCCGTGTTCCAATAAATATAAGGCATCAAAGAATGAGAGGTGAAGCGGGTGTATCACTGGTTCTCCTGGTTTTGCCTTTGCCACACCAATTGGTTTTCCAAAAAACCCCATGTTGTAGAGCTTGGTTGCTTGTTCAAAGTCCCAAACCACAACTGAGTCTCCAATTATGGTTGCTTCGAGTGGGGTTTCTTGAGTTGTCATTGTCTTTCTATTTTTCCCTCATCCTATATTTTCTTCGATGTTAGTTTTGCATGTCTCTTAGTTCTCAATCATGCGAAATGCATTTCAAATAGTTACTTTATTCCATTGTGATAGCTGATGTCTGCAAAAGATTCTGGTTCACTTGAGTTTCTTTCTCCTTCTCGATTAGAAACTCTTGAAGCCGTTGCGGAGGCGATTCTGGGTGTTCCAAGAGCAGAACTTGGTGATGATTTCAAGTTTAACGTGGATGAATACATTATTGGCTTGCCCTTGCACTTGCAGAAGGATTTGAAACGTTTGTTTTTCTCTCTGGGCTCTCCTTTCGTTTCATTGTTTTTTGTGGGTCGTTTTTCTCGTTTCTCTAGACTGTCCATTACTCAACGCCGTTCTTATTTAAAGAAATGGTCTCTTTCTCGAATTCCTCTTCTACGAACGGGGTATGTTGCTTTGAAAAGCTTGTGTGGTTGGGGGTATTATTCTCAGGAAAGTGTTCATGCAGAACTTGATTATCCTGGGCCAACGATTGGTCGAGAAGATGAAACTCCCACGCTATTGTATGGAAAACAAAAATGGCATCCGCCATCTAGTGCAAAGGAGAGATGATTTGACATGATTATTCAACCATTTCAATTGTCTGAGAATGTTTCGACAGAAGCTGATGTTTGTATTATTGGCAGTGGTGCTGGGGGGTCTCTAGCCGCCTCTCGTTTAGCAGAAAATGGTTATTCGGTTGTCATTCTTGAAGAAGGCCCTTTTGTGAACCGCGAGGACCTTAATCAGAATGAAAAGGTCTTACTTCGGCGTCTCTATAAGCAACAAGCCTCTCAAGCAACCGACGACATGTCAATTCGCATTTTGCAAGGACGTGTTTTCGGGGGCTCCCCTACTATTAATTGGATGACTTGCTTGCGCACTCCTGATCACGTATTGGAAGAATG
>JALTMP010000335.1 GCA_027001645.1 Candidatus Heimdallarchaeota archaeon
CAGAGAACAAAATCCAATGGCAGAAGAGGTCTGGCTCTTGGTGTTTCTCGTAAGAAGCGATAAGGTGACGTGAAATGGGAGATCCGAAAAAGCCAAGAAAAAGGTACGAAACCCCAAGCCATCCCTATAGAATGGATCGGCTACAATCCGAGCTTGATTTGGTGGGGAGATATGGCTTAAGAAATAAACGAGAAGTTTGGCGAGCACGTTCTATCCTTGGTCGGTGGAGGGCTCAGGCACGAGCAATGCTTGCTCTTGAAGAGGAAGAAAGAGCCGTTAAAGAACGAATTTTGATCCACAAAATGGCAAGATACGGGATTTTGCCTGAAGGTAGCACTTTTGAAGCAGTTTTGTCCCTTGATGTTGAAGACGTCCTTAAGCGTAGGCTACAAACAATTGTCTATGAGAAAGGTTTAGCAAGAACTCCCCATCAAGCAAGGCAAATGATTGTGCACAGACACATCATGGTAGGGGATCACTTGGTAACGTCACCAAGTTACTTGGTAACCGTTGATGAGGAAGACAAGATAAGATACGCTCCCAAATCACCGTACAATAGCGAAGACCACCCCATGAGACCCCAAGTAGTCAATGTTGCAGGAGCAGAAGAGACAGAATCTTCTGAGGAACCCAGTGAAGAAGAATAGGTGAATTGTGATGAGTGAAGAAGAGAAAAAAACAGAGGCCACAGAAAAGCCGGCTCAGCCCCAGCCTCGCTCCAGAAAACGGAGAACGATGACGGGCGTTGCACACATTTATGCTAGTTATAATGATACCATTATTCATATCACAGATATTACTGGAGCAGAAACGATCTCTAGAAAGTCTGGTGGAATGTTTGTAAAAGCAGACAGACAAGAATCCAGCCCGTATGCTGCAATGAAAGCAGCCTTTGCAGCTGCAGATGAAGCAAAAGCAAAAGGTGTAAGAACCCTCCACGTACGCATCCGAGCTCCAGGTGGACATCGTTCTCGTACCCCCGGACCCGGCGTCCAAGCAGCTCTTAGAGCCTTGGCTCGTGCAGGGTTGCGAATTGGCAGAATCGAAGATGTCACTCCATTACCTCACGATGGAACCCGAAGAAAGGGTGGTCGTCGTGGTCGAAGAATGTGAAAAACAAGAGCATTATTTCCCCATTTTTCCTTAAGCGCGTTGTGCGCTTAGTTTTTTAAAATCAAGAATGATTTATTCGTATGAACCAGGATATTGTTCAGTTTTTTGAATCGTTACGGCATCCTGTGCTCACACCTATCGTTATAGCAATTACGAACCTTGGAAATGAGCTCTTTTATATAGCAGCAATTGCTGCGCTTTATTGGGTTTGGGATAAAGATATCGCACTGAAACTTGCCACGGGTATTACAACAACGAGCTACGTGAACAACGTACTGAAAATAGTGATTGGATCTCCAAGACCCTACGCTAACAACTCACCTGAGGATCACTGGCTTGGAGTTGATGTAGAGGAGTACAAACTCTCGAATGGAATGCCATCAGGACATGCGCAAGGAGCAGGTACCTTCTGGACCTTACTTGGTTATTATGTAAATGACCGAAAATTCTGGTTGTTTGCGGGAGTAATGGTTTTGCTCATAGGGTTATCAAGGTTATATCTAGCAGTTCACTTCTTAGAAGACGTGATTGTTGGGTGGATACTGGGCATTGCAATCGCCGTTGTAATCCAATATTCTTGGACAAGAGGAGAGCAGTTTTTCTCAGAGAAAGCACGAAGCACACAGCTTGTTTACGCTCTAAGTCCAATTATTCTTTTCTTAATCGCAGTGTTAGCTTTCGGGGCTGAGGAAAAAACAGACTTTGCTTCTGTGTCAATGGGTGCATTGATGGGAATCTGGGTGGGACATTTGTTTCAAGAACAATATGTTGGGTTTTCGTCAAGAACAGAAAATAAATTGACATTAGGAGTAAGGCTTTTTGTGGGATACATTATTCTAGTCCCTCTGACTTTCCTCCTCTCAATCCTTCAACATGCTTTTTTTGACACGTCTCCTATGCTTCTACAACTCATTCTAACCTTATTCCGCTATACGTTCATTGGATTTACAGCCACGTTCATTATTCCTATACTTTTCACAAAAATTGAAATTGATTAGAACATAAGAAGTGACGAATCTTATCCTAAAGGTTTTATTTACTTGACCCCAATGTGGGATTGGTGAAAATGAACCCTGGTGACTGCCTTCCGATTCAGTAGGAATTATTCTATAGTTAGGAATGGCAGTCGTCATGCCACGGTTCATTCATATTTTCACGTTTTATTTGCAGGATAATAAAGAGGTGTAGTAGTTGCCATTAGACCATGATAAAAGTACAGACTTCGCCAACTGGTATAGCGAAATAGTCATGAAGGCAGAAATCGTGGATAATCGAACTCCCGTTAAGGGAGCCAACGTGTTGTTGCCCAACGGTTATGGGATCTGGGAAAACATCCAGAGAATCCTTGATGCTGAATTGAAAGCCACGGGGCATAACAACATGTATTTTCCATTATTTGTTCCAGAAGAACTACTCAACAAGGAGGCAGAGCACTTTTCAGGGTTTGCTCCAGAAGTTGCATGGGTAACACACGTGGGAGACAAGAAACTGGACAGAAAAGTTGGCTTACGCCCCACTTCAGAAGCCATCATGTATACGATGTTCTCCCTATGGATTAGAAGCCACACAGATTTGCCTCTCAAGGTTAACCAATGGTGCAACATTATTAGGTGGGACACTAAGGAAACAAAGGTACTGCTTCGAGACAGAGAATTCCTTTGGCACGAAGGCCATACCGCTCACGCGACGTATGATGAAGCCGTGAAACAAGTCGAGGAATCCATGCGAA
>JALTMP010000336.1 GCA_027001645.1 Candidatus Heimdallarchaeota archaeon
CGTTTGTAGCCATCTTTGTTGTGGTGATTGTTGGGATTATTGAACACATTCAGTTTCTAAGAGACAAGATCGCGACAGGAGAAGCAACTATTGAGCAGAATCCAAACCTCCCCCGAATTGCCGCACTCTTATTAGCGATTTCATATTTAGTCTATTTAGCAAATCTAATCATTGCGCAAAGAAAAATTGCGCTGAAAAAGAATGGGGCAGAACATGTTTCTCTGCCATCAATTAGCAAAACCACAACGGTTCTTCTCTTATTGCTTGGGTTCATCGGCATTGTCATTGGCGGAAAAATTATCGAACAGTCAATTCATGCTCTTCTAGAACACTATGATCTGAAGCCACTATTGGTTGCTCTCATTCTAGGGGGAGCGGGTTCTATCCCTGAGCATGGCATTGCATTACTGAGTGCAAAAGAGGAAAAAACCGATGTAGCAATAGGCAATACAATCGGGGGAATTCTTCAGACCACACTCTTGCTATTAGGATTCTTCGGACTTATAACAAACATACCATTAGAACCATTTATTCTCATCCAGTTAGCAGCAACCGCTAGCGTTCTCTGGTTCATCAAGGTATCAATACAGAACGATCACAGACTTGATCTCTACGAAGGAACGATGATACTTCTTTTACAACTATTCATTTTCTTACTCTTTGTCTTTGACATCACTACCTTTACGTAGAAATATTCTCACATCGAGTTTACTCCTTCTACGTTCTTTCAGAGGATGGATTACTTCAAAGGGTTCACCCAAGCACTTATACTTTTAAGAGAAGAGAACGATATGAAACACAAGGAAAGCAGTTTTGTTTCTAAGATCTAAGGGCTGGTGAGAAGAACGCCGACGATTACGACTTACAGTACAAGAGGAGGCAGTGGAAAAACACTACTCTCTGTTAATCTTGCACAGTGGTTCGCAGAGGTAAAAAGCAAAAAAACGGTGATCATTGACGCAGATATCGAAGCTCCTTCAATCGATAAAATCTTTAAAACCGGCGAAGAAAGCAGAGAATCAAACCGAACATGGGTTCACTACCTTGACAATTACTTTGAAAAGATCGACGACGCAATACTCCCAACGACTCATGAGAATCTATTCATGATTGTGTCCCCCCCACCAGAAATTGGAAAGAGATTCTTAGCAACAAAAAAATCAGAATGGTGGTCCATGGCGCTAAAGCGAAGCATTGTTGCACAAAAACGATTGCTAGGAGAACTTGGATTTGATTGGATAATTTTTGACAACCAATCGGGTTTATCAATGAACAGCGTAAATCACATGGCACTAGCTGATAAAAGCTTACTTGTCCTGCGACCAGCAAACTACGGCGTTGATGCCACTCTCGAGTTCTTACAAGAAATGGTAGCAATCCTTCAAACAAGAATACAATCAAGACGAGATTACTTCGTTTGGAACCAAGTCCCCAAGCCCCAGAATGAGAAAGAACAAGCGTTACTGGAAGGCTTCCTAAAAAAATGGGATCAATTCTTCATTGATCGAGGAGTAAGACCCACCGTTCGAATTCCTTATGTTCATAGCCTGGCAATCGAGCTTCTGAACATGGAAGCTGGAATCTTTGCTCATATCCCTGAATTTTATCAGCGTATTGAAAAGATCGGAGAGATACTTCTTAGCTCAGAAAGCTGAGCCTAACTTGAGCTGTTTAAGAAACCAAACGATTCAAGGATTTTTGTTCGTTGATTTATGGCTTTTTTCGCCTTTTTTCGCTCTTGCTTGAGTTCGCTATATTTTTCCTTAGCTTTGACCAATTTCTTCTGAATCTCGGCTTTCTTTTGCTTCTTTTTAAAAACGCCAAATAAGGATTTCTTGGTCAATTCCTTTTCGAGATTCGTGAGTTCATTCTCTAGAAGAGAGATTCTAGCGGAGAACTTGTCGCTGCGATTCTTCGTTTTTAGAAGAGCCTCAAGTCGGTCGATAATTATTTTCTTGTTAGATTTTGTGATTCGGGACTTCTTTACCTTTTTACTTAAGAACTCAAGTGTTTCAGGGTTGATTGTTTTTTGATTTTTTTCCCAGAATTCAGGATCTTGCTGAATTGTAATCAGAAACATGTTCCAAATGTCAGACGAGACGTCTTTCGAGTGCTTAAGAGAGATTGCGGCAGTTAGTAAGTCCTTTGAGAACAGAAAGCCTTTCTGACATGACTTGAATGTTTTCATGAGGGTTAGCCATTCGTCAGCAGTTTTGAAAAGCAATAGGGTATTAATCAATCTTTTCTGTTCAGTTCCACTTACAAATCCTTCTTTGATTGTGCAATGTTTCTCGTTTGGAGAAGAACTGGGTTCGTCGGATGGGGGTTGATAGAAAAGACACTCTGCTCCGATGCAAAATTCATTTCCATGGATTGCGTGCCAAGTGAGTACTTCCTCAAAATTCTCATCGTTTAACTCATCTTGTTTAACCACTTCGCGCTCTTTTCGATCTGCAAATAACTTGAGTTCCTCCACAGTTTCGAATCCATTTGCTTTTGCAATTCTCTCGAGGGCTTTTTCCGCAGCAATACGAATCTCGTCGTATTCTTCGGACTTTAATAATTCAAATAGCTTTCCGACAGCCCTAATATCTCCCAAGTCTCCTAGTTCTACTACGGCAACTTGTCTTTCCCAAACATGTGGGGAAGAAAGTTTGCGGATGAGCTCTTCAACTTCAAGACTCATTTTTCTCGAAACGACCTAAAATTTGTCCAATTTGAACCTTGGCATAATGAACAACCAATCAAAAAAAATGGGAAAAAAAGGAGCGACGGTTGTCGCCCAAATGCTCAAGCCTTTTCAGGCTTCAGAGTCTACTTGTTTACTTTTTGCGGCGAACAATGGGGATAACCGCAACAGCACCGAGTGCAGCGATCAAGGCAATGAATGGGCTGAAGGATAAGAATCCTCCGCCTTCTTCGCCACCTGCACCGGCCTCGCGGATTCTCCACCATTGTTGAGCGGCAGAGCTGAGAAGAACGAAGTCAAAGCCTTCCCAGACATCTCTGTATGCCCAGTGGTCTTGTGAGTAGACTAGAGGAATAGCAGGCTGGTAGTCGTACAAGTATTTCTGTACTTCCTTAGCCTTTTCTAGCCTTGTGGTAAAGTCGAGTTCTTGCACGTAGCTGTCAGTCAATGCGTCGTAGTCAGGGTCCCAGTAGTTGTAGAAGTTGAAACCGAATGGCAACCATGCCCAGGTCTCCCAGAGACCTTGTGGGTCCCAGTCAAGTCCCCATGCATAACCAACGAAGAGCAAGTCAAAGCCCTGTTGGTCCCATAGGGGAACGGGGGTGTGGAGACCATCATCACGGTTGTAGTCGTCAGGACTTATATCGAAGTTGAAGGTTCTGGGAGCGATGACGTCCCAACCAGTGTTGGTGTGGAGACGTACATCGATACCAATTCGTGGGAATTCAACTTCCATGAGGGCTGCCCATTGGTTACGAGCAGGGTTGGTGTTGGGTGATAGAAGGGCGATGGACCAGTCGTTGAAGTAGTCCATCAAGTCACCGAAGTAAATACCATCAGCACTGGGACTCGTAGTAATGTTGTCCCATCCAGCGAGGGAGAAAGCTTGTTTGATGAGCTCTCCAGCCTTGAGCACGGAGTACTTGCGAGGCTCAAGGTTGGGGTCCCAACCAATTGCAGGTTTGGGCATGGTGGTAGGAGCGGGTTCACCGAAGCCTTCCAAGATGTTGTCCACAATGTCTTCTCGTGGGACGATGTAGCTCATGGCTTCACGGACGAGGCGAGCAGCTTCAATTCTGTTGGCCTCGCTCATGCTTCCACCAGAGATGTCATTCCAGAATGACCTTATGGTGTAGCTCTGACCAGTTGCATTATAGTTGAATGTTACACCAAGGAAGTCGTCCAATTGAGCGGTGTGACCCCAGACGGGGTGGATGTGGTTGATGGCCATTTCCTGGCTGCCGAAGACGGTAACGAATTCGTCAATCACGCCCTCAATGCCAGCGAAATCATCCTTCTGAGGTTTGTATTGGGAGTCGAACAAGTCGACAGTTCCCTTCTTGAGCTCAGCGATTGCGGCTTCCTTAGTTCCGATCTTCTTGTAAACGATCTTGTCAACTCCGGGTTCGGGAAGACCGGTCTTCTTCCAGTTGGGGTTCTTCACCACTGTAACGACGTTGTTGGTGGTGTCGATGGATTCCAACATGAATGGACCAGCACCTATCAAGTAGTCTTCAGGTTTGTCTTCAAAGTCGTATTTGCCACCATCGACTGCTGGCTTGTAAACTTCCTGGGGTAGAATTGCAAAGGCGGTGAATCCGATGTAGAAAGCATACTTGATCTTAAAGCGGAATTCGACGGTTGTGTCGTCGACTGCCTTTACACTGTCATTGGATTTAAGGAAGAATTTTGCCAACGAACCGTAGGCACCAGAGCCGATCATGGGGGTCATGTGAAGCTGGACAGTGTAGACTAAATCCTCAGCGGTTAAGGGGTCACCGTTGGAGAACTTGAGTCCATCTTTTAGTTTCACCGTTACAATCATGACGGTTCCGTCTGCTTGATCACTTACTTCTTGAATGGTGGGCATGCTCTCTGCTAGTAGCGGAGCGTATGCACGATCCGATTCAGAGTCTCTTTCATAGGCCCCTGCAAAAATCGCGCCCATCCACTGAGCAGTAGCATAAGAACTCTGAGTGAAAACACTGAATTCTGTAAAGTCATACGGCATTGCGTAGACTAGTTGCTTCTCAGTGGTCTGAGCAGCACCGGGGCTTTGACTCCACACGCTTATGGCCAAAAGGCCTAAGACGAGTAGGGTCGTTAGTCGGTATTTCATATTAGATTTACCTCTCTTCTTTTTTACACTGGCAAACGCCAGTGTCGTATTGAGTTGTTGAAGGGACATATATAAAAATATCGTGCAAATGAAAGAATCTTTTGTTATGCCAAATGATGTATTAAGGAATATAGCTCCACTATTCATGATCTAAAATTACAACGAATTTTCGGCCTAGGAAGAGTGAAAGACAGTCAGATCGTTACGACAATATCTAGAAAAAAAAGACATGAGGGGAGTTCTACAAAAAAATGAGGGAGGAGAGTTGCGTTCTTACGGGTGAGTTTTTGCTCTATTCCCCGGGAATGGGAATGTCGATCTCTTCTTCTTCCCTAGGAATGGTTTTTAGTACAAGAAGGGTAACGCCGGTAAAAACACCACCCATGAAGAGGAACCCAATTATCAATAGGAGAACGGGATCAGCTTTGGCTTGGGGAATATCTGGCGGGAATGCAAGAACTAATTCGTATTCAAGATTGGGGTTCTCCGGTGTCCCTTTATTCTTAGCGTCGATCCAAGATAGCACGAGATCATCATTGTCTGTAAACTCAGCGTTGGGGTACGTATGAGCAACTTCAGTAGTAAGAGTAATCCTAGATTGAACCAATCCTCTTTCTCCGAAGATGTCAATCATTACCATATAGAACCAGGGTTGTGTCTCTTCTGAAGGGGTAACGAGAATGCTCCACACGGCCCACGCTTCTTTTGAACTGACCCCAACATCTAGGGAAAGTTGGTTCTTCTTAATGTCTCCGGGGAATTCTACCTCGTATGGGCGAGGGTTGTTGAGACGCGCATAGTAGGGAAGAGAAATGCTGTAAGGAGTAAAAGTGATATAATCATGCCCTTCCCATGGAAATACATTAATTCTCCTCAGGATTGCGCGTGCGTCATTGACTTTTCCAGGTTGTTCCCACTCTCCTCCAAGAGAAAACGTAAAGTTCGCATCAGCATAGGGAATTTCCCTTGGAAGAACAGTGTGATAGATTTTATTGATAACACCAGCAATTGATCTCCAGGACCAGATAAGATGGGTATATCCCTCAGCATCGACATAGCTCATTGCTTGGTAGGTGCTCCTTTGTCTGAATGAATATGGGAGAATCGCTGTACGATTCTGGCCGAATAAATAGCGGTCGGGATAATCACCCGGAGCATAGCTAGCAAGATAAGAGGGAGTCAGCGGCGCATAAGAGTTCACGTAGATTTTGCGATCAAAGGCAAATGTCGGGTCAGCTTTAATCGCTTCCTCGGAAACGATTACGTTTTGAGCTTCCATATATGAGCTCCAAACAAGTTGGACGGTTCCATTGTTGGGGTTAATGGCGATGCTTGTACTTACTACGAATTCTCTTTGTGGACTAGTCATATTGATGGTAACATCGGGGTTAGCGATTCCATTTAGGAGGTCAGAAATCCTGAAACGTTGGTAAACGAGCCGATTCCCTGGTCGTTCATCAATAAATGGTTTGAATATTTCGGAACGATTTCCGTAAACAGGAACCACGTAGGCGATGTGTAAATACTCACCACTAGGATCAACCTTGATTGGATATCTAAAACCGAGAACATCATCAGCCACAACTACATCAACTAGCGTGGGAGTGGTTTCCTTGGCTTGTACTATATTCGGAGCAATCGCAACATGGATTGAGAAATTCGTCTTATAAGAGTACATCCCAAATTCTGTTACTTCCTCAATGGTTGAGACCACCGAGGCAGACGGCAAGAAAGTCTCTTTATATTGCTCTCTTGCAATATCATTAACAATTGATTGATTCGTTGGTGTCAGATAAGAAAAGACAGCATAGTCAGTATCGCTCCCTTGCGGTTTGAAAAGTTGCATGTCCAAGAAGAATTTTGCTTCTTTGCTATCTGTAATTTGGAGCCGGGGGAAGTTATAAATTGGATTTACATAACCCTCTTGTTCAGTTTGCCCAAAGGCCAGCAGAGTAACCATGGGGGTAACCATTAAGCTAAACATAATAGCCAGCATTATTATCCTTGAGATCCTCATATTTGCGTCGCCCGTTAACTATCTAACGCAAAACATGTTTGGGTAGTTATATTTGTTCCGCCCCTTGACTGACAAGCTAGAACCAAAACAGAGCTTTCAATGTGCCTTTTTTCAAATATTTTCTACCTTCAGTGGACGCCCAGAACCTAGTCTTGCTCCTTTTAAATGGGGACCTAAGCGGGGGATAAGCCCTGAACTTCGAGTGGAGGGTTGAAAGAATAACACGTGAGACAAAGGATCGATGGTTTCAATACCTACGAGATCTCTAAAATGCTGAGAGGAACGAAGAGCATGGAGAATTCTATTTCTAAACGTTCCTAAGACAATAAGCCATTCGTTCGTTCCGGAAATCCAAGAATTGATCTTAGTGATCCAGCGATTATCCAAGTTTGCTTCGATTTCGACATTGCTTTCGGAGAAAACTTTCTTCTCCACTATTTCAACCAATAGTGGAAACCCTTCAATGAAACCAAGTTGCTCAGTGATTTCTCTCAATGATAAGCCAGAACAGCCATGAATAGATTTTCTAAGTGCGTGGAGCGGAAGAAGTACATCTTTCCTTGGGCGGATGCCCACATCAACAAACCATCCAAAGCCAAATTGAGTGGGTGTTACGAGCCGTCCCATTCTGACTTCACCTTTGCGAATGCTTGATGCAGAAGTCAGAAGCCCCACTTCAGTTTTCAACAAATTAATGACAATTGGTATTGACTCCTTTGGACCATTAATAACTACATCCCACCATTGGTTAGAATGAGCCTTGATAATCTGGCACGAGCTGTGAAAAGGTTCTAAAAGCTCTGAAAGATAGTTCTGTAACTCAGCCTTAACAGCCCTTAGCTGGCGAGAAGGGAAAGGAAAAAGTAAACGAAGATGATGCGAGACTTCTATATCCATGTATCCTTTTTCTCCCTCTCACTTCAAAAGCACACCTATTGGGAAGCCAGAGAAAATACTTCCACAACGACCATTGCGATTCACACCAACCGTGATCAAGAGCCAATTTGGCCGAAATCTAACTAACACATGTCTTTTTGTCATAATGCTCAGGGTAGGTTCGCTATGATTCCTCCGTTGATTTTGCGTTCAAGGTTAGGCCCCTAAGACAGGAGACGCATAAGGAGTTGCATACAGCATCAACCCACGAGTGGTTCTATTGAAAATTCACAATAATTAGCTCCAGAGCCTTGGCAAGCAGTTTCAATTACTTGGGGGTCCTCTTCTGTCAAGAGATGAATTCTCCCGGCAAGATACCCGGCAAAAAAGTCGCAGAACTTAACTCCGAGGTTTGGAGCACCACTGCTGTTCGCATATTCAAATAAACGTATGACGTATTTTTCCTGCTCTTCGTCTACAGTGGCTTCCTGAACAAAACTATACTCTCTTCCCAGATAACTTGTTGGATGGGAGAGGTATTTTTTCATGATCTTGACGGCTTCACCCAAGCTCAAGGGAAAGGAATCATGCTGTGTTTGAGCGATTTCATAAAGAATTGGTTTTCCGGGTCCAACCACGCCAAATTCCCTCCCAGCAGCATAAAGAATGCTTGAACTGAACTCATCCATTAGTTTGAGTCCCATAATTCGGGTTTGTAAAGCGCTTATGTGAACAAAATCACCAATTTTGGGACGTAATCGCTTTTTCATCAGTAAGGAATCCTTAATTTCAAGAGTGATCTCATGCAGAAGCTCAAAGAAGGTCTCTCTTCGTTCGTGGCGAGCATGCTTATCTTCAGATAAAGGAAGAGGACGTTTTGCTTCTTCCCTATCGTTCACCAATTTAAGATGAAAAACGCAAGCTTTGTCTCCTTTTGATTGACAAGCTGTTTCAATACAAATTGCGGATCTCCCTGTAATAGCCTCTGCAGAACCCGCAATTTCTCCCGCAGTAAAATCGCAAGTTGTCTCAGTAAACTCAGAAGACACGCAGGCAGTCAATAAATTCTTCAAATAAATTCGAGCCTCAGAATCACTGATTTTTTCATAACTTGCTTCTTCTGCGAGGAGATAAGGTAGGACATCAACATTAGAGTAATAGGACACGATTGCTTTTAGGAACTCGTTGAATCGTTTGTTGGGTCGCAATGTTGTGCCAATTTTTCTATTCAACATAGAAAGATGATACTGCATTGCCCCGTATTTCCCCACCTCTCTCCCGGCAAGATAAAAAAGCTCAGGCATTAGAGGGTCAAGTGCATACATGGAAAGAGTTGTTTGTAATACGATCCCCAAATGAACATAATCACCGATGTTTGGTCTAACAAGTTCTTCACCAGAAACTGATTGGAGCGCATTCATTGTAATGTTCAGCATGTTTTCTTTCCGTAAAGACGCAATTTCTTCAGTTTTTAGAATTTCAGTGATAAGTCTTGTCCACAAAATATCCCTCACGTCATCCTCTGTTACTGAGCCATGCAATACAATTTCTTCATTAACCATCAACGCTGGGAGTTTGTAGACGCCATATTTTGAAGCAGCCTCCGGATCTTCGTCGACATCGATTGTACTTACGTGAACAATGTCACTCATTGAAGTTCCAACAACTTGATGTACAATCATTTCAACTTCAGGACACGCCCAGCATTCTTCGCTAGAAAAAAGCACAAGCCGAATAGGTGTAGAAATCTCCGTATTATTGCTCATTTTTTCACCTCTTTTTTCAGTGAGCATCCCCTAATTTCTAATTCAATTTGGAGTTGAAATGCTTCTATTCATAAATCAATACGTGTTACCCAGATCCCAAAAATTATGTCATTCATTTAGTACTTAACATTGTCCCTTGGCTTTCCAATTTGACACTGTTTTGTTTTATAAAACACTTGAGCAAATACGAAGACATGAAACCGTCTACTCAATTCTTGGTCTGAAATGATGATCCATTCTGAGAAGACAAGCCCACCCCCTTATTTCGAGTGGAACTTGAAAAAAAGATAGAGATAAACCGTGTGGACGAAAAGCATTAAATAAACACCACGTTTGAATAAATTTCTAATTGAAATTTTAGGGCTTAGTCTATACATTCAGATAATATGTAAGTTAAATAAGAAGGAAGAGAATAATTTTGTTGAGAAACATGCTTTCCATCAGCGAGGCAACCAAAAAGTTGGGAGAATTGATTCAAACGAGAATGTCATCAATGTCCATGGACACCGCACCGCCATTTCAGACACCAGAACAAATGATCGGACAGGTCTTATTAGACAAATTCGCACTACAACTCGTAGACGCAACATCATTTGTTCAGCAAAATGAAGGCTATATCGAGGAATTGCTTGAAAATCTGCTAATGGTATTAGCGATGGCAGGAATAATGGGTATTGATTTGGAAAATAAACTCACCAAGCTTTTGGAAGTGATGGAAAGCATATATGGAGAAGCCTCATGATAGATCCACGTACTTCGTGGAAGAAATGTTTTGAAGAGCCTCAACTAGCGAAATATTCTCAAGGATTTTGGAACAATACGAACTAAATGGAAGAGCATGAGGGTCCGCACACTACAAGAATAAGTAAACTGAAGGAAAAATTAGAGATGGAGCCGGACAACCAAGAGTTATGGTTCGAATTAGGGAATGAATATTGGGAAGAGGGAGAACACGCAAAGGCAAAAACTGCATACTTGAAAGCACTAGAAATAGGAAACGTTTTTCCTGAGCTTCTTGGAAATTTAGGAGCAGTATTACTTGAATTAGGAGAAATTGAAGAAGCTGTAGAAAAATTGCAAAAATGTCTTAGCATGGCGCCATCAAATCAGAGAACATACAAAATTAACTTGGCAAACGCCTTGTTCTTGAAGGGAGAAAAAAATGAGGCGAGGGAATTACTTCGAGAAGCACTCAGAAAGGCAAACGATCCGGAGGAACAATACCTCTTGAGATACAATCTTGGCTTAATGGAACTCGATGAAAAACCCCATAAATCGGTTAGGCATTTTTCCGAAGCAACGAAAATAAAGGGAACCCCTGAGGCATACTATGAACTTGCTTGCGCCCTAGCACGAATTAACAAGATTTCTCAGAGTGCGGCCGCATT